>JBBRBO010000006.1:0-85612 GCA_038205805.1 Desulfomonilales bacterium
TGATATTGCTTTGTTCAGCGTCACGGGCATCTCCTGTGAGAATGCGTCTTTATGTCAAAAACACACTATCACGGCTTTGCCCGTAACGCGATTTTATCCGACCTCACCAAGAATAAAAAAAGACTTTTGCAAGAGCCTCAATACCTTATTCGTTCAAAATGTGGCGAAGAACCACAAGACCGATTTCAGAAACCATTTGCAGCGGGCGTTCTTTTCCGGTGAAAAGCAAAGCTGCGAAACCCGATTGGATAATGGAACGAGAAATCTATTTGTGCAACTTGAGAGCGTTTATATTCGAAGTGGTGATGACGCCGAGCCTTTCTGCCGCACCGCCGTTTTAGATATAACGCATAGAAAAATGGCCGAACAACTTCTCAGAGAGAGCCACGGCCGCCTGGAAGAATCTCTCAAACGACGAACCCACGAACTGGAGGAAGTAAACAATACCCTCAAGAAACAGCTCGAGCAAAACGTGCTGGGTCAAACGGATCTGAACGCTACCCTGAACACCTTGACTGCTACAAATGCCGAGCTGAAGCAGTTTGCCTATGTAGCCTCCCACGATCTCCAAGAACCGCTCCGCAACATTATCGTGACGCTTCAAATGATGGAAAACCGTCACAAGGAGGCATTGCCTTCCGAGGCGACTCGACTCATGAACTTGGCGCGGGAGTCGGCCCATCACATGTCCAATCTCATCGAAGACTTGCTCTTGTATTCGAGAGAAGGGTCTCGGTCGAGTGAGTATGAAGCCGTTGACTGCAACGGTCTGTTACGTAGAATCCTGAGGGACTTCAGTGTCTCCATACGAGAGCTCGAAGCTGAGATCGTAATAGCGCCGCTACCGTCACTATCTGCGGATAAGCTGCATCTTAGACAGATATTCCAGAATCTCATCTCGAACAGTCTTAAGTTTCACGGCGCCGACTCGCCTCGTATCTACGTCAGCGCACGAGAAACCGCCGACGAATGGGTGTTTTCCGTTGAAGATAACGGTATCGGTATTGACCCCAAGTTCAATGAACGCATATTCCTCATGTTCCAGCGCCTCCATACCCGCAGAGAATATTCAGGCACGGGTGTAGGTTTGGCCATCGTAAAAAAGATTGTCGAGAGCAACGGCGGCCGCATCTGGGTGGAATCCAACGACAAGAAACAAGGGACCAAGATAAGCTTTACTCTGCCGCACAAGCGCCCCACGCAGAAGGAATGCGAAGCCTGAAACTGAGCGCGGTGGCGATCCGAGTGGTCGGCGCCGGGAGTCCTCACTTCCAAGCTAAGCGACGGGTTTTCTGTGCCCTAACACCAGGAGTTATTTCGATAACTTTGCAGTCAATGAGCGCCAATGGCCAATCCCTCTCGATGCCCTCTCTAACTTGCCGAACGTTCCCTGTCTCCAGGAGAAATGAGTGTTTCGGCGCCGGCGCGCCGGCTTTCTCGTGATGGAAGGCGCCGGTGAACGGTTACTCCACTTCTTGCCCGCCTCTCTATGACAATTCCCCTGATATGTCACCTACCATTGCACAAAACGGTCGATAAATAGCTACTTCACTGAACATAGTGAGGCCTGCCCCTGGAGCCGCATACAACGCTTTGTCGCACTCTTGCGCTCTCTTCCTGTTCAAGTTTAGCTGGACAATAAAAAGCCATATATGCTTGTATGAAAAAACTGTGCCCGTACCTACTGTATACAAGACATGTAACCGTTAAGCTCACCCTGGAGAAAACAAGAATGGCCAAATCGACCGCATCCGAGAATGGAACATCTCAAGTGCAAATGACTGGAGCGCCTCAAGGCGTATCTAAAATTGACCAGTTGATCGAAATACTGTCCAAACTGGCTGACGCAGAAGGATATTTTACTCCCCCCGACCTTTATTCGGAAATTCGCAACACGGATCTTGAGAAAAGCGCATCCATTATTCTATCAAACCTGCGTTATCAACAGTTCGGCAAAGACGGCAAGTTTCGGGCGCCGCTTTATGAAAGTCCTGCGGTAGCCAAGAAGTTTATCAATGTCGTTGCAGCCCTGCGCAAAGAAAACCGGCGGATGTCCTACGACGAGACTGTCGAGTCGGCAAAGACGAAGGTAGAAGGCGGACGCGGCCGGCCGGCGGACAAAGCGATGCCTAAAGAAAAAGCCCCGACGCCTCCCGCCGCAAAAGCGCCGACAAAGATCAAGCGCAAGGAAGCCGTGCACGCCGAATCCCCGAAGGTGGAGACGCCTAAAGCTCAACCCGAACCCAAACAGGACTCCCTCGATTATGAAGGCTTGTACAGAGAAGCGAACGAAAGGGCGCTCAAGCTGGAAGCTGAACTCGGCGCATACAAGAATATGTGCTTTGATCTCATATCCGTGTTCAAGAAGTAAACGAGGGCGGTCGTTCCCGCTTATGCGAGCCACCCCACCACAGACGACCATTACCGTGCGGGTTGGCTCGAGATGCGCGAAAACTCGGCTTTGACCTTTGGCCCGCAATTAACTATATAAACAGTGGAGGGCGAACCATTGCCGCCCGTGCGCATTATATTCTATATGGAAGATAATGGAACTGTTCCTATGGTAGAGTGGGTGCAAGATCTCCAGAAAAGGCCCAGACTTAAGTGTTTTGAGTGGATTGAGGCGCTTATGGCTCTCGGATATGAACTGCATCGTCCATATAGCGATACTTTACGAGGCGGAATCCATGAACTTCGGGTCAGGTTTCAGAAAGTCAATTATCGCATGCTCTACTTTTTCCATAGCGGAACCGCCGTAGTTCTGACGCACGGTCTTGTAAAAGAGAAGGAGATCCCGGATAAGGAGATCGATAGGGCCGTAGGTATGAAGAAAAAGTTTGAGGCTGCCCCCAAATCCCACACCTTTCACTGGGAGCTGTGACAATGGAAGAGAAAAAAGTACGTTCGGATGCCCGTGAATGGCTCTATAACCGATACATCAAAGACGATCCCGAAGCCGCCGCATTCCTTAAAGAGGTCAAGATTCAAGCCGACCTAGCCGGCCGGATATATTCCATCCGCACGAAGCTCCACATGACCAGGGAGGAACTGGCCGAATTTGCGGGCCTTACTCCGGAAATTATTGAAGACATTGAAGAGTCCGACTACGGCGGCGACTGGGACGAGGCTGTTCTCCGCATCAACAGAGCTTTTCGTTCGTGGGTTTCAGACGTGATTATACCTGTAGCCCGTATGTCTCCTGAAGATTATTCGATCGAAGCAGCGAGCGCTTGACTCTTCTTCAGGCCTCCGTTTCCGGTTGAGGCATCAATACCGGTCGCCGGGAGAAGCCTCCGTACCCGACGGAAGGTTCTCCCCAATATTCCATGTTCGCCTGCTGATTACCCCAGCGCCTTGACGATCTCTTCCGAAACCTTCTTGCCGCTCATGAGCATCCCGCCGAAGATGGGACCCATGCGTGGTCCGCCGAACACGGCGTTACAGCACATTCCGCAGCAGTAAACACCGGGGAAGAACTCCTTGGTGTTTTCGACGATGGTGCGTTCACCCGCGTCGGCGTGCATGGGTCTCTCGCCCATTATCTTGCCGTTGGCCGTCATCAAATCCGAGCCGCTTTTGTTCAGAATGACCTTGGCGATTTCCGCGGCATGGCCCGTTGCGTCCACTACATACTTGGTTCGCATGGTGATGGGGTCAACATGAAGGTGAGACATCTCCACTGCGCTCCAGTTTATGACCAGCCCGGTCACTCTGTCTTCCAGCAGCATCACGTCCTCGACGCTAATGAGATTGAAGATTGTAGCGCCCGCCTTCACCGCCTTTGAGCATATGGTCGAGACCGCTTCTATGGAATCCGCGCAGAAATATTCGCTGTCGTACGGTGTTGTCCGAACCCCGAAAACGTCGAGTAATTCTTTACCCGCCAGCTGAACAACTATTTCGTTGAACATGATGCCGCCGCCCCACATGCCTCCACCCATCGAGAGCTTGCGTTCCAGGAGCACAACCTTCTTGTTCGCCTTGGCCAAGTAGTAGGCGGCCGTTAATCCCGCAGGCCCACCACCCACAATGATTACGTCCGAGTCAAGGGAATCCAGCAGCTTGCGGGTATATCGTTCAATAATCGCAGCCGAGATCTTGATTTCATCCAACGCCATAACGCACATCCTTTCACGAAAAACTTGCCGTAACCGTTCACCGAAATTGGGCCGACCTCGTGACATCACGATGGAGCGCTCCGCTGGGGCGATGAGTCTCCCCTCCGGCGCTTAGCCCATGCGGAGGCGTCTCAAGCTCGGTGAACTATTACGACGTGCTCACTTTCTTACCAGAAGAGTATAGAATAAATCAAGCGTCATACCGGTCATCGGGGCATGGTAAAGAAGATCGAGCTGCCCTGTCCCACCTGCGAGGTCACCCCCATGCGTCCACCGTGGAGTTCCACGATCTTCTTCGCCACAGGCAGACCGACACCGGTCCCGGGAAATTGCTCGCCGTAGTGCAGCTTTCTGAACAGTTGGAATTTCTTGCGGTAAAACTCCCCAGGTATCTCGATACCATTGTCCTCCACGGAAAATAACCACTGAGACTCCAGGCCGGTGACGGCGATTGTAAAAGTTCTTAAAGAGGGGTTTGGGGAGAAGCCTTCTTTCAAGAAGGTTCTCCCCGATATTACTTCTTTGGCTGCGCATTGGTATAACGCCGATGATGGGTAACAGTCTTTTGATAAACAGGGATAGTTTGCCTTCCGGCCGCAAATATGAATAGTATGGGAGCGATTTTTTGTTACGTCCGTCCGAATTTTTCCCCATGGTAAATTTTGTATGAAGAAGTTTCCTCTTACCGACGGTAAACCGTGGTTCTTTACCGTGTATGCTCAGATACTTGGGGCGTTCTTCGCCTTAACCGTCATCATACTGGCGCTTGTCCATTTGGCGACCATAGTGGGGATTCCCTACACCCCCTTTAAGGGATCGTATTTTCATCAAAAACAACAAGCGCTTAGACGTCTCAAATTGATTGCGGATCTTAAGAAGGAGCAGTTAGTCTCGCTTGTAAATGAGCGCAAAGGTGACACCCAGGTTCTTGCGCAAAACCGCGCCGTAAGCTCAGCCGTGGAGGTTTTGACTCAAAGTATCAGGTCATTCTCGTCCCGCGGCGGTTCCTCGGGAGCGCTCGGAGTCCAGCTCCAGGGTGTAAAGGAATACACTTCAGTAGCGCGTGAACTCATGTTACTGAAGAATGTTTACAATATCTACAAAAAAATCAATATCATCGACACGACCAGCGGGATCATCGTGGTTTCGACGGACTCCGAAGCAACCGGCCAAAAAACCGCCCTCGTCTCGCCTGAGATTTTACGTGGGGTCACGGCCTTGACGGTGCGCTCCGTTTCGGAGCAGGGCTGGAATTATCTCGTCATCATGAATCCCATCGTGGTGGACGCTTCAATTCCGGCGCCGGCGGTCATTGCGGCCTATGTCGATCTCGAAAAAGTGATCGCTTCCACCCTTTACAAAGGGGAATGGCTCGGACCACGTGGGGAAGCCCTTCTCGTGGATGAGCAATCCTACATCGTCGCAAGCCGTCCGGCTCGCAAGGCCGACGCCGACGGTGACCCTAAGATGTCCAAGACGGCCGCGCTTGCTCGACAAAGCGGCGAAGAATTCGTTGAAAGTACGGATTATCGCGGCGAACGGACCTTGGCCACCTACAGACCTATCGACTTCGGGTCTCGTGTGTCCTGGGGCCTTGTTGTCAAGACCGACGAGAGCGACGTCTTCGGCCCCATGCGCCGCCAGACCATGTATTCCGTCGTGGTTGGGCTGCTCGGTCTTTTGATTGCTGCAGTACTCATGAGTTTGCTCGCGAGAAGAATATCTACCCCTATCGGCCAATTGGCTCACGCTGCGGCGAGTTTTCGCGAAGGGGATCTCTCGGCGCGTGCCCCGGCGCCGAGAGATGACGAAGTGGGCCGCTTGGCCGCAGTATTTAACTCGATGCTCGATAAGGTCCGGTATTGGCATCGTGATCTGAATGAGCAAGTGAGCCTCAAGACCCAGGAGCTGGAACAACTCAATGCGGACCTGCGTCACGAGGTTGTACGGCGCTCTCAGGCGCAAGACAAGCTCACGAGCACAAACAACACCCTTGCGACGCTCAACGCTTGTAACGACGCCCTGCTGCACGCTACCGATCAACGCGCCCTTTACAAAGATGTATGCAGGATCATCGTCGAGAACAGCGGCTATCGTCTCGCATGGATAGGGCTGTTCCAAGGTCGCGACAAAGCCGCTCTTCAGCCCGCTGCAAAATGGGGTGAGGACAACGGCGACAGCCGAGCAATGTCCGGCGCGGCGGACGCACGGCAATCCATACTCGATGCTATGGCCATGAAAACACCCATAGTCTTTGACGATAATGCGGATCACCCCCCCGTTCCCTTTGATCGCTTCGACATGGCGGCCGATGGGTTGTTCACGGGAGCCGCCTTGCCCCTGGTAAGCGACCACGATACCTTCGGCGTGCTCACAATCAACACCGACACCCCAAACTCCTTCACGCCGGACGAGCTGACCATGCTCATGCGCCTCGCGGAAAACGTATCCTACGGCGTCACGTTCCTCCGCAGCCGCCAAGACCTCATGGAAAGCGAAGAAAAATATCGCTACTTCGTCGAGCACGCCAACAGCATCATCATGCGGTGGGACACAAAAGGTCGAATCACCTACCTCAACGAATTCGGGCAGGAGTATTTCGGGTACGAGGAAGCGGAACTCCTCGGCAAGTCCACTATCGGCGCCATCATTCCCCAGGTCCAGAGCGACGGTAGGGACTTGGCTTCCATGGTGGCGGATGTGCTCGCTCACCCCGATCATTACGCTAAGAACGAGCACGAAAATATCACGCGTGACGGCAGTCGGGTGTGGGTCTCCTGGACCAACAAGCCCATCTTGGACGCTAAGGGCAATGTCGTCGAGATTCTGAGCGTGGGCAACGACATTTCAGAGCGCAAACTCTTCGAGGAAGAGCGCGAACACCTCATCACCGAGCTGGAATCCAAGAACGCCGAGCTGGAGCGCTTCACGTACACCGTCTCCCATGACCTGAAGAGTCCCCTCATAACCATCAAGAGCTTTCTAGGCTTTGTGGAGCAAGACGCCTTGCAGGGCAAGATGGATCGCCTGCGGGGTGACTTGAAGCGCATTGGAGCCGCTGCGGACAAGATGGCCGATCTCTTGGACGAGTTGCTCGAATTGTCCAGGATCGGTCGCCTCAACAATCCCCCGACCACGGTGGATTTCAACAAGCTCACGGCGGACACTCTTGAACTGCTTTCAGGGGGGATTCTCGCCAAGGGAACGGAGATTCACGTTCAGCCCGACATGCCCCCGGTCTACGCGGACAAGGCTCGGCTGCTTCAGGTGGTACAGAATCTCATCGAAAACGCCCTCAAGTTCATGGGAGACCAGCCGAACCCCACCATCACCGTCGGCGCGGTCGAGCAGGCGAGAGAAACCCGCTTTTTCGTAAAGGACAACGGGGTAGGTATTGACCCGGCCTATCACGAAAAGATATTCGGCCTATTTGACAAGTTGGACCAAAGCACCCCGGGGTACGGCACGGGCTTGGCCCTGGTCCGAAGAATCATCGCCGTTCACGGCGGCCATATATGGGTGGAATCCCAGGGAGCGGGAAAGGGTTCCACGTTTTTTTTCACGCTTCCGGAGCAGATGCCGACGTTGAAAGAGAATAACCATTCGCCGTACGCAGAGCCGTCTCAACTCCACGAACAATGACCAAGGAGATACCCATGGTAAAGGGCGAACCCCTAAGAATATTACTTGTGGAAGATAACGAAGACCACGCGGAGCTGGTGAAGCGCAGCTTTGAAGAACATCAGGTGGCGAATAAGATCATCCATGTAAGCGATGGTCAAGAAGCGCTCGATTACCTGTTCCATGAGGATCGCTTTGCGGATCGAACGCTCAGCCCGAGGCCCAACCTGATACTGCTGGACCTGTGGCTGCCCAAGGTGGACGGCCTCGAGGTCCTGAAGAAGATCAAAGAGACGCCGCATCTCAGGCGTATACCCATAGTGGTGCTCACCACGTCCACTATCGAAAAGGACGTGGCCGCCGCCTACGAATACCACGCCAACAGCTATGTGGTAAAACCCCTGGACTTTGCAGGCTTCACCAAGATGATGTCCGACCTTGGTTTCTACTGGCTGGGATGGAACATCGACCCCTGGGGCGCAAGCGATTTCGAGGACGACCTCCCTCCGCATGAGACCGGTTCGCAGCCCAAGAAGTAAGATTAGGGAGGACCTTTTCGACCGTGGTTAGCGAAAAGCCTGCTTTGCACAAGCGAACTCATCAATTGTACTCCTATGATTAGGCATTCATATCAGGCTCGATCAGGTACCGCTTGGCGCAATCCGCGCACGGAAAAGGAGGCCGCTCGTCCTTGTGGGAACGGCGAAAAGCTTCGTAGGCTTTGCTGCGCCAAATCCGCCACAAAGGCAGATTGTGAATGTTGCCGAAAGTCAGCTCTTTATAGTCCGGCATACTGGCACTATCAGCGCTGTTTCCGCGGGTGATGGGCAGATTTGTAAATACACAGGGCGAAACTTTCCCATCTACGGATACAAACAACGCTCTTTGTATGTTCTCCGTGCATGATGTGCTGGGGTTTGCTTTGAAAGACGGCATGCGGTAGTGGACACTCGTACCGCTCTTGCCCGCTGCAGCGGCGATCTTTAAGAAGAGCGAACGGATGGTGTCCTCTTCAGCCTCATCCTTCGGCTCCAAGGCCTCTTCGGACAGCGGTAGCGACGGAACAAAATCCAACGTACTGAGAACAACTTGGCTCACACCCAAGCCCTTGATGAGAGCGGGCAGGGTCGGCGCATCGTTCAATCGGCTACGCAGGACAATGTATGCCAGGTGAACAGAGGGCGTCGGAGACCCGCGCACACTCTTAATTCGATTCAGCGTCTTTATGGCATGGAGGACATTTCTGAGCGGCGCCCCCCTCCGGACGGCATCCTGGCCCTCGTCGGCCCCTGCGAGAGAAAATCCCACGACATCTATACCCTCGTCGACCATTCGTTCGGCGATCGCATCCGTAAATAGAATCCCATTGGTAGTGACGCCGACGGCACATCCACATTGTTTAGCTTTACGCGCCATTTGAAAGAACTCAGGATGCAGAAGAGGCTCTCCCCAACCTTGGAGATACACGAGTTTAGTTTTTCTGAAATAGGGAAGGATCTTCTCGAACGTCTCCTTCGTCATGTGTTTCTCGATCCAAGAGTCTGCGCATACGGTGTGGGGACAATACGTACATAATGCATTGCAGTGAGACGTCACTTCAACTTGAATCCAATCCAAAGACGGCGCCATGATACGCGAGACTATACTCATTTTAACCCCCACGATGTTTGTCGTGTAGTTTTGCCGTGTTGATGCGGTTTTTTGGTAATGATCCACCAACTCCGCGCCCGGTTAAGCCGACGGGCGGACTTGTCTCCTCGCCGGATCATCCTCTGTCTCACGAAATCGCATAGCTCCCAGTGAAGGCCGGCGCCGCACGTATCCTGCACGAAATGTAAAAAGCTTGACAGGAGCGCCGCTAGGAACTATTGAAGAGTCGCTGATGAAAAACCTCACGGTATTTATAAGCTGTTTTAAGTAGATACCTTTATTTCTTAAAGTAAATAGGCCTTCGGTGAGGTCGCTCTCGCGGATTCGGGAGCGCTTAACTCACACCGAAACGGCCTTTCCGCCGGCGTTGGGCCTACGAAAGGTTATCTACGTTCCTGTCGGCGGAGCGTCGCGACTACAAAACATTTCATGGGAGCGGTATATGTCATGCAGCCTCGACCTATGTTGGACCAATGTAGAAGACTTATTTTCGGGCGTGAACCTCGATACTCTGTTTTTCAGGCAAGCTGAGCGCTTGTCGAGCCAAACCGCCGGCCACTATCCTTACCTGCTGCTTGTGTACACGGGCAATCTCACTATGGGCATTGATTTGGGCGCCACAGCTCTGGATCAAGAAAAACCCGCGCCGCCTCCGTCGCCTGAATTTATGACCATGCTGGAAGAGACCGAGGCGTTCTGGACACCCCATGAGGAGCCCTTCGAATGAAAGTCTTCGACGTGGACGCCTTCGCTACAGTAATGGGCGGTGAATACGTGCTCGGCGCCAAGGACTTGCACTCGAAAGCGTGTTACCTCATTTATGGAACACTTGGACCCGGTGAAGGCGAAAGGCTCGTGCAACCGGGACGTGGATACGAAGAAGTGCTCTGCGCCGTGGACGGCCCCTTGATCCTCCATGGACCGGGAGGCGCCGTTACATTGGAATTCGGCCATGCAGCGCATTTCGCAGAGTCGGACTCCTTCTACATTTCCAACCCGTCGGAGAAAGCGTTGCGGTATATAGCCGCAGGGGGACCCACGAGACATAATGTTCCCGACTTACAATCCGGTATGTAGGGTAAGGAGAGGGTCTATCGGCGAATAGATCCTCCAGCCTCGTTTCAGGAATGAACCGGCGCCTGATCGAATCCTCATGCGCCTTGGCGCCCCCAGAAGGAACATAGGGGAGGGCCTTCTTGGAGAAAGGCCGGGCGCCGATCCCTCTCCTCCCACCTTTACCGTGGCCGCAATGAGCATTTCCCAACGAGAAGTGGTTCGTTTGGCCAAGATGAAGTTTCCTTACCCAGTCATTCGGAAAACCTGCTTAGCAAACGCCTTCAACGATCCTGCTTATCGGAAGCGCGTCGGAATCGAGACGGCTTTAGGCGATTGCACGGGCAATGCGGCGAAAGCCTGAGTCTGAGCGTGCGTGCAAGCGCGTAGGCGACGGTCGGCAAGAGGATTTGTTGTTTTTAAATTGAGTAAGGGGAGTTCGTCTATTACCAGTATCCGAAATCTTGTTTTCATTGTCAAGTCAAAAAAGTAAAATCCCATATAGAGCCACGTAAACGATGTTCACTCCAGTTACGGCAGCTTCATTCCTGTAGATACGCCCTGCAGGGTAGAGGCTCTTTGATCAAGACTTTCCCACGCCCGCGCTCTACCAAGGACCAGTATACATGTGATTCCGTTCTCAAGGGGAGACGAAGCAACTACGGAAGTAGTTCGGCTGAGGAACGTACGCGTACGTGTCGGCGTAAGCGGTAACGTCCCCCTCGAAGTGCAAAACTAATACCTGCAATTGCACTCAGTGCCTGCAATAATGCGCCGACTTTCTCCACCCCTGTGGTTCATAGCAGAAACCGAGTCTTCCGTGAGTATGATCGTTATGTAAGCAGCGCGGCGTGATGTGAAAATTTAGCAAAATCCATTGCTAAGGCGCCATGTTCTTCGGCATGAGCGTCGATTCCAGTGCCCCGTATACTGCTGCACGGTCCAAAATAACCGATGTGCGTGTGCTTTTTATATAATTGCAGCGATGCAGTTTGAGGATGTGCAGCTATTGCTGAAAATATACCCTGCAATTGCAGTTTTTGTCTTGACATGGTCAGGCAATCGCGCTAGAGTCGTATTAGGAGGCGGCGCATGGATGAGCACGACAAAACCAAAGATGAAAATGTCCCTGCTCTTATTCGCAACTTCTTGCAACAGGAGAAGATGACGGCGGGTGAATTGGCAAGATCCCTGAATGTCAACG
Organism: Desulfomonilales bacterium; assembly: GCA_038205805.1. Lineage (GTDB taxonomy): Bacteria > Desulfobacterota > Desulfomonilia > Desulfomonilales > Desulfomonilaceae > JBBSBY01. The sequence continues at coordinate 11,647 of JBBRBO010000006.1, forward strand.
AGACTACCGTTCAACGGTGGCTCAAGGGTGAAGCCAAACCCACGGGAACAGCCGCTGCGGTCTTAGGCATCCTCATCGGATTGGGAGAAGCGGCCTTCAACGCCACGGGATCAACATTTAAGATGATTCGCGGCATATCAATACCATCTTCGCTCGTGACGGGAGCGGCAGTAGGCGCGGGCGCAATCGCCGGAGGCTGGGAAATTTACAAACTCCTCAAACGAAAGTTCCAGCAGGTGGACCCGGACGGGACGCTTCAGGAGACTTTAGATCAGGAATTGGCGCTCCTCAATGAGAAAGCGGAACAAGAGCAGAAAATAACCGACCTGAGGACCAAATTGGCGGCGGAAGAAAAACGCCTTCAGGAAATGCTGGCAAAGCTGCAAAAAAAGCCTGAGTGAATCGAGGCGTGGTGATTTTGTGCGGGTAGAGCCACTGAGCGGTTATGACAAACCGGCTGTTATGTGGGAGTAGGTATGGATTACGTAAAAGTTGCACATTTAGGGAATTTGGGGTTCTTCAGAGGAGCGTGTGACCCACATGCGCTTTCACGCTTCATAGCGGAGATTCCTCGGTGGATTGATCGCCTTCGCTTGAGGCCGTTGTTGGACGAAACGCGTAATATCGTGTCGTTTACGCGACCCATAGACGCGCATGCTTTAGCTTGTGTTGTGCTGCTCCTTTGCACGGTAACGCTTGTGTGCGTCACGGTGGCGGACTTCGATACCGAATCGTCGAGCGCAACGGTGACTGCATTCATGCTGAGCGGGTGCTTGATCGGAACGAAGCTTCCGAGAAATGGTCTTGTCAAAAGAAGTCCGGCGCTTTTCGAGAAGAAGCGGGCTATACCACGCTCGATTGAGTCGTGGCCGCTTAACAGCTTTTGCCGTCGCAGTGGGAGCGCTCCGGGCCGGGGGGGCTTCAGAGGCGCATAAGCGGGCGATATCACGCAATTACCCATGCCGGGTTCATAGGAATTCATTGCCGATCACCGGAGTCTGGGCCGATCAACGCCGGCAGATCGGAACAACCGGACAATCAACAACAAAATATTACACGGCCCAAAGGGCCAAGGAGAGAACAATGTCAATCGGAACAGTAGTAAAGGTGGTCGGAGCGGCGGCGGTTGGTCTTGCCATGGGCGCGGGTTTCAAAATAGGGACGTACGCCGTGGATAAGGTAGTCGAGAACAAAGACGACATCATCAAAACCTTTGAAAACGCAGTGGACAAGATGCAGGCGTGGGCGGAAGAGGTTTCCAAGCCCGAAGAGAAGAGCGACAAAGTGGTTCGCATTGTGGTTCATGACACCGAGGAAACTCCCGCCGGTTCTTAAGTCCGGCTGACCTGATGCGCAAGCAAATACGTAATGTTGGGGGGGAACCTTCTTGAAAGAAGCTTCTCCCCGAAACGGTCTTCCAGAACTTCTGCAATCGCCGAAACCGGCCTTTCTCAAAAAGAAAATGCCGCTTTCGGCGAATACTGTAGATTCTCAAAAGGAATGTTAGGGTATACCTCTTACAAAAATTACGTTCCCCGATACTACTCGTCTGAAGGCGAATTCGAATCAGACGTTCGCATAGCCGGAGAAGCTCCTCGTAAGGGCTTCTCCGCAATCCATCCCAGTTTGTTCCAAATAATTTCGGAACATATTGTCGCTGTTCTTGAATCATCAGCCCGATGCGCGTGGGCCGGCATAGCGGCTGCATTGGCGTTGAGATCGCCACCGGATCGTGCGGAACTTACCCCAAAAGCCCATGGGTGGTATATAGTAATCGAAACGAGGTAGCCAGGTCACCTCATACCAATGTGCTGTCGAACGAGGAATATAGGTGAAGGACATTTTTGTAAGAAGGTCCTCTCCAATATTACTTCTTTTATTGCACATTCGTATCATAACACACGAAAGGATCACGCATGGCCATATACGACGCAAAACTTACCCTTACCGCCGACGATTCGGGGAAGATGGAGTATTCTCAGGATACCAACATCGGGCCTCTGACCGTGAAGCTTAAACGAGTTAAGCTCCTGATGAGCGGCGAGTGTTCCGAGACAGCGTACCCCGTCGCGTGTTCCGTGAACGGGACAAAACTCATTGAGGCGCCGGTGGTCCCGGGCCGTGAAGAAAGCCACTCGGTTTCGTTCAAGGCGCGAAACGCACTCGGCATTTACGTGGTCGCTTCCGGCTTTCAACCTGGCGAAACCCGAGATCTGCATGTGGAGTTGGAATACGGCGTGGGGCTGTTTTAGCCAAACGGTAGCCGTTTATCGTCGCCGTTTTATACACTTATCTAATTATTCTAATGCTTAATCCCATAAGTAATATCGGGGAGAACCTTCTTGAAAGAAGTTTCTCCCCAAACCCCTCTCCATGAACTTTCATAATTGCCGAAACCGGCTTTTCTCAAGGACAAAATGCCGTTTTCGGCGATTACCACAAATTGCTTAGAAAGAGGTTGGAAAACCCTGCTTTGCAACAAAAGCTCCGCCGATCTTACTTATGTGAAAGCGCATCGGTATTAGTGACGCTCTTCGGCGTCGAAGGGAGCTGCCCCGAGACCGGAACGTACGACCACAGTCGTGTAACGTTCAAAGTGGGAGAAGGCCATCCCGTCGCCTCAAGCGCAGATGCTCGCAAGGAACCCGTAACCCTTTAGAACCCGCACAAGGACTCGGAAATACCCATAGGACGGTAGGAATGGGAGACGCGTCTCCCATCCGGATTTCACCGGGTGACGAATTCTCATCACCCCTCGCAAAGGAATCAAACCACTACTTCTAATATGTTGCTCAACATATTCTTTCATAAAATAAATCAACTTAGTTCGGAACTTAAAGTGATACATGAAGTCTTATCAAGTTAGCCGCAATCCTAACATGGAGGAAAGACATGGCATCACTATTTGCCGAGTTTACAAACAAATACAACGAATTCAAAAACCGCTATCCTAATCACCCATTGGTCGAAGAACTCCGAGGTAAGATATATTCCGGAAACTTTCCGCATGAACAATGGCTTAGGACGCGCATTCAGAAGATGGACCGCTTTTTAGTTCCCTTTTGGGCTCAGTGTCCCCCGGCAGAGGCCGGCGCCGACGCAGAAAACGGCTCGGATCCAGTCAAGGATAGAGTTGCCGCTCGATCCGAAAAACGTCCCCGCCGAAAGCCGAACAGCCCGGACTCGGCCGCGTGAGGCGCCTTATACGAATGCGCAATAAAAGAAGTAATATTGGAGAGAACCTTCTTGAAAGAAGTTTCTCCCCAAACCCCTCTCCAAGAACTTTCAAAATAGCCGCAAGTGCCTTTTCTCAAGGAGAAAAAGCCACTTGCGGTGCATTTAAACATTCTTTCATGGTGGTTAGGGAAACCTGCTCTTACAAAAATGTCCTTCACCTATATTCCTCGTTCGACAGCACATTGGTATAAATAGCGTCCCGCATCCCGGTTGCTTGAAACGGCGCCTCGGGCTAGTACAAATGAGTGGTCCCGCCGCCGTTGGCTCTTGACTTGGAAGGAAATTGAAGAATGCGTTCCAAATCCGACGACTGTTCGGTCTGTTCACCGGACGAGGCGGTTTGGACTTCCCGCTCCGGTGAAACAACGCCCAAGCCGGACTTTAGTTCCTCGGCCTCAGCCCTGAGGCCATTGACCTCTTGAGTCGCTTTTTCCGCCGCCGCCTTTTCCTCATCCAATTGAGCGGTCATGGAACTGAGTTCCGCTCTTTTAGACGCAAGCTGCGTTTTAAGGTCTTGAATACTGTTCGTAGCTGTTTCAAGTGACTGCTGAAGTTGCGCCTCTTTGGAGGCTTGGGCCGTCAACTGATTCTGAACGTCCGTTAGTTGTTGGTTAGCTTGAGCGACTTGGTTTTTCAGGAGCGCGACTTCCTGGGTCTTGGACTCCAGTTCTTTGCTTAATCGATCGCCCTCTCCTGCGCTTTCCTGCTGATGAGCGGCCAACTCCTGGAATTTGCTTTGTAATTCTTGAATTTTCGTCTGATCTTGCGACCTCGCGCTCTCAGCCGTCTGCTTCAGGGCCGCCAAAGCCTTTTCCTTATCCTGCGCCGCTTGCAGGTTTTTTGTCAGTTCAGCTTGTTTGGCCTCCAGATCGTCGGTTACGCTTTCCAGCTTTCGGTTGAGTTGTTCAAGTTTGTATTCCGCCATGGCTTTCGCGCCGAGCAGCTCAATGCGGGCGGGATCACCGGCGTTATCGGTCGCGGACAAGCGTTCGTCTCTTCGATTAAGACGAGTTTCGAGTTGTTGTATGTTTTCCACCAGGTCTTGGACCTGCTCAGTAAGTTTCGTATTATCTTGAACTTGACGGGCCAACTCTCTGTCTTTAGCGGACAGGGTGGCCTCGAGTTGAGCTAATTTCTGTTGACGCAACTGCGATTCAAGTTTGACCTTGTCAAGTTCGCCATCGTTGCATCCCACGGAGAGCATGACGAATATCAGGCATGCCCCTATTCCAATGGCGCGGAATGTACTCATAAGCGGCTCCTTTCCGGCCGAATGACGCAGAATCTTCTACCAATATGGATTATACTCCTAATTCAACAAACTTGTCAACGGAAACGCATCCTTTGCTGCAAGCCTTTCAAACCGGCTCTACGAAGCCGACAAGTCGGCGTACCGTTGTATGAGCCTATCGGCCGAGGGATGATTCTACCGCTCCGGAAGCGGTTCATGAGGCTCACTGTGTAACTCGCTACGTTTGAGGGCGATTTGGCGGTCAACAGCCAAACCGGTGCTCACAGAGGGCACGGCATGCGCCACACAGTAGGGGTCGGGCGCGCATATTTTATACGAATGCGCAATAAAAGAAGTAATATTGGAGAGAACCTTCTTGAAAGGAGTTTCTCCCCGAACCCCTCTCCAAGAACTTTCAAAATTGCCGCAAGTGCCTTCTCTCAAGGCCAAAAGCCACTTGCGGTGCATTTAAACATTCTTTCATAGTAGTTAAGGAAACCTGCTCTTACAAAAATGTCCTTCACCTATATTCCTCGTTCGACAGCACATTGGTAGTAGCTCCCTCGGATTGAGTTCTCATCCACAGTGTTGTAACCGAAGCTATCAGTGTGATGATTACGTAAGCCGCACTGCTGCTAATCACCTTGACACATAGTCCTCCATCTGGTAATGAAACCAAAGGCTTTCACGAGTTTTCCGGGACGTGTAACTCCATAGAGTAAGCTCGTTGTCGAATCGTCAAGTTTAACGGGTCTCTGAATGCTGGTATTTGCTCGTAAAAGCCGTCGTCGTCGCTGCGTTCCGCAGCCCACTATTTCAATACGTATCATGGATTAACAGGTTTCGCCGGCCGGTGGTGGATAGTGGTTTGAGCTTTCTGAAGAGGCGCGAGGTCACTGCGTTTCACCGACGCATAGTATTGCCCCTCATATAAGAGTCGGTATAACCGCGCCTGAATATCTGTAGCGGTGCGCGCTCGTTCCTGACTCGATGGATTGCCCGAGATGGCTGAACGCTCAGTGACGGCCTGCTCGGGCTCGTAGGTAGCATGCCGGTCGTCGGAAAGCGATGCGTCCGCCGACTTGCGAAGTCGATTGATTCCGTCATGTTTGCGAACTGCGCAGGCTCGACGGCTCAAATAGGTCATATTTTGCCGTTTTCAATGTACGTTTAGGTTTGGATAGAACGGGGGTATACATGAACTTCGACTTGCCCAAAGACGCTGAACTTACCCGTAAGGTGGTGCGAGAATTCGCGGAGAAAGAAATCGCTCCCATAGCCCAGGAACTCGATGACAAAGAGGAATTTTCCTACAAGCTCGTCAAGAAAATGGGTGAACTGGACTTCTTCGGACCGTTTGTAAGCGAAGAATACGGCGGCAGCGATGTCGGGTATCTCAATTACATCATCATGGTTGAGGAATTGGCCCGCATTGACGGTTCCCAAGCCGCCACGGTCGCCGCAGGCAACTCCCTGGGAATCGCGCCGATTTACTATTTTGGAACCGAAGAGCAAAAACGCAAATGGTTACCGGATCTTTGCGCGGGTAAGACGTTAGCGAGCTTCGGACTCACTGAACCGGACGCCGGTTCCGACGCGGGCGCCTCAAAGACGACCGCAGTTTTGGATGGGGACGAATGGGTCATCAACGGCTCGAAGATCTTCATTACAAATTCCACCACCGACATCAGCTCCGTGTGCATCGTGCAATGCGTAACGGACTTCTCCGACCCCAAAAAGCCGGAAGTTAGCTGTATCCTTGTGGAAAACGGCACAAAGGGATTCATCGGCGAGACAATGCACGGCAAAATGTGCTGGCGAGCTTCCAATACCGGACAACTAACGTTCCAAGATTGTCGAGTACCCAAAGAGAATCTGCTCGGTCAACGAGGGGAAGGTTTTCACCAAATGCTCAAGACTTTGGACGGCGGTAGATTGTCCATCGGCGCTATGGGATTGGGCGGCGCGCAAGGAGCCTTTGATTTAGCCTTGGATTACTCCAAGAAACGGAAGCAATTCGGCCGACCCATTGGTTCATATCAGATAAACTCTTTCAAGCTTGCGGACATGTACACCGAAATCGAAATGGCGCGGCTGCTTCTCTACAAGGCGTGTTGGCTGATGGACAACAAGCGCGTGACCCCCAAGGACGGCGCTATGGCGAAGCTGGTCTGCTCTGAGACATATTATCGGGCGGCGAACCATTGTGTGCAGCTACATGGTGGGTACGGTCTTATGAAAGACTATGCGGCGGAACGTCACTACAGAAACCAAAAGCTGCTGGACATCGGCGAAGGCACATCGGAAGTGCAACGCATAGTAATAGCTCGAAACATCGGCGCCCCAGGGCGATCCATGTAGTTTCCACCGCGTCTGAAACAGTTCACCGGGTTTGAGGCGGGTCTTCACCCGGTGAACGGCTACCCGGCGTTCAACGACGAGCGCTTCACCCATCAATGTTACGGTATCGAAAGGACCGGCTATGGCAGACGAGACCAAATCCCAGTCTTACGATGATTTCCGCGAAACGGCGTCGGGCTATGACGACGATAGAGATCACGATCTCCTCACCGATCCCGGCGCAACGCAGCCCGTTGACGATATTCAATCCCACGGCGATAGAATCAAACACCTGCGCGAACGGCACGGGTTCACCGCAGATGAACTTGCCGCCAAAGCGGGTATACCGAGCGATGTCTTGAAACGAGTGGAAAGCGGCGAACAACTGCTGCCCCTCGGGCTCATGACCAAACTCAGCAAGGCCCTGTCCCTGAAAATGTCGGATGTGATCTCCGAAGGGAGAGAGTCCTACACCATCGTGAGGTCCCATGATCGGCCGAGCGTTGCTCGATTCGGTAAGGCTAAACAGGACTCCTACGGTTACCAGTACGAATCCTTGGCAGCGCACAAGAAGGACCGCCTCATGGAGCCCTTTATTGTGACCCTGCAGCCCGCGACGGTGGATGAGCCGTCCAGCCACGACGGTCAGGAGTTCATTTACGTCCTGGAAGGTGAACTGGAAGTCGTCATAGGTGAGGATCGCGACCTCCTGAAACCGGGCGACGCCGTGTACTATGACTCCAATGTGACTCACTTGGTGAAGGCGCACGGGGACGCTCCGACAAAGATACTGGCTGTGCTGGTGTCGTAAACGAACACGGCCGACCGCTTGCGCCGGCTGTTTCAATCGCCGCTACGAGCGTATGCGGTCACACCGAAACGTGGTTTGTGACGCATGCGTTTGTAGTCGGCGTGGTTCTTTTAGGAATATTCACTCTACAGAGGTTACATACCCATGATGTTTGAACCGGCCGATACGCCATTGTTCGGCATCCCCGCCCCTAAGCTTGCGCTCGTTCTGCTGTTTCTTGGGTTATACATATTCACGTATATCATGTGGAAGAGAATGGCCCTGCTCCGTAAGATGGCTCCGGACTTCCGTTTCGACAATATTCTTGAACGGATCAAGATGGCGCTCATCTACGGATTCGGGCAGTGGAGGCAGCCGCGCTACCTCGGCGCCGGGATATTGCACATCTTGCTGTTCGCAGGATTCGTTGTCCTGTCTCTGCGCACGCTCACGCTGATCGGACTTGGTTTCTCGTCGAGCTTCCACCTACCGGGAATGACGGGGACCGTCGCCCACATTTACGATGTAGTGAAGGAGTACGCTGGACTCACCGTGCTGATTGTGTGCGTAATAGCCATCATCCGAAGGGCCGTGTTCAAACCCGCCAGATACCAACACGGCGCGCACGGTGGCCATGAGAATGAAGCCTACATCATTCTGGGGCTGGTCGCCGCGCTTATGCTCACGGACATGTCCTTCGAGGGCAGCGCAATGGCGGCTTCTGCCGGCGGACCTAGTTTTTTGCTTGCGCCGGCCGGCGGTCTCATGGCGTATCTTTTCCGCGGGCTGCCCGCCGCTACTCTCGCCAATATTCATCTATACAGCTATTGGGCGCATCTTTTGGTGTTTTACGGGCTGCTGAATTATCTGCCTGTATCCAAGCATTTCCACGTCATTACGGCTATACCGAACGTCTATTTCGCAAAGCTGCAAAAAGGCGGGCTCAAGCCCGTCAAATACGGTGTAGAAGATTGGATGAGCCTCGAAGGATGCGGGGTCAGCCGCTTCGAGGACTTTACCTGGAAGCACGCCCTGGACTTCTATTCGTGCGCCGATTGCGGACGTTGCACGGACAACTGCCCCGCAAACGCGGTTGGTCGCGCGTTGTCCCCTCGCATGATCAGCATAAAGGCGCGGGATTACGCCTACACCCATTATCCCATTTTCGCCGATGCCCCGGCGCCCTCGAATCATGCGTTCGTGGGGGACACCATCACCGAGAAAGAGATTTGGGCCTGCACCACGTGCGGCGCATGTGAGCAAGAATGTCCCATCTTCATAGAATACATCGACAAGATTGTGGACATGCGGCGGTATCTCCTGGACAGGGGTGAACTGCCGTCATCGCTGCAGAAACCCATGCAGCAGATCAAGAAGAAGGGCAATGCGTACGGCGGCGCCAAGCAGAAGAGAGCCGCTTGGGCCAAAGAATTGGAACCCGGCATGGTTCAGGAACTCAAGCCCGGTGATGAGACCGATTATCTTTTTTTCGTAGATAGCTGCGGGTCATACGATCCCCGAATTCAGGAGATAACCAAGGATTTTGCCCACATTCTGGCCAAGGCGAACGTGCAATTCGGTATCTTAGGTAAGGACGAAGGGGACGCCGGAAACGAGATCAGACGCCTCGGTGAAGAAGGGCTTTTCGAGCAGGTCGCTGAAAAGAACATTGACGCCTTGCAGGCGGTTACGTTCAAGAAGATCGTGGCCTTTGATCCACACGCCTACAATACGATCAAGAACGACTATCCCGTGGATTTCCCGATCATACACGCATCGGAGCTGCTTGCCGAGCTGGTTCGCTCCGGTGACATACGCCTTAGCGGGGATTACGCGGCCGGCCGCGTGGTCACTTATCAGGATCCTTGCTATCTCGGGCGTCACAATTCCATTTACGAGCAGCCGCGATTTGTGCTCAATAGCGTCCCGGGGGTCCGTTTTCGCGAGATGGAACGCCACAAGACCCGAAGCTTCTGTTGCAGCGGCGGTGGGCTCTTGCTGTGGTACGAGAACGAGGAGGAGACCGAACGCATGGGTGAGCGCCGCGTGCGCATGGCCGCGGATGTGGGCGCGGAGTTGCTCATTACGGCGTGCCCCTTTTGCCTCATCAATCTCGAGGACGCCGTGAAAACCACCGGGAATGAGGGCAAGATGGAAGTTCTGGACCTTGTGGAACTGGTGCGCCGCTCGATGGATTAGATCCATGTGGGGGCTTCAGTGAAGGCCGGCTGATCGCATCTTGCATGAGCATCCGGAAGGCTTCGGCTCGGGTGGTTTCTCAGAATCAAAGGTGGGTGGGGCGCGAGCAAAGTGGAGTTCCGTCAGCCGCACGGTTTTAACGAAGTAGTATGTGTATCTTCTGAGTGGGAGGAGCAATGGATATTATCGTATGCGTGAAATGGACGCCCGACACATCCGAAGCGGAATTGGAAATTGCTAAGGACGGCACGGACGTAAAAAAGGACGACCTTGATTACGACATAAACGATTGGGACCGTTTCGCGGTTGAAGAGGCCGTCCAGATCAAAGAGCGCCGGGACGGTAAGGTGACCGTGGTTACGGTCGCGCCTGAGGATTCCGAGGAAATGCTGCGGGAATGCTTGGCCAGGGGCGCGGACGAGGCGTACCAACTATGGGACGAGTCCTTCGAGGGCGCGGACGGATACGCCGTAGCGAAGGTCTTGGCGAACTTCTGCAAAGAGCGGCCCTATAATTTGATACTCACGGGCTCTCTAGCCGGCGACGACTGCGCAGGCGAAGTCGGGGGAATGCTTGCGGCCATGCTTGATCTACCCTACGCAAGTCTTGTCTCTAAGATCGAAATCAATGACTCAACAGCTACCTTCAACAAGGAGCTCGAAGGCGGCCTCTATTCGTCACTCGAGATTGACCTTCCCGCTGCCCTGGCGGTTGCGACGGGTCTAAATGAACCGCGTTTTGTGTCCATACGCGCCGTGCGCAAGGTGGCGTCTGCGGAAATCCCCAATATGGGCGCCGACGATCTGCACTTGTCGGCGGATCAGGTGGGCGCGGACGGTTCTAGGGTGGTCTACGGGTCTATGGCCCTGCCTCCCGAAGGAGAAGGCGCTGAAATTATTCCCGGAGGAGCGGAACAAGCTTCGGCGAGACTTGCGGAAATCCTGAAGGAAAAAGGGGGGATCGGCTGATGAAAAAGGTATTCGTATTGGCCGAAAGCCGCAATGGACACCTGAGAGACGGTGTATGGGAAGCCCTTGCCTTGGGGAAGTCAATTGCGGGCAAGCTGTCCGCCGAACTCACCTGTATAGTGATGGCCGCAGACGGAGCGGCTATGGCGCAACGCATAGCTCAAGAATGCGGCAAGGTAATGTTGGTGGAGGACGCCAAGTTCGACCACTTCAACAGCAGCGCCATTCTCAAAGCCCTACCTAAGCTCCTTGGCGACATGGATTCCTACCTCCTCTTGATGGGGAATTCCAACTCAGCGCTGGACATCGCTCCTGGTCTCTCTGTTCGCCTGAATGCGGCCTTGGCCCCGGACAGCTTCGGGTTGGATGTGAAGGACGGCGCCTTGGTGGCGCTACGACAAGTATACAACTACAAAGTCAATACGGAAGTCTCTTTTAAAGACGCGGAGCGTGTCATCGTGTCCGTTCGTGCGGGCTCGATTCCATATACGTTATCCGGAGACGCAGGTGGAAACGTCGAAAAGGTGGACTCGCCCATCGCGGATGAGCCCCTGAGCATCCGGTTCAAGGAGTATGTGGAAGCTGAAAAGGGAGACGTGGATATCGCTTCAGCGGATGTTATCGTCGCAATCGGCCGAGGCATTGGTGAAGAGCCGGACATGGACGTATTTCAGTCACTTGCGGATACCATGGGTGGTGTTCTCGCCTGTTCTCGGCCCATAGTGGACAAAAATCTCCTCCCGAAGTATCACCAAGTCGGCACGTCGGGAATCGAGGTTAAGCCCAAAGTGTACCTTGCCCTGGGCATTAGCGGCGCTTTTCAACATGTAGGGGGCATAAAGGGTTCACCGCTCATCGTGGCCGTCAACAAAGATGCGCGTGCGCCGATCTTTCGCGTGGCCCAATACGGAATTATAGGCGATGTGAACGAAGTCGCCCCTGCCCTGGAAGAGAAGATCAAGGAGCTGAAGGGCTGATTTTTGTGATAATGCGTGGAGCAGCAAGCGATTCATACGAATGCGCAATAAAAGAAGTAATATTGGGGAGAACCATCTTGAAAGAAGTTTCTACCCAAACCCCTCTACAAGAACTTTCAAAATAGCCGCAAGTGCCTTTTCTCAAAGAGAAAAAGCCCCTTGCGGTGCATTTAAACATTCTTTCATAGTAGTTAAGGAAACCTGCTCTTACAAAAATGTCCTTCACCTATATTCCTCGTTCGACAGCACATTGGTATCAGGTCGGTAGGACGCCTATTTTCCATGGCTGGACGCCCGGTCTTTATGTCGGCTGCGGATGGGCTCGGCTCAGCCATTTCTGAACGCCGCAATGTACATAAAACGGGACGCGTGCGCTACATGCCGCGTCCCGTTTTATTCTCTATGCGTCACTATCGGCGCCTAGTTCCTTGTGATCGGCGCAGTACTTGCCCCATCAGATCAGCTACATATCATCCAGTTCAGCAGGCAGCGCCATTGGGCATCTACGAAAACCTCGGCCCTGACCGGGACCTGCCATATCCATGTTGCGATTTCCGTGCATCCCTCTCAAACGCTGCCCTTGGTCGGATTCATCATCGGCGTCGCTCTGTGCTCCAAACCGTCCCATTCCTCGTCCACTTCCCATTCCATAACCGTGCCCGGCCATACCACCGCCCTGACCCATCATGCCATGACGCATACGCATACAACGAGGGCACTGACAGCCGGGGACGGCCTCATCACCACCATCACCTCTCGCCAATCCCGCCGCCTGTTGTTGTTCAGGCGTCAAAAGAGCGCGCACTTCTCGGAACATGTTGCGCCGTTCTTTTCTGATGTCGTCTCGTATGGCCTCTATGTCGCTACGATTTCGGTCAACGGCGCCCTGGTCGGGTTTGTCGGAGATCGAGAGTTCCATGTTGGCGATTCGCTTCTGGGCCAAATCCGCTCGCAATGCCGCAATCCGTTTTGCCGTCTCTACACGCAGCACCTTGAGCTGTTTACGTTGATCGGGAGTTAAGGATTGCCAAACTGCGCAATACGGCGTGGATCGGACCGATTTATCGGTAGCCTTGTCCTTAGCCGCCTCATCTTGAGTAAAACCGGCAGAGGGAACAATCAACAACAGCATAGCCGCCATGACGACTAAGAAAATAGATCTCGTGTTCACAAAAGCCTCCTAGAGCGATGAACATGCGCTCGGATGTCCATCCACACGTAATTACGTTGAAAAACAATTCGTTGTCCGAGCCTCGATCTCGGGCGCATCAATGACCGCTACCAGTCGGACACACAAGGAGAGGTTTTGTTCTGGAAGAGAATCCTACATAGGCAATAAACGGCGCAGGAGAAGTAAGCACGGCAGGCAGTCGCCTTTCGGAACTAATGGAGCGTCGGCGTGTCGTTGAGCAAAATGTGACTCACGTCCTTTACAATACGGTCTACCCAGTGCTCTTGAAAAGTAGCTGTGAGATACCGCATGCTGTAATGGCGTAAGCCCCAGCGCCAGACCGTTGCGTCCGCCAGATTTTCCAGATGTTCCTTGAAACGGGCTCGGTCTCCGCGGCTCTGGGGCCAGTCCTCTTCGGGTGGATACTTGCCGGCGACGTGCCCCAATTGACGCAGGAGCGTGCCGATGAACAAATCTGCGGGCAAATCCTGCTGCTCATCATACATTGTGATCACGTATTTGCGTTGCGCCGGTGAGCCGAATACCCCCACGCTCATACCGAAGGGCACACGCAGATCGGGCAGTACTTCGATGGCCACGTCGCGGTGACCGGACCAGAACAGGTCCAGCGCTTCGTCCGGAATCAAAGCGAAGGTCTTCTCGATCATTGCCGCAGTTCGAGCCTTCTTATCTTCGGGTGAGTTCACCTTGAAGTGGAGCCGTCCATTCACATAGGACGTTATCGTTTTGTCCAGGAGTGTCATATTCCGTCCGTTGCACGCTTTACCATAAGGACTGAAACCGACCGTCGACGGCCTCAGATTCGGCTGTTACGGTGGTTTGCGGCGCCTGCCCCAGCCATTTAGCCAAGAGTCCCTGGTAATCTTTGTTTGCGGGATCCAGAGCCAGCGCCTTTTTCAGCGTGTCCACGGCCGCTCGCCCACGGCCGGCGGCGTAGAGCGTCTCCGCAAGGGCTTCCAGTAGATCCGGGCTTTCTCCCTTTGTCATGGCTACGCCTTTCTCGGCGTACTTCAAGGCCAACTGCGGGCTATAATACGCTTTAGCCTGCTCGTTAATGTACAAGAGCGCTAGGGCCGAATACGCGGGAGCAAACTTCTTGTCGAGGTCTATGGCCTTCTCGAAGTCCTTTTTAGCTTGATCGAAGTCCCCCAATTTGCTGTATGCGGTGCCTCTATCTTTGTATAGCAGCGGCGAGGAGGGGTTCAGCTCGATAACCTTCCCGAACTCTTCAATTGCCTTTTCGTGGCGTCCTTTGCCGCTCAGGGCCATACCTCGATTGTGATATGCCGATGCGAAGCCGGATTCGATCTTGAGCGCCTTGTCGAAATCCTCCATGGCCTTGTCGTACTCTTTCATTCTGAGATACGCCACGCCTCTGTTGTTATAGGGCATGGCCTTAGATGAATCGAGAAGGACGGCTTTGTTGAAGTCGTCGATTGCCGCCTCGTAGTTGCGCTTACCGTTGTAAGCGAATCCGCGATTATTATAGATTTTGGCGTCTTTAGGATTTAGTCGAATGGCCTTGTCGAAATCCTTAATGGCTTCATCATACTCGTTCTTGCCGTTATAAGCGAAACCGCGGGTATTCAGCGCTTCAGCGGATTGGGGGTCGAGTGCGGCCGCCACACTGAGCGCCTCCAAGGCGTGGTCGTAATCATTAACGGCATTGTAGGCGAATCCAAGCCTCATATAAGCCGCGGAATAACCAGGATCCAGTTTCGTCGCCTGGAGCAAATCCTTTATGGCCGCTTGCGGTTCATTCTTCCGCAAGTACACTTCACCGCGTTTTGCCCACGCGTGAGCGGACTGCGGCGAAAGTTTTATGGCTTCCGTGAAGAGCGTGATGGCGTCGTCCAAATTTCCGGACTCTTCGGTGTCCAATCCACGGCGAAACGTTTCGGTAAAGGAGCTTGCATAGGTAATCTCGAAAGAAAAGCCAAAAAGCATGGCTACGAACAAGAGGAAAACAAGGTATTTCTTCGGCATGTATACTACTCCGGGAGCGCTCACGTTCACAGGGGCACGCAACGACGCAGCAGCCTCAAAACACGGATTGAGCGCGGCCACAACATTACGTATATCCTTACTTGAAGTATTTGGCAAGAGTTGGCGTCCAAGTGACCAAGGTCATACCCGCTTTGGGCAAATCAACCAGTTCACTCTCGCTCGTGTGAATTCCTCCCGCTACTCTGTTGCGAGTGGTGCGCCGGAAGGCTGAGTCACGCAATCCCGTAAGGAGCATCCAAGCATACCCTGCGTTTAAGCATATAATAGCGGTAGCGTCAGCGTCCTTTTTGCCAGCGGAGCCCCACGTTGAATTGCAGGACGGATTCCGCGCCTTTAGCGGTCGCAATGGAAACCGCCACTGGAAACGTGCCGCTGATGTTCTCGTTGACCGGCCACTTGATTGCGCCGCTTTTGTCGATGGTCATACCTTCCGGGCCTTGTTTTATGGCCAGCGTAAGAGGCCCGCCTTCAGGGTCTTTGGCGTCAAGTTGGGCCGTGTACAAGGTGGGAGTAATCTTCTGGTCCTTCAGTTCCGCGGTCGGCGGCGCCGTCCCCACGACAACAGACTTCGAAACTATCGGACCGGCTGCGCTGTTCGCGTCGAAAGCTCTTACCTCGGCAGTGATTTGCTGTCCGGCGGAGATTTTTTTCTTGAATTCCACCGCCGGTGAAAATCCATTGTAGTCCCCGCGTTCCACCTCGACTCCGTCTACTTTCCATACTATTTCAGCGCGAAGCGCAGACCCTGCTAATTTGATAATCAGGTTCAAGGTGTCACCCGTCATGGGAAATTCGGGGCTGAAGCGTATTTCGGCAACCTGGGGCTCTTCCGCTGAAATACCGAGCGCCGGCAAGCCCATACACAGAATGCAACACATCATTACGCTCAACAATACTGCGGCAAACGACTTCACGGCGCCTCCTTGCCTCGACGAAATCCATTCAGCGTAAAATATCCCACTCATCACCTCAAATCAATGGTGTTCGTTGCAGCCGGCAGACAATGCGTAATACGAATGCGCACTATAAGAAGTAACATTGGAGAGAACCTTCTTGAAAGAAAGTTGAGTCCCAAACCCCTCTCCAAGAACTTTCAAAATAGCTGCAAGTCTCTTTTCACAAGGATAACAAGCCACTTACGGTTCATTTAAACATTCTTTCATAGTAGTTAGGGAAACCTGCTCTTACAAAAATGTCCTTCGCCTATATTCCTCGTTCGACAGCACATTGGTATAAGATACGATTCCACAAGGTGTATCCAGTTGGAGTGTATTCTCGGTCGCCGGAGCGGCGTCATCGTCGGTGAAGACGCGGGGACTTCCGATTGTGCCTCCAACGGGAAGTGTAGTAGTATTGAGTCCCATAGCAGGCACGCTCATGAGGAGAAGCCGATTTCTCGTAGAACGCCGCCCTATGCCGCGGCGATGGGTCGCGGCCTTGATTCAGCACGGAACGCAGCGCTTGGTGGCTTATGACTATCTATGAATGTGTTCAAGAATGTGCGGAATCCCTCGCCCGAACTCTTACGTTTGCGCCGCGAGCCGCAATAATTTTAGGAACCGGACTAGGCGGCGTGGTTCACAACATGAAGATCGCGCGGCGCATCCCATTCGCCCAAGCGCCGCACTTCATGGGACCCACCGTCGCCGGACACGCGGGGGATCTCCTCTTTGGACACATCGAAGGCATACCCGTCGTGGTCATGCAGGGCCGCTTTCACTACTACGAAGGCCACTCCATGGCTCAGGTCACGCTGCCCGTACGGGTGTTCAAGGCTATGGGCGCGGAAATGCTCATCATCGTGAGCGCTTCCGGCGGGTTAGACCTCAGCTTTCGTTCGGGTGAGATTATGCTGATCGAGGACCACATCAATTTCATGGGAGATTCTCCTCTCCGAGGATTGACCGACTCGCGGTTAGGGGATCGCTTTCCGGACATGAGTCGGCCGTATGATCCGCAACTGATGGAGTTCGCCCAAGCGGCTGCTCGGGAGGCGAACGTTCGTCTGCATTCCGGCGTCTATGCCGCAGTGAGCGGCCCGAATCTCGAAACACGAGCGGAAACGCGTATGCTCAAGCTGCTCGGAGCCTCCGCAGTCGGAATGAGCACGGTCCCGGAAGTGATTACCGCGGCGCAAGTGGGCCTGCGTGCGCTCGGATTCGCCGTTATCACCAATGTGAACGACCCCGAGGCTATGGCGCCCCTTGCTTTGGAAATGGTGGTGGCCAACGCGCAAATGGCTGAGGTCGCCGTGTCCGCCGTTGTATCAGGTGTCTTTCGCAGGTTGAACGCTCCGTGAGCCAATACACGCAAACGATTCTCGTAAACGGGTTGATGCTCGCGGACCCGGACTCCTGCCGGGTCACTCGGCATCACATGACCCTCATTGAGGGCAACGCGTTCCATAGCGTGAACGTGCCGTTACCCGCTGATGGCCCGTCGGAGGCCGCCTTTATTGTAAACTGCACGGATTGCCTCATCATGCCGGGACTGGTGAACGCCCACAACCACGCGGCTATGAGCCTCTTGCGTGGAGCCGCCGACGACCTGTCCCTGGACGACTGGCTGCAGCGGTATATCTTCCCAGCAGAAGCGCGGTTCGTGGATCCCGAGTTCGTGCGCTTAGGATCCCTCATTTCCGCTGCCGAATCGGCCCTCTGCGGCGTAACCACTACGGCGGACGGCTATTTCTTCATGGAAGAGTGCGCCCGCTCGTTCGCGGAAGTGGGTCTACGAGTCATTGCCGGCCAAGGGGTTCTCGAAATCCCCACGCCTGATTGCCCCGAACCGGGCAAGTGGCCTCAACGCGTCGAGGAATTCTTGTCCCAATTTCCCTCGAACCCTTTGGCCACGCCTGCGCTTTTCTGTCATTCCCCTTACTTATGTTCTCCGGAATTGCTCACGGCAGCCAAGGACCTGTGCCGTAAAAAGGGAATGAGGCTCTTCATCCATGCGGCCGAGACCGCGTGGGAGGTCTCCGAAATCGTGGCTCGGCACGGGACAACACCTATTCGTCACCTTCACGATTTGGGACTGCTTGACGGCGAAACCGTGGCCGTCCATTGTGTTTACGTGAGCGACGCCGAAATTGACATACTCGCCCAGACCGGCACACCGGTGGTCCATTGCCCCGAAAGTAATATGAAGCTCGCCTCCGGAGCTGCGCCCCTGCAAACCATGTTGAGCCGCGGGGTGACCATGGCGCTGGGAACGGACGGCCCCGCAAGTAACAATAATCTCGATATGTTCGAAGAAATGCGCTCGGCGTCCCTGTTGGCAAAGGTCACCGATAAGCGACCGGACGCGGCATCCGCAGAGGCGCTCCTCCGTATGGCCACCCGCGGCGGCGCAGAGGCCCTGGGGCTTGGGCACACGCTGGGCGCTATCCAACCCGGATTCCTGGCGGACTTCATCGTCATTGATCTCAACAAGGCGCACTTTATGCCCCTTTACAACTGCGTATCCGCTTTGGTCTACACGGCGAAGGGCTCGGACGTGAGGGATGTCTTCGTTCACGGCCGGCCCGTTGTGCGCGACGGCAGGTTGGCGCATGTAGATGAGGCGGACCTACGCGCCCGAGGCCGAGCTATCAGCGATAACGTGGCCGATCATCTTGGAATTCTACATCATGGAGCTTTTCTCAAATGACCGAGCGAATTACCTATAAAGACGCCGGCGTAGACGTGGAACTTGCGGATCGAGTCATTCAGTCCTCTGCGGATCGCATTCGCAGCACCTTCCGGCCTGAGGTTTTGGGCAAGATGGGCGGATTTGCGGCCATGTTTAAACCTCAGCTTTCGGGCATGTCCGAGCCGGTGTTGGTTGCGGCCACAGACGGCGTGGGCACTAAGCTCAAGATAGCGTTTCTCACCGGAATCCACAGCACTGTCGGTATCGACCTGGTCGCCATGAACGTAAACGATATTCTCGTCACAGGCGCCGAACCCCTTTTCTTTCTCGATTACCTCGCCACGGGCAAGATCAAGCCCGAAATTTTTAAGGCCGTCATCAGCGGGATTGCCGAAGGGTGCTCACAAGCGGGCGCAGCGCTCATAGGCGGTGAGACTGCGGAAATGCCCGATTTCTATGGAGAGGGCGAGTATGATCTTGCGGGCTTCTGTGTTGGTATGGTGGATCAGGGGCAAGCCATTGACGGCAGCGGGATCGCCTCTGGAGACGTGGTTATCGGATTAGCCTCAAGCGGCTTGCACAGCAACGGCTTCAGCCTAGTGCGAAAGGTTTTTTTCGAGGTAAAGGGCTATGATCCCGATTCACATATCCCCGATTTTGGACGGCCGTTGGGGGAAGAATTGCTTACACCCACAGCGATTTACGTCCGCCCGGTCCTCGAGCTGGTGAAGCAATCTCCGCCAAAGGGAATGGCCCATATCACCGGCGGCGGCTTTCAGGGAAACATTCCCCGTATTCTTCCGCCGAACGTCGGCGTCAACATTCGCAAGAGCGCATGGGAGCGTCCCCCGGTATTTGCGATGCTCCAGAAAGACGCCGGCCTCGATGATGAGGAGATGTTCTCCACGTTTAATATGGGGATAGGCTTTATCCTCGTAGTAAGTCCCACTTCAGCGGACATGACAATGCGTCACTTTCGAGCTGCGGGAACACCTGCATGGATTGTTGGTGAGGTCCGGCCCATCGGCGACTCGCCGGTGGTTCTCGAGTAAGCGGCGCGGCGCTTGTATGATACGAATGCGCAATATAAGAAGTAATATTGGAGAAAACCTTCTTGATGGAAGTTTCTCCCCAAACCCCTCTCCAAGAACTTTCAAAATAGCCGCAAGTGCCTTTTCTCAAGGAGAAAAAGCCACTTGCGGTGCATTTAAACATTCTTTAATAGTAGTTAGGGAAACCTGCTCTTACAAAAATGTCCTTCGCCTATATTCCTCGTTCGACAGCACATTGGTATGAACCCTTCCCCTGTGTCCGCATATATAGAGAAGAATTGTCCTCGGACCCGCGCCTTGATCGAATTAGAACCGGAAGTATTACCCGGTATTATGGCCGCGGCCAACCCGCGGAGCCTCGCCGGCAGACTGGACGACCTCCTCAGCGCGGCGCCGAATGTTGTGGAAAGCATCCTCCGCTCGCCTACTATGAGACCGATTTTCCTGCCCGTGGTCGGCGGCTCTCGAAGCCTGTTTTCTACGCTCACCCGATCCCCGGACCTGCTTGCATCCATGTTTATCCACAACGGAATCATGGCGCGCAAGACCAGGAACGACAAGGAAGAGGAGCTTCGCAAGCTGCTCGACGAAACAACCTCAACAGCAGCCATGGACAGGGTTATCCGCTTCTACAAAGAGGTCGAGTATCTGCGCATCGGCGGCCGGGATTTAGCCGATCTTGCGGACGTGCGCGAGGTCATGGCGGAGCTGTCCGACTTGGCGGGCGCGTGCTTGCAAGCGGCCATCGAGGCGCATTGGCGGCGGCTCGTAGAGAAGCACGGTCGTCCGCCCGTCCCTGAGAATCACTTGGGGCTGTTCGTGCTCGGCATGGGCAAGCTGTCCGGTGGAGAGCTGAACTTCTCATCGGATATTGATCTCATCTTTATTCGAGAACCCGAGGAAGGAAACACAGCCGGACCGCGGCCTGTATCGGTAGCGCAATTTTATGAGAGCCTAGTGCAGGCCGTCACGAAGGCTTTGTCGCAGGTTACGGAGGACGGTTTCGCCTTCAGGATTGATCTGCGCTTACGGCCGGAAGGCGACAAAGGCGAACTCGCGCCCTCTGGAGTCAATGCCCTTGATTACTATTTCGGCTGGGGCAGAACCTGGGAACGCGCCGCTCTCATGAAGGCCGTTTGCATTGCAGGCGACCGGGACGTGGGACGCGAATTCTTGAGAGACTTGGAGCCGTTCATTTTTCGCAAGTATCTGGATTATTCCACACTGGATGAAATGCGGAACATGAAGGCGCAAATAGAGCGCGGACTCAAGAGGAAACCTGGAATAAACATCAAGCTGGGCCAAGGAGGAATTCGAGAAATCGAGTTCTTCGTGCAGGCCTTGCAGCTCATTAACGCGGGCCGCACACGACGGGTAAGGACGGCTTCGACACTCGAGGCTCTTGACCTGCTGCGAGAAGCGGATCTCCTCGAGAAAGCCGTAGCTGACCAGTTGCGTGATGCGTATCTCTTCTTCCGCCGCACGGAACACCGCATACAGATTAATCACCAGTTACAGACTCATGAGCTGCCGCGCACCGAAGACGATCAAGCCGAACTTGCACGACGCATGGGTTTTCACGGGCCGACCGCGCTTCAGGATTTTCGGACTCGGCTTGACGCATATCGGAAAACCGTGGAGGAGCTGTTTGCGGGCCTCTTCTATCATGCTGGTGACGCGCCCGCGCCCGAAGTTTCCGAGGAAACGCTCAAGCTCGTGGAATGCGCGGATAAGGCCGATACCGCGGATGTCGACTGCCTCCCGCACGGAGTTGGGTTCGATGATCCCGCGACAGCCGTTCGCATGGTGCGTAACATCCTTCACTCTTCGGAGAATGAAGCTCTACCCGAAAAAGCCCAGGCTTTGCTTCATAAGCTCATTCCGCTCTTCCTTGAGGAAATGCTGAAGCAGCCTGAGCCCAGCAAGGCCTTACCCGCCCTCTATGATTATCTTGCGTCTCTACACGCTCATTCCGCGTATTTCTCGACCCTCTTGGAAAACCCGCCTACCATACGCTTCATTGCACAAATCCTTGGGGAAAGCCGCTTTTTCTCGGACTTGTTGATTCGTCACCCCCAAGCCATTGATTCGCTCATCGCAAAGGGAAGCGCCGATTACCACAGATCCAAGCAGGAGCTGGACGCTCGTTTAGTTGAACGCATCACGTACTGCGAGGAGTTCGAAGAGGAGCTGGATGTGCTCCGTAGATTCCGTAACGAGGAGATGCTCGTCATAGGAGTGCATCATCTTGCCGGTGACCTTGATTCTCCAACCGCGCGGCGACTCGTCACGAACCTGGCGGAGGCCTGTCTAAACGGCGCCGTGGACATAGCGCTCCGGGAGATGCGCCGGAAGTTTGGTTCACAGGATGTGTTCGAGTCCCTGCCCTTCGTGATTCTCGGCATGGGGAAGCTGGGCGGCTCTGAAATGAGTTATCTATCCGATGTTGATGTAATCTTTATCTATGATTCGCCGGCTGAATCCATCGGTCGATTCTCCAGCCACGAATGGTTCAGCCGCTTTGCGGGACGCATTATTTCCGCGCTGAGTATTCCTACGGGTGAAGGCGCCGCATGGGCCATCGACACCAGACTACGCCCCTCGGGCAATAAAGGCCCCTTGGTAAGCTCCATCGAGTCCTTTCGGGGCTACCACAGAACAAGCTCGCAGTTATGGGAGAAGCAAGCTCTCATCAAGGCTCGCCCGATCACCGGCCCGCCTGAATTGACCGAAGCGATCCAAGATGTCATTCGCGAGTGCGTCACCGCCACGGTGTACACGCCGGACGTGCCTGCTGAGATCGCTCGCGTGCGAAACCGCATGGAACAGGAGCTTGCCATGGAGGATCGCACCCACGTTGACCTGAAAACCGGCCACGGCGGCTTAGTGGACATCGAGTTCTTCGTACAGGCGAATATTCTGCGCTATGCCGCCGAGTTTCCGGAGATACTGCGGCCCAACACCGTGGAAGCGCTACGCACCTTATGGGATCACGGGCTCATTACCGCCGACGCTTATGAGACCCTAGATACAGGGTATCGCTTCCTCACCAACTTGGAAGACAGATTGCGTATAATGGAGCACAAGAGTATTGATCGCCTACCCCTTGAGGGAGACAAGCTAAAATCGCTTGCGCGACGTCTGGGCTATAAAGAGGGACGAGAAGTAATGCTGGTCGAGGATTATCAGCGGATTACCCGGGCGATCAGGCGAGTGTACGACTCCTGTTTTGCAACGCAGAGTTCCTAAGCGTTACAAACTGCTCCCGGTCTCTCGCAATTCATACTCTCGATAAAATCTCACGAAGTAGTCAATTCCGGAATAGAGCGTCAGCGCAAGAGCTATGTACAGCATAACCGTGCCGATATAGTGAAAGTTGATGGGAATGATCAGTTTGTATTCGTAGTGAATAATGAGCGGTACGATAGCGGCGAACTGTATGACCGCCTTGAGCTTTCCTACCGGGCTGGGCTTTAGGGTAGTGTCCCATGTCTTGCTGATGGCTCGGAGCGCACTGACGGCCACCTCACGCGTAATGATGAGCATAACCACCCAAGCGGGCGCTCGCCCCTGCGCTATGAGCATGATGAGCGCGGATGTGACGAGTACTTTGTCGGCAATGGGGTCTAAGAACCTACCAAAAGAAGATTCCAATTCCCATTTACGGGCGATAAATCCATCGAAGAAGTCGGTCAGGGAAGCCACCAAGAACAAGATCCCCGCGGCCAACGACGGCAATCTGCCGTCAAACAACAACAGAATCACTATAGGCGGCGCCAACACTATGCGACCAAAGGTCAGTATGTTCGGAACGTGTTTAGTCATACATTTCGCTCATGAAGAACGGCAACGGGAGAGCCACGCGCCGCAATCGCGCCGGCTTACCTTTCTACGGTTGACGCGACTCTCGTGCGGCGCACAGAGGGACGTTTCCAAGCCGCAAAATATGAATTCAATTGCAAAAATCACACATCATAAGGGAAACACTTTAGCAATAGTGCTGCTAAAAATCTACCCATCATCGCGCAATCTGATTCTGAACAAGTCCTCACTCTTTGTGAGCGGTTATTTGCCGGCCGCCAAACGGAAATTCGGGTCTGATCTGAACTTGTGATAATTGTGAATTACCTTGGCCACATAATCGATGGTCTCTCGGTAGGGCGGGATACCCGCGTGTTTTTTTACCGCCCCCGGACCTGCGTTGTATGCGGCCAGAGCCAGTTTGAGATCACCATAGGAGGCAAGCAGCCCCTTGATGTATTTCACCCCACCCAGGATGTTTTCGCGCGGATCGAGGGGGCGCTCCACGTTGAGGCTCTTTGCTGTGGCGGGCATGAGCTGCATAAGCCCCTGAGCCCCCTTCTTGGAAACCGCCGTCGGGTCGCAATTCGACTCCACCGAGATGATAGCCTTCACTAGGTTTGCGTCAATATCGAACTTCTCAGCGATTTCGTGGACGATGTCCTCAATGGTCTTGGGCTTGCCGGCGCTCACGAAATTAATCATGGGCTGCTCCCCGGATTCGCTCATGTAAAACACCCACCCGATGCCGTACGGTCTATTGGTGAATTCCTTACACCCATTGGACAGCGTTTTCATGTATATCTCGGCTGAGGCGTCGGAAACTCCGCCAAAGGCCACTATCGCGCTCAGGAGGAATGCCGCTAACCGTGAATACTTCATAGGGATCTCCGTATATTTCGATGGAAAGGATCACCGGCATGAAAGCTGCTCGGCCGCGGTTTCGCTCCCATAGGCGTCGTGCTCTCATACGAATGCGCAATAAAAGAAGTAATATTGGAGAGAACTTTCTTGAAAGAAGCTTCTCCTCAAACCCCTCTCCAAGAACTTTCAAAATATCCGCAAGTGCCTTTTTTCAAGAAGAAAAAGCCACTTGCGGTGCATTTAAACATTCTTTCATAGTAGGTAGGGAAACTTGCTCTTACAAAAATGTCCTTCACCTATATTCCTCGTTCGACAGCACAATGATATCAGGCGCGAACGAAACTGATGTGCTCCAGGTTCGGCGGTTACGAAGCGTCCACGATCTCGTTCACTCTTCAGGACGACGCAAACTGCGCCGCAGGCGAATGACGCCCGCTAGACAGCTTAATCAATAACAATCCTAGAAATATAATTACATTATTTAAAGCAATATGACAAGAAATGATTATAGAGAACCGGCTTATTGCGGAGAACGATACCACCTGCGACGACGGAGCCGAACGCCGCAACCGTTCACCAGGAATAGGACAACTGTTTGTAATTACGTATGGGGAGGTCCGGAGGGGAGATAAGTCTCCCCTCCGGCTTTCACCGGGCGCAGAGCTGCCTCAAGCCCGGTGAACGATTACAAAGCAGGCATGGTTATCGCCGGGGAAGATGAGTCTCCCCTCCGTACGGCGCTCACCACGCAGCCGTCTCAAGACAGCCGAACCATTACAGTCATCGAGAAAACAGGGATTGCGAGCGCTCGAAGGGCAGACTGACCTCGAACACGGCGCCCTTCCCTCCCACCGAAGTAGCATGGATTTGCCCGCCGTGCGCTTCCACCAGGAGGTAAACCTTGCTCAGCCCCATTCCGGCGCCTGTGGTCTTGGAGGTAAAAAACGGGGTGAAGATCTCGTCCAGGTCCTCTTGAGGAATGCCGACGCCGCTGTCCGTCAGCGTAACGGCAACGGCCCACGCCTTATTCTCAAGCTGCACGGTTAAACGCCCTCCGTCGGGCATGGCTTCGTATGAATTCATGATCAGGTTGTAGAATATTTGCTCGACCGCCTTTGCGTCTCCCTGCACGGGTCTGATCCCTTTTGGGACTTTAAGGCTAAAGCTCAGCTTCTTGAGACGCTCAGGAGGCAAGAGTTCATTGGCTCGATTGCGCGCCTCTTCTATGATGGGACCCAACTGTATGTGCTTAAAGTTGAACGTATAGAGCTTAGAAAAGTTCACATACTCTTCGATGTCTTTCACCATCTTTTCGAGACGCTTCACATCGTCCAGGATATACCCTGTATATTGACGGCACTTCTCATCACCTTCCGTCACCTTACGCAGCCGCTTGGCGAAGCCCCCTAAAGAAGCTAGGCTGTTCCGCACCTCATGGGCTATTCCTTCCACCACTCGTCCCAGAGAGGCCAACTTTTGCGATTGCCGAAGCCGCCGCTCCACTTCGTAGAGACGGGTGAGATCCGCTACCACAAGCACGATTCCCTTTACCTTTTCTCCTTCCAGCAGAACCGATGTTGACAAGTATCCCGGAAACGAGCTGTTGTCGTTCTTACGGAAGATGAACTCCCCTTCAATCTTACCCTCATTCATGGTGTCGCGTACCAAGTCGCGACGGAGCAAAGGTCCGCCTTCTCCGCGTATGAGCAGGTGCACGTCGCACAAACGTAGCTCGTCAAGCGAATAGCCCCACAGGGTGGTCGCCGCAGTGTTGGCAAATTGTATTTTACCGGTAAGATCAGTGGTGATGAGGGCCTCGTTGATGCTCATGGTCAAATGAGCCAGGTACTTCTCGTTTTTACGTATATCGCTTTCGAGCTTGGCCGTTTCAGTGGAAAGTCGCTGATGTTCGAGGAGTTTATGCGCGAGGAGGATTATGTCCTTCGTCCCGAAGGGTTTGGTGATGTAGTCCTCTGCGCCGAGTTTCATGGCGCGTACGGCGACTTCCTCATTGCCCATACCGGTCATCATTACCACTATGGTTTTCTGGGAACGCTCTTTAATGTACCGAAGGGCCTGAATACCATCGGACTTGGGCATTTGCACGTCGATAAAGGCCAGATCGGGATCATGTTTAAGAAACGCAGCCTTCGCCTCCATTCCGTCAAAAGCCTGGATGACGTCGAATCCGTTCTCCTCGAATACCTCTTTAAGCATATTGTTGAGGATGTCCGAATCATCGGCAATGAGAACTGTAGGCATAGCATCACTTGGGCTCATGGTCATCCAGCCTGAAACTTCTTTCGACATGCCTCGGAACAGAAATAGTACACCGTTGAACCGCGGGTGAGTGATGGTGATCCGGCCACGGGTACGTACATACCGCATACCGGATCACGGGCCAAATCATTAACCCTACGGGTTCCCAGTAGGTCTTCAGGCGGAGACGACCGGAGGTGGCGCAAGACCGCCTTGCCGAAATAAAGACCTGTTTTGATCGCCACGTAGATAAGAAATAACAAGAAGAGAAAGCGTAGCATTGCGTATCCCGAGTTCGTGTTGGGTGATTCCTTTAGTCGATGCCGGCAGGGGATCACTTTGACGGACGGCTCAAGATGAAGAAAACTAACCGTTCACCGCGAGCGACCTAATACCAATGCCTAATCAAAGAAGTAAAATTGGGAAAAACCTGCTTTGCAACAAAACCTCCGCCGATCTTACTTTTGTGAAAGCATATCGGTATAAGATGCCGTATATCTCGGTGCGGTCCGCAGGGACAAGAGTTATGTTCTGATTCTCACAGCGCAGAGCGGCCTTACGATGTATAAGCGCCTCGTCATCAAGGATTCACCCCACTTCGCACACTCCCACCTTGGACCGTTCTTCAGAAGACAAAGTTCCGAGCAATTCAGCAACGCTTCGGCGAAGACCTGGGTGCATCGCGTGAGGCGCTATTTCCGCCAGCGGAACGAGCACAAACGCGCGAGACGCCATCCTCGGATGCGGAATGTGAAGATCAGGTTCATCTATGATTGCGTCCCCGTACAGGAGCAAGTCCAGATCCACGGCTCGTGATAGATCGCTTGAGTGGTCTTTGGCCTTACCGAGCGCCTGCTCGATCCTACGCATTGCGGAAATAAGCTCGTGAGGATCGAGATCGGTTCTCACTCGAACCACTGCATTGAGGAAGAGAGGCCCTCCGTCGCTGAGACCTACGGGCTGCGTTTCATAGAGCGAGGATACCGCCGACACCGTAACGTCGTCTAAGGCTGAAAGCGCTTCCACCGCCTGACGAAACATGCGTGAGCGGTCTCCCAGGTTTGCTCCAAAGGCTATGTACGCTTCAACCGCCATTCGTTGTGAACCTATCCTACGAAGCATTCAAAACATTCGCCGGCCGCGGTCAACCCGCCTTGACGGGGTTCACCAGCGAGCCTATTCCCTCGATGCGCACTTCCACGCTGTCCCCAGCCTTCATCGCCCCTATTCCCGAAGTAGTGCCGGTCGCTATCACGTCTCCCGGATAGAGCGTCATGACGTGCGAAATAAACTCCACCAATGTGTTCACCGAAAAAATAAGGTTCGAGGTGGATGATTTCTGTTTTACGTCGCCGTTTAAAAGCAATTCTATGCTCAGGTTGTCGGGCTGAAGCTCCGTTTCAATCCATGGGCCGATTGGGCAGAAGGTGTCGAAGCCCTTTGCTCGCGTCCATTGCTTGTCCTTGGCTTGCAGATCCCGCGCAGTGACGTCGTTCAGACAGGTGTAGCCCAAGATGTGTTCGGGAGCCTGCTCTGCGGAAATCTTTGTCGTCACACGAGCTATCACCACCGCAAGCTCGGCTTCGTAGTCCACTCGGGCGCTCTGAGGCGGCAAGAATATCGGAGCGTTCGGACCGATCACCGACGAGCCGGGTTTGAGAAAAAGCAAAGGTTCTTCCGGCACGGGATGTCCCATCTCTTCGGCATGGTCATGGTAATTCAAACCGACTGCGACCACCTTCGAGGGGACACAAGGAGCGAACAACACCACTTTTTTGAGTGTAAGCGCTCGAGGTAGGGGTCGGCGTTCGTCGAGCGTGGTAATAAAGTCGCCTTCGATTTTCCCGACGTAGATCTGATCTTGGTAATGGAAACGCACTATTTTCATATCTTGTTCAACCCCAGCACGTCCTGCATATCATAGAGCCCTTTCGGTTTATCAAGCAACCAGGACGCCGCCTGAATAGCGCCGGAAGCGAAGGCGTCACGGCTGTGCGCCCTATGGGTCAACTCGATGCGCTCACCATTGGTTATGAACATGACCGTGTGATCACCCACGATGTCGCCGCCTCTTAGGGCCATGACGCCGATCTCCTTGGGGGTGCGCTCTCCGACCATACCTTTGCGGCCGTACACGCCCACGTGCTCCAGTTCGCGTCTCAGGGCCTTAGCGATCACTTGCGCAAGTTTGTCCGCAGTGCCGCTTGGGGAATCTTTCTTCATCTTGTGGTGAGCTTCCACAATCTCGACGTCATAATCATCGCCGAGCGCCGTGGCCACCGTTTCGGCGATGCGCAGGAGCAGGTTGACTCCGCGACTCATGTTCGGCGCCACCAGACATCTCGTGGTAGGACCGATCTTGTTCAGCACGGCCCGCTGCTCCTCGGAAAATCCGGTGGTTCCCACAACGATGGCCTTGTTTGCGGCGGCCGCAGCCGCAATGTGCTCGAGCGACGCTGCGGGTGACGAAAAGTCGATGAGGCAGTCGCAATCCCCAAGAACGCCCTTCATGTCATCGGTGATTGGGACGTTAAGCTTGCTGATGCCCGCGTTTTCCCCTGCGTCACGCCCCAGCGCAGGGTTGTGCGCATTCTCAAGCGCCCCCGTAATCTCTATATCGGGGTTTTCCGCCGCAAGGGCCAATATTCGTTTTCCCATGCGGCCGGCTGCGCCGCTCACTGCGATTTTCATATTTTCTTCTCCGGCTTAGAGCAGGTTATATTTTTCGACCACGGCTTTGAGTTTCTCCACATTGGGAGCGGCTAAGGAGCACAAGGGCAACCGATACTCAGGGGTGATCTTGCCCATCATACCGAGAACCGCCTTCACGGGGATGGGGTTGGTTTCGATGAACATGGCCTGACAAAGCTCAAATACCTCGAAATGGAGCGCACGAGCCTTTTCCACATCACCGGCAAGCATCGCCTTGGTGAGCGCCGACATTTTGTCGGGGATAATGTTCGAGACGACGGAGATTACTCCACGTCCACCGAGCGCCATGAGCGGAAACGTCATCTGGTCATCACCGGATAAGACATCGAACTCCGGCCCGCACCGGCGGACCACTTCGCTCATCTGGAGAATAGAACCCGAGGCCTCTTTCACGCCTACGATGTTCGGAATCTGCGCAAGCCGCTCCATGGTGGCGGTCTCGATGTTCACAGCGGTTCGACCTTGGATATTATAGATGATAATGGGAATATCAACCGCCTCGGCGACCGCTTCGTAATGCCTGTACAAGCCTTCTTGCGTGGGTTTGTTGTAATAGGGCGCCACCATGAGAGCCGCGTCCGCACCCGAGGCCTTGGCGTGCTTGGTTAATGAGATGGCTTCTTCCGTGCTGTTGGAGCCGGTGCCTGCGATGACCTTCACCTGCCCCGCCAGTTCCTTTACGGTCAGCTCTACGACCCTGTTGTGCTCGTCGTGATCGA
This sequence comes from Desulfomonilales bacterium, assembly GCA_038205805.1. GTDB lineage: Bacteria > Desulfobacterota > Desulfomonilia > Desulfomonilales > Desulfomonilaceae > JBBSBY01. The sequence continues at coordinate 41,625 of JBBRBO010000006.1, forward strand.
GGGTAGGAGATTCGCCGGTGGTCCCGCATGGGACAATGCCGGACACCCCACCGTCTACTCCGAAGCGCAGCAGTCGCTTAAATGCTTCTTCATCGACTTTGCCGTCTTTGAAAGGGGTTACGATTGCGGTGAAGGCGCCTGAAAACATGGTCCGCTCCTTTAGCTTGTCGGCAGCATGTATGCCGGGATGGTTTCTCCGTTCACAAGGTCTTCGTATGTTTCGCGTCGGCGTACGACGTGGTATTCGGCGCCGTCCACGAGGATTTCGGCCGGCCGAACACGGGAATTGTAATTCGACGACATGGTAAATCCATACGCGCCGGCGCTCATAATGGCCAACAAGTCACCGGATTCGACGCACTCCATCTTGCGATCCTGGGCTATAAAGTCACCGGATTCGCAGATGGGGCCGACCAAATCCGCTACGATCATGGGACCGGGTCGATCGGCCTTCGCTACCTTCAGAATCGCATGATACGACTTATAGAGACTCGGGCGTATGAGGTCATTCATTGCGGCGTCGATGATGATGAAGCACTTCTCCGACGTAGGTTTTTGGTAAATCACTCGAGTGACGAGCACACCTGCGTTGCCAACGAGCACCCGTCCCGGTTCCAGTATCAGCTTCACGTTCAGGTCCGCAACCTTTGTGCACACGGCCGCGCCGTACTCCGCAGGAGCAGGGGGTTCTTCGTTGCTGTAAGGGATTCCCAGGCCGCCGCCGATGTCCAAGTACTGGATGTTCACGCCCTCGGAGCGCAGTGTCTTGATGATGTCGATCATTCGGTCTACGGCATCGAGGAACGGCGACAACTCGGTCAGTTGGCTGCCGATGTGGCAATCAACTCCGATGGGGTCCACACCCGGTAGATCCTTGGCCATGCGGTAGATGCGCAGAGAGCGCTCGACGTCGATACCGAACTTGTTCTTCTTCAGACCTGTGGAAATGTACGGATGCGTGCCCGCGTCGACGTTGGGATTCACCCTGAGGGACATGCGAGCGACCTTGCCCTTGGCCTGCGCCCGCTCATTGAGGAGAAGCAGTTCCTCTTCGGACTCTACATTGAACATGAGGATGTTTGCGTCTAAGGCTTGGTCCATTTCGGAGGCTTTCTTGCCCACCCCGGAATAGACAATCTTACCGGGATCAACTCCGGCCTTCAGCGCTCGAAACAGCTCGCCGCCCGACACGATGTCCATACCCGCGCCCATGTTCGCCAACAGCCGCAAAACAGCTATATTAGAACATGCCTTCATGGAGAAGCAAATCAGGTGGTCGAGCTGCGTAAAAGACCGCTGAAAGGCCTTATAATGGCGTTCCACTGTGGCTCGGCTGTAAACGTACGCCGGCGTGTCCACTGCTGCGGCCACACGCTTGAGCGAAACCTGTTCACAATGAAGTTCGTTGTTCATATAAGTGAAATGATGCATGGCCTGAATCCCTTATCTTCTGTATTGCACGGTGACCACGGCTGATCTCGCCGTCTCTTCGCCGGCGTTTCCTTCCCGGAACGCGGTCACACCGTATTTATACGTCTTATTCCGCCGTACATGATGATCGACAAAAGACGGCGTAGTCAAGGGCTCCGAGTTAATTTTCGTATAGATACGTCCCGATTCGGACCGATAGACGTTGAAACGCAGGTCCTCGCCTTCGGTTCCACCCGTTTCCCACGTGAGATGTATTCCGTTGCGCTGAGGATCAGCAGACAAATCAGTGGGAGCGGACAATTTCACCTCAGCGGAAGGAACCGCCGCCGGGGTCGCCTTGGACTCCACGGGAACATTCCCGTTCAATCGGAAGGACCGCACCGCATAGTGATACGTCTTGTCCTTATCCGGGGTCTTATCCGTGTACGATGTCTCGTAGCCCCTTACGCCCGCCAGAAGCTTCATGACGCCAGGTTTGTCCGACAAGCCTCGGTACACTCGATAGCCCCTGATGTCGGGCTCGGGGGTTGCCGGCCGCCACAAGACCTCGACTACCCCGGACGGACGCTTCTCGACGCGCAGATCCACGGGCGCCGCCGGAGCGTTTTCCAGGGAAACGCTCACATCGGGTCCGGCCTTTCCTTCCGTTCCCTGGAGATTGTACGTGACCACCGAGTAGGTGTAAACATTCCCCGGACTCACATCCTTATCCGTATAAATTACCTCTTCTTTGGTGACCTGAGCATCAACGGGCCGCTGAAAATCCACATTTGCGTGAAAAGGTTTCTTGTCCCGGCACTCTTCGCATTCCTCGCCGGCCTTGTGCGTGGTTCGGAAAACCTTGAACCCGGAAATATCCGCCAGCGTTGAGCCATCCGTGTTGGATCGCGGAATAATCCACTTCAGGACTATTCTGTCGGGATACGCGTTCGGTTCGACGACGGCTATTTCTCCCGGGATTGTAGCGGTGGCGGGCCGCGGACTCGTCTTGTAACCGCACGCCGTGAGGAGACACGCTACAACGCCGATGCACAGCAGTCTCATGACGCAGGATTGCAATGAAGCTCCGGTGTAGATTGCGTTACGTGAAGGAGCCGCGCTGAAAGCCGCTCCGGATTACATGAAATGCGTTTCGCCGGGGCGCCCGTCGCCTGCTTGAGCAAGCGTCGGCGGTGTTACGACGGCATTGCGGTTGCCAGCCATTCACGTAGCGCAGCTATCTGCTGAAGAACACCGGCCCGCGCTGTTCCTCCCTCGTGGTTTCTCGCCTCGACCATGGCCTCGGGTGAAGGTAATCCCTCTCCAGTGCCGCCCTGCCTCACCATCGCGCCGATTCGCTCGTGGGCTTCGCGGAACGGAGTCCCTTCGCGAGTAAGCTGATCCGCAAGATCCGTAGCGGCTAAGGACGGATCCGCCGCAGCCTCGGCAAGCCGCTCGTGGTTGAGCGCAATACCAGGAACCAAACCGCCCATGATCCCGAGACATGCCCGAACCGTATCGAGAGCGTCAAAGAGAGGTTCTTTGTCCTCTTGCAAGTCCTTGTTATAGGCCAGAGGTAAGGACTTCAGCGTCGTGAGGATACCCATGAGATCGCCGTACACCCGGCCCGTCTTGCCGCGGACCAGCTCGCAGGCGTCGGGGTTTTTCTTCTGGGGCATGATACTGGAACCGGAACAAAATGCGTCCGGGAGCGTGCAAAACCCGAACTCCGTCGATGACCATATAATCAGCTCTTCAGCCAACCGCGACAGGTGCGTCATGGTCAAGGCTGCGTTGAAGATGAATTCTACGACGAAATCGCGGTCCGATACGGCGTCCATGGAATTGGCGCAAACGTGCGCTAGCCCAAGCTCTTGAGCCGCCATGCGCCGATCCACCGGAAATGTCGAGCCTGCCAGCGCAGCCGAGCCCAAGGGAGACACCGCAATCCGCGGAAGCGCCCCTTGGAACCGCTCCAGGTCGCGCTTGAACATCTGGCCGTACGCAAGAAAGTGATGGCTGAACCGCACGGGCTGGGCTCGTTGTAAATGGGTATACCCCGGCATAATCACGTCGATCTCGCCCTCAGCCTTGTCCACGATGTTTGCGATAAGGGTCACAAGATCCTCGAACACCAACCGCGACCGGTTCACCAAATAGAGACGCAAATCCAACGCCACTTGGTCGTTTCGGCTTCGAGCCGTGTGCAATCTGCCCGCAGGAGCGCCGATCTTCTCCTTGAGCGCAGTCTCGACGTTGATATGAACGTCCTCGAGTTCCTCGGAAAAGGCGAGCTTGCCGCTTTCGATGTCCCCGCGCACGTCCTTGAGGCCGCGAATTATAGCGGCAGCGTCTTCCGCGGGAATAATCCCTTGCGCCGCCAGCATCGAGGCGTGAGCGATGCTTCCCGCTATGTCCTCCGCATACAGCCTCTTGTCGAAGGACACCGAGGAGTTAAACGCCGCGAAGAGCGGGTCCATTCCCGCCTCGAAACGGCCTTTTCTGATTCCCTTAGAGGCCTCAGCAGCCTGAGCCGGCTCTTTTGGTGTTTCCGCCATGAATCGAACCTCCGGCTACTTACGGGTTGCGATCATTTGACGGATACGGAGCCGCAGGGCGTTCAGCTTGATGAAACCGTCCGCATCGGCTTGTGAATAGACCTTATCTTCCTCGAAGGTCGCGAATCTCGGGTCATACAAAGAATTATCCGATTGACGGCCGGTTATGGTGACGCCGCCTTTATAGAGCTTGACGCGAACCTTACCCGACACGGGCTTGGCCGCTTCGTCTATTGCCGCCTGAAGCATGTAGCGCTCGGGTGAAAACCAATACCCGTTATATACAAGCGAGGCGTAGCGCGGGACCCACTCGTCCTTGAGGCGCATGACCTCACGATCCAAGGTGATGGATTCCATGGCTCGCCGCGCCGCATGGATCACCGTGCCGCCGGGGGTCTCATAAACACCCCTGCTCTTCATGCCGACGTAGCGGTTTTCGACGAGATCGACTCGCCCGACACCATGCGGACCGGCTACGGTGTTGAGCCGCTCCAACAGCTCCGCCGGACTCAGCCGCTCATCATTGAGCGCCACAGGGTCTCCGGCCTCGAAGCTTATCGTCAGCTCTTCCGGCGTATCAGGCGCATCTTGGGGATTTGTCGTGAGTACGAACATCTCCGCCGGCGGTTCGGCCCAGGGATCCTCGAGAATCCCACCCTCGAAGCTTAGGTGAAGAAGATTGCGATCCATGCTGTAGGGTTTGGCAGCCGTGGAAGTCACGGGTATCCCATGATCCTGCGCGTAGGAAATGAGATCAGTGCGGGACTTCATGTTCCAGATACGCCAGGGAGCGATCACCTTTATCATGGGATCCATGGCGTAATACGTAAGCTCAAAGCGCACCTGGTCATTGCCTTTGCCCGTAGCCCCGTGGCTTACCGCGTCGGCGCCTTCAGAAGCCGCTATTTCCATTTGGGCCTTCGCGATGCACGGTCGAGCAATGGACGTCCCCAGCAAGTAATACCCCTCGTAGACGGCGTTCGCACGGAACATGGGAAACACATAGTTCTTCGTGAAATCCTCTCTGAGGTCCACCACCTTGAGCGATTCGGCGCCGGTCGCCTTCGCCTTGGCGTCCAGGTCGTTCAGCTCCTCACCTTGACCCAGATCCGCAGCGTACGCCACCACCGGGCATTGGTAAGTATCCACAAGCCAGCGGAGTATCACCGAGGTGTCCAACCCGCCGGAATACGCCAAAATAATCTTTTTCACATCGCCGGTGTTCATATAATCTCCCGAGATTACGGCTTAAGCAGCTCTTCCAGTATCGCCTTTTGTATGTGCAGTCGGTTTTCGGCCTGATCCCATATTAGGGAGTGATAGGATTCCATCACCTCATCGGTGATTTCTTCGCCCCTGTGAGCGGGCAGGCAGTGCATGACATACACCGTGGGCGAGGCTGGTTTCAAGAGGTCCGCGCTCACTTGGAATCCGCAGAAGATTTCCTTACGTGCGCAGGCTTCCTCTTCCTGGCCCATGGACGTCCACACGTCGGTGTTGATGACGTCCGCGTCCTTGACCGCCTCGCGCGGATCACGGGTCACCTTCACGAATGTAGGGTCATACTCGACGCCTGGGTCATATCCTTCAGGGCAAGCGAGCGTAAGCTGAAAACCCAGTATTTCCGCGGCGGTGATCCACGAGTTTGCCACGTTGTTGCCGTCACCGATCCACGCGGCTCTCATGCTGGTAATGTCCACGCCCTTTTCCTTGAGGGTCATGAGATCCCCGAGCACCTGACACGGATGCAGGAAATCCGACAGCCCATTGATGATCGGCGCCGTGGACCACTTGGCGAACTGGGTCAACACGTCATGGCCGTAGGTACGTATGACGATGGCGTCCAAATACCTCGAGAGCACTCGTGCGGTGTCTTCGATGGGTTCGCCCCTCCCGATCTGGATGTCCCGCCAGTTAAGAAAGATCGCGTGGCCGCCCAACTGGTGAACACCAACCTCGAATGATACCCGTGTGCGAGTGGACGGCTTCTCGAACATCAAGCCCACAACACGGCCCGCAAGGGGCTTTTCCGCCCCTATTTGAGGGAATCCGTTCTTCAGCTCTATGGCGCGCTGTACCAACCGGAGCAGTTCCGCTCGAGTGAAGTCTCTCAAATCTAAAAAATCACGTTTGTTTTGCATGCTCAAGTCTTTTCAACCCCCTTGAGCGTCGAATCGAGCATCTCGATGAGTTCGTCAATTTCACGTTTCGTAACAATGAGCGGCGGGAGAAAACGCAGGACGGTGTCCGCCGTGCAGTTTACCAAGGCGCCCTTTTCTCTCAGTTGCGTCGTCAAGGGCGTTCCGGGGATGTTCAGGTCAATGGCCTGCATGAGCCCTCTCCCGCGCACGTCCTTGATGATTGTCGGATACGCGGCCGCAAGCGCTTCCAAGCGAGTGCGCAGATAAGCGCCCACTTTGCGGACGTGATCCAGGAACCCTCGCGACAGAATCTCTTTTGTGACGGCCACTGCGGCGGCGGCGGAAAGGGGATTTCCCCCGAACGTCGAGGCGTGATTACCGGGCGCGAACGACGACGCTACCTTATCCGTAGCCAGCAAAGCGCCCATGGGGACTCCGCCTGCAATCCCTTTCGCGGCGGTGAGAACATCGGGTTCAATGCCGTGCGCCATGTACGCAAAGAGATCTCCCGTGCGACCCATACCGGTTTGCACTTCGTCCAGGATCAAGAGAGCGCCGGTCTCGTCGCAGAGCTTGCGGATCTCCTCGAGATAGCCCTCAGGCGGGATATTGACACCGCCCTCCCCTTGGATCGGCTCGACAAACACCGCTGCGACGCTCGGTGTGAGCGCTTCTCGCAGTGCGCCGACGTCGCCGAACGGGATCTGGGTAAAGCCTTGGACCCGCGGGTCAAAACCCGTGAGGTATTTCTCCTGGCCCGTGGCGGCAAGTGTGGCGAGTGTCCGTCCGTGGAAGGCGCCCGTCATGGTTATGATGGTATACCTGTCGTGTTCCCCGCGGTCGTGAAAGTACTTGCGTGCAAGCTTGATCGCCCCTTCATTCGCCTCCGCGCCGGAGTTGCAAAAGAACACCTTATCGGCAAAGGAGTTCTTCGTTAAAAGCTCCGCGCATTCTATCTGGGGCTCGATGTAGAACAGGTTCGATACATGGATCAACTTCGCAGCTTGATCCGAGATCGCCTGCACGAGCTTAGGATGAGCGTGCCCGAGACTGCACGCAGCCAAGCCGCCGATGAAGTCCAGGTATTCACGGCCACTTGAATCACGGACGCGGCAGCCTTGACCCTCAACGAGCATAATGGGGGTTCTGCCGTACGTATTGAATACAAACGAGCTGTTTGCTTCGATAAAGTCCTTTGATTCCATGACCGTATTCCTCTCGTTTTTATAGTTCACCGGGCTTAAATGGGCATTTTCTCCCCAGAAAAGCCGACTTCCGGCAATTCCAACAAATCTTCAAGTCGGATGTCGGATTTATACCAATGTGCTGTCACAAAAGTAAGATCGGTGGAGCTTTTTTGCAAAGTAGGTTTTACCAACCTTGTTCTAAGATACTTGTAATAATCGCCGAAAGCGGTGTTTTCTCCTTGAGAAAAGCCGATTTCGGCAATTGCAGAAGTTCTTGGAGAGCGGTTTGGGGAGAAGCCTTCTTTCAAGAAGGTTCTCCCCAATAGTACGTTTTTGATCAGGTATTGGTATCAGCCCTTCTGCGCGAACATTCGCTCCATTTTACTTCTTTGATTCGGGATAGCTCTTATCTCTTTGTCGGCGATTCAGTCTTCGTCTCGCCCGGAAGCGGCTCCCGAATAATTTGCGTACCGATGCCCTGATCCGTCAGGAGTTCCAGCAGCAGAGCATGTGGCGTGCGTCCGTCAATGATGTGGGCCTTGGGCACTCCGCCCCGGACTGCGGATAAGCAGCATCTCAACTTGGGGATCATGCCGCCGGAAACGTGGCCGTCGTTGATGAGATTCTGCGCCTTGTCCTCGGTGATGCTGGATATAAGCTTTCCGTGAGTGTCCAGCACTCCCGATACATCCGTCAGGAGAAGGAATTTTTCCGCGCCCAGCGCAGACGCGAGCGCTCCGGCCGCAGTATCGGCGTTAATATTGTACGGCTTCTCTTCCGGTCCCGCGCCCACAGGCGCAATTACGGGAACAAACCCTCGGCCTTCGAGGCAATCTATTAGTTCGGGATTAATCTTGTCCACATCGCCCACGAGCCCCAAGTCTTCGTCGATATCCGCCAGTTTCGCTGGGCGAGCCTTTTTCGCTCGTATGAGCTTGCCGTCTCTACCCGAAACGCCCACTGCACGCGCGCCGTAGGAGTTAATCAGCGAAACGATGTCTTTGTTGACTTTCGCGACCAGCACCATTTCCACGACGTTCATGGTTTCTTCGTCGGTGACTCGTAGGCCCTTGATGAACCGGCTCTCCTTACCGAGCTTCTTGAGCAATTCACCGATCTGAGGGCCTCCGCCGTGCACGATTATCGGTTGCACGCCGATGAAGCTGAGCATGGCCACGTCCTGAGCGAAGTCTCGCTTGAGCTGCTCGTCGATCATGGCGCTGCCGCCGTATTTAATGACGATACGCTTGTGGTTGTAGCTCCGTATGTACGGAAGGGCCTGAACCAATATGCGAGCCCGGTCACGCGGGTGAACCGCGCATCCGTTCACAGGCGACGCCTCTATATTCACGCTTGTCGAGGATTCCATGGATGCTCCGCTACGCTGCCGTAGGTTGTGCGCCCAACAAGCGGTGTACGCGCTCGTCAAGTCCACGCCGGTAAGCCTACAGCCAAATAGCAAATAATAGCACAGACGAATGTGCGAGAAAAGGGGAAATTGGCGGGAAGAACGGCTTGATCCGAAGTGAACTATGGCACGGCTGCGCCACAAGCTCAATCCACGTCCCCGCCCCCGATACGGATCGAGGAATAAACGGCGTAGCCTGGTCTAAAGCTGTTTCAAGACGGGCGTAAAATAGGGCTAATACCAATGTGCTGTCGAACGAGGAATATAGGTGAAAGATATTTTTGTAAGAGCAGGTTTCCCTAACTACTATGAAAGAATGTTTAAATGCACCGCAAGTGGCTTTCTCTCCTTGAGAAAAGGCACTTGCGGCTATTTTGAAAGTTCTTGGAGAGGGGTTTGGGACTCAACTTTCTTTCAAGAAGGTTCTCTCCAATATTACTTCTTTTATTGCGCATTGGTATAAGGGATTTCACAAGGAGCACAAATAGAAATACGGCAACCGAGACGAGGCGCCCCCCTGGTTGTCACAGCCTACGCGCGTCAAAAAGCCCACGCTAAAGAGACCCCTCCGCCCACCATAGATCGTGTATAGCTCGCCGTGTCTTGACGCGAAGCGGATCGGCTCTCGAAAAAACCTGGGAAGACGTTGGACGTCAGTTGAAACGAGTCAGACAAATCCCAGGCGCCGTCACCCCGAAGATTCAGGTAATTTCCCGTGAACCACAGGCCTAAGTTGACGCCGCCGGAAAGAGGGCAGTCATACCGAAAGTCGCCTTCGAGAAACACCGCAGGTTTATGTACCCGGTATTTCATGGTGACGTTTTGGGAAAAATCGAATGAAAAAAAGACCGATTCTGTACGCCCTTTATTTAAAATCCCGGCCGGCGCCGTCGTGTCAGCCGAAGCATATGGGCCTACCAGAAACGAGGCTTTGTATTTGTTTCCGCGTAGTTTCAGACCGATATACGGTATCCACAGTTTAGACGAAAAATCACTCCTGTACCGCAGGCTGTACATATTAAATCCGAAAGGATCTACACGAACCTCATCATAATTGAGAGCGCCGAATTTAGAGCGCGGATTTGTGAGATTTACTGATAGGTGATCGCGCCTAAGACCAGCCGACACACTCCATGCCGCAGAAGCGCGGTAGTGAACGCTCCCCTCCAGGGTCCACCATTGTAATTTTGATCCCGTCCACATCACTGTCTCAAAGCTTGAGAAGTACGGCTCTTCTCTCGCAGCTACGGAGATATTCTTCTTGGCGTTTCCCCAACCTTTCACCGCAAATCCCAAACGCCCAGGGCAGTCCACTTGCAGGCCGACGCCGCCGACCCATAACCCTGCGTCTTGGAATTGCAGATCCAGTGTGGCCGGCAGATTGAAATTCAGCGACAGCTTCTCATAACCGGCAAAGGCTTCAGGTTGAAAAGTGATGCCGTGGTAACTAAATGGCTCCCCGGCAGCATTTGCAGAGAGGAACTGTGCAATCGCAGGCGGAGTGATTACGAAGAGACCAACGAACAACAAACATGTAACTGAAGTACGGCGAAAAAAGCATAAGAGCCCCATACCCGAAGATCCTCCCAATCCGATTAAAATTAATCGTCCCAAAAGCCGCAACACCGCCTCCGGGCGTCAAAGCCGTAGACGAGCGTGTGTAGGACCGGCTTCCGAGCGAGCCGAGTCACTTTTGTATTCAGACGGATGTACACGGAATTTGCGCCAAGAATATGTGAAACACGGCTCTTAAGGCAAGAATTATAATGTAAGGACGGTAACGTTTTGGTTACGTGCGATCCGACAACTGCTTTTCATAGCGCGTCAATGCCCATGTCTCGCAATGTACGCGCTCCTGCGCGTACCGCGAGCGTCCGACGGGTCAAGAAAGCCGAATTGCGCGGCTACTACCCATATGCCGTCATAGAAGTAAGATCGGTGAAGCTTTTTTGCAGAGTGGGTTTTACCAACCTCGTTCTAAAATACTTGTGTTAATCTTGGAAAGCGGCATTTTCTTCTTGAGAAAAGCCGGTTTCGGCAATTGTGAAAGTTCTTGGAAAGGGCTTTGGGGAGAAGCCTTCTTTCAAGAAGGTTCTCCCCAATAGCACTTCTTTGATCGGGCACTGGTCGACGGAGTCTTTCAACAGCCGAAAGCGCTCCATTTTGGGCCGCTCCGTACGTCAGTCCGACCACGACTTCAGCAAGCTATATTTCAGTTTGAGGGGCTTTTAGCGAAATCACTTGACAAGAGAACATGTGTTTTCTATACTGAGAGTTAGATGAGTCACCCCAGCGCTTTTAAGCTAAATTCCGCCGGTTCCGAACAGCCGGAGCTGCCCTCACCCGTTGCGGGACCACGATGGAGCGTGTATCGACATTGCGTTTCCATGCGGTGACTACAGTATGGTTGCGCCTTTTATCTGCGGATGGCTTTCTCTTGCTGGTTCATCAATCTACGGTCGGCTGCGCAATCTGTGGATGGATTTCTCTTTTTTGGCTCATTAAACACGTCGAATCGGTGTCGCAGAATAGCGTCACTAAAATAACTACCGAATCGTAAGGCTTTAAATAGTAATTTTGGGTAATCTTTTTGTAAGTAGGTCGTCCTAACATCTTTCTAAGCACATTTACCATTCACCGAAAGCGGCATTTTCTCCTTGAGAAAAGCCGGTTTCGGCTATTGTGAAAGTTCTTGGAGAGGGGTTTTGGGAGGACCTTCTTTCAAGAAGGTTCTCCCCAATATTCATTCTTTGATTCTTTGCTTGCGCACGGCGCTCACGAGCGCTTCCGGGCGGCGCCGACGATGCCGTAGGGTGAAGTGGTGTTGACTCCTTGCACGAGGTCTAAGCCGTTGTCGGAGAGGCAGGCCAAGAACTCAGGGGCATGAAAGCGGTCTACTCGCGGGTGTCGCAGCATTCGTTTTAGGAGCGCGCCCGCGTACAGGGGCGGATAAATCTCCTCGAAATAGAATAGGCCGGCAGGTCGTAAGACGCGAGCCACTTCCGATATCGCTCGTCGCCAATCCAACACATGATGGATTATGCCGAAGTTCAAGACGCAGTCGAAATGCTCGCCCTCGAACGGTAAGTCCTGGGCGTCGCCCACATAGAAGGCGATTCGATGCTGATACCGTGAGGGCAGCCGTCGGTCGGCCCAACGCACGAGCTTCGCTTCGAGGTCAAAGGCGCTCACGTGAGCAAACCCCATGAGGTCCACGGCGAGTTGTGCGCCCTTTCCCAATCCGCACCCGATTTCCAGGGCGCGGCTGTTTGGTTCCGGAAGCGCTAGTCGCAACCAATTGCGGACCTCACGTTTCTGGAAGAATACCCGCAACGGGCTATAAATCCAGACCCGCTCGGGCCAGTTCATCAGCATCTGTTCTTTATCTTCTCGTTGTGGAGGCATTTACGTTTTGACCAAAATCGCCAGGGTAATGAGAACCAAAAACGCAGGCGGCATAAACCCGGCCCAATTGAACAGCCGCGCCGCGGTTTCGGGACCCGGATTGTTGTACACGGCCCTTGCAGGTTGCAGCAAAAGGAACCACCCCAGGAGTGCCGCGCCTATCGGGTAAAGAGCGCCGAGGGTTCCGGCGGAAAGACGGTATGCGAACACTCCAGCGATTACCGCCATGGATACGGCCACAATCATGATGAAAACCGACTCGCGCATCCCCTTCACCGTGAGGGTCGTGCGAGCCTGGACCTTCGCGTCGTCTTCCATATCAACAATGTCGTTTGCGATGTTTTGGCCGCCGATTTCCCACGCCGCCAACCAGATAAAGAGGAGAACCACAAATGCAGGAGATGGATTGGGATCCACAGCGTAGACTCCGGCGAGGCCACCACCGGCCTTTACCACCGCCGACGGGATGATCTTCAGATGGGTGATCCGCAGTAGCTTGCAATAGATCGCTTCAAACGCAGCGGAAATGATGAAGATGACGGCGCACAATGGGTTCAGCATCCACGCGCCGACAAGGGCCACACAGGCCCAAAAGAGCGTCCACAGAACCGCCGCCTTCAGACTAATGAGCCCCTGAGCCAACGGATGGCGCACAAAGAGGCCGTCCATGTCGAAGAGTGGTTCGTGCGTCTCACTCAGAGAGAGCCGTTTCTTGTCGATCTTGTAATCAACTACATCGTTGAGGGCGTACACCGCCGTATAACCGGCAAACGCAGTAATAATCCCCAAGATGATCGTACCAACCGGGGGGAAGCGCCCCAACCAGAGCAAAGCCGCCATCGCCGGGGTGGCCATATCCAAAACGCCGTGCGGGGTTCGAGAAAGGCCCAGGAACAGCTTCCAGTCGGGATATCGCTTAGAGGTCGGTTCTATCGCCGGTGTCGGCGCCGTGTTCATGATGTGAACTCCAAGGTACGTAATTCCGGCGGAGAAAGAAATCCGTATTAATTAAGAACACGCCAAAGACGGTTCGAGAGCGATCGCGCTTACATTGCCGCTACAGAAGCGCTGTGCATTCCGGTCAAGCGGAGCCGGCGGTCATCAGTGGTGGTCGTATGGAAACGTGAGCTTTCCCCCGAGAAAGCCTATGAGCCCGACCATACCGGCCATGCCCAGCATGAGGACCGAATAGAGCAGCACGTCGGTGCTCTGGGTGTCCACCGGGTCCGTGATGTGGAAGAGCCGTATGTAGATCAGCACTATGCCGAGAGAGAAAGCTAACCATGCGAGCAGCCGTTTCTTCTGTATGATGCTCGATTCTTTGGCTTCGTAGTTGACCCACCAGGTAAAGTATCCGGTGACGATAGCCGCGGGAATCACCACCCAGCCGATCAGCAACATGAGAAACGCCGCCCACTCAGTATATGTGGATTGCAGCTTGAGCGCCGCCAGTTGCACCAAGGGCAGCGCCGTGAAAAAACCCACTGGTATATGAACCACCGCGGGGTGAGGGTGTCTTCGGAAGAACGGATGTCTATCCAGGAAGGCTTCCACCTTGCCGCGGACGCCGGTCATTTCAACAGGAGCGGGTTGCTCCAACAAACCGATGAGCGGCATTCTCTCCAACATATCCTGTCCGTGGGGCGCGGAAAGCAAATCCGTGGTCAGGTCTGCCCCGGCCCTGTGGCGTTTCATGTGCGAGCCTTTGATCCATCTCTTGCTGGAGGAGACATCATACACTTTGCCGTCAACAGCCACATAGGCTTCTGCGCCGGCTTCACCGTTCATCTTGGCCAACTCTTCGACGGTAAAGGTTTTCACCCGCTCACACCTCTAAATAACATAGTACGTACCACCCAAAGGGTTTGGGAATAACCAACAATCAAAAGATAAGGCGAGCGCAGAGCCCGTTCACGAGCCGATATATGAAGGAACGGCTCACAGGGCTTGAGACGCCGCTGCGCTCAGGGTTAATCAATGAATGGAAACCTGCGTTTCCTGAAATACGCTAGATCAGCGCATGCAGCTTCCAGGTTTTTTGGCCCGCAGGCTGGCAAATCTCAAACTCATCGCCGATCTTAAGCTCCGTGCGACCCTTGAGGCCCGCCTGTTTCTTGACTCGAAAGCGATCCTGGCAATCGTCACAGCAATCTTCGAGCACCGTCACGATTGTCTGAGCGTCTTTCTCGTAGAGTATGGCTTGGCTGCCACACAACAGGTGTGGGTAGCGTTCGTTTTCAGATAGTGTGCATTTTTCCAGTTTTTGCGCTTCACCATGAACGGTAAGGTTGGTGTTTGGGGCGCAACTTGAACAGCCTTTGCATCCCGCCATTACAGAACTCCTGTTTTGGTTTGTATGATTATCGTGATTATCCGCCGCATTGCGTTACTGATAAGCCGATGGGGCGCCGAAGAGCGCTTCACCATGTTGTAAAATTGATTGTCATTGTAGTGAGCCATGCTTTACCAATGAGGGTAACACCCATTCCAACGGAGTCAAGACCACAAGCGAAGTATGGCCCCTATTTGTAACGCATCATCGGATTCGGGACGGCGCCGGGTCCGGCGAAGATCGAAGCGGAGACGTATGTTCCCCGAACCGCGCTCCACCGAGATTACGCGGTATCAGGTCCGCATGGGAGTGGCGCTTTCAGCGACCGAAGAGGCCATATCGCCGCCTCTAGCTCTTCGAGATGATCTTGATCTCTTCCACGGTGCTGCCCTGAAACTCGTGCAAAATCGTCTTTATGACGGAATGCTCCAGGGCTTCGTTTCGCAGGGCTCGTTCCCAATCGGTGCCGGCGTTGTCAGGTATGGGCTCCACGGTGCGTTCACGCACAGGGGAAATACTCGGCGCGGCGCTGGACGTCTTGATATGGGCCTGGGGGAAATATCGTCGAAGCAGCTCATTCAGGGCGCCGCTCTTGAGAACCTTCTCATCGAAGGTTGACCGGAAAACGGCTTTGGTAAAGCAGATTTCCGCTACATCTTCGGCCATCGTCAACAGTGTAGCTTGATCGAGTAGGGGTTGTAGAGTGGGATCGGCTATTTCAGCATGGACTGCGGATCGAAAATCATCCCACGTCTTCTGGGGGCTCGGGGGCGGCGATTTGACGGGCGCCGAGTCATTCTGCGCCGTGCGAGACGCGATTGCCGCCACCGCCGGTCGGGCGTGCTTTTGAGGAACCCTGGCCGCCTGCCCGCCGGATGGAGATCCCCTCGCGTCCATGCGCTTGAGCAGCTCCCCTATTTCCAAGACCTTGGGGGCCTGCGCCATACGCAACGCGAGCATCTCCATGGCGATCCATGGATTGAGGGAGCGCTTCAGATCCGCTTCGCTTTTCAACATCATGGCGAAGAGCGTCTGTAACTCGCCCAGAGAGACATCGGCTACAAGCGCACGCATCTCTTCGGTTTCCGTGGGCGCGGCATCCAACATATCCTGCAGCGAGTCGGCGCCGGGAATGGCCTTGATCACCGTGAGATCGCGCACGTACTGCAGGAGGTCCATATAGAATTGCTCAGGGTCATAGCCTTGCGCGAAGACCGAATGAACAACGGTCAACGCCTCGGAAGGGTCACCGGTGAAGACTGCCCTCATGAGGTGCGAAAACGACTCGCGTCCGGCTATTCCGAGCACCGCGACCACATTTTCCATGGAGACGCGGTCGGTCCCGGCGGCTATCACTTGATCCAGCAGGCTGAGGGCGTCTCGAAAGGAACCACGGGCCTCTCTCGCCACTGACGCCAAAGCGTCGGCTTCCGAGGGGATGCCCTCCTGTTCGAGTATGCGTTCCATGCCGCGGATAATTTCTATGGTGGAAATGGTCCTGAAATTGAACCGCTGACATCGAGAGTTAATGGTCGCCGGCACCTTATGGAACTCGGTGGTGGCAAAGATGAACTTCGCATGACTCGGGGGTTCCTCCAGCGTCTTGAGCAAGGCGTTGAAGGCGTTCATGGAAATCATGTGAACTTCGTCGATTATGATGATCTTATAAAGCGAACTCGTGGGAGGATACTTGATGTTTTCGTTGATTTCCCGAATGTTGTCCACTGAGGTGTTCGAGGCGCCGTCGATCTCCCGCACGTCCAAGCTCACTCCTGCCGCTATATCTCGGCATGATGGGCACTCGTCGCATGGGTTTGCGTCACCGGACACTCTTCCAGTGCAGTTGAGGGACTTGGCCAGAATGCGCGCGACCGTTGTTTTGCCGACACCGCGTACGCCGCAAAAGAGGAACGCGTGCGCGACTCGACCCGACAGTATCGAGTTCGCCAGGGTGCGGACTACGTGGTCCTGTCCCACCACATCGCGAAATGTTGACGGCCTGTATTTTCTCGCGAGAACGAGATAGGGAGGCATAACGGATTACCACTCTGAGTAACGGGCATGGTCGGTGACCGGGGACAGGGCCGATCCCCGAGATTACTTCCGCTGCTTCCTTCCGGACCTGACGGGGTTGAGTAACTCCAGATCGCCCTACCCGACCACCGACGATAACCGCTATCGTCCTAGTGAGCTTGTTTGTATAGCAGAAACCGCCGACTTTGGCAATCACTCTCGTGCGAAATACCATATAGCCGGCGCCTCATTGTACGACCGCCGACCGCCGGTCCTTACGACGCATAGTCCCCTGCCGGCCGGAGTTTGTTTCACCGGGAACGATCCGTATCGCAGAATCCGGTAAACGGCGCTTTTCCCTGCGTCGGCGTCAAAAGCTGAAATGACTTGAGAGCCGAATGTACTTGCCGGGTTCTTCATCGCTTTCCGCCGGCGGCGCCTCGATCTCCTCGCACCACTCCACATCGAGGGTTTCGGGGATGGTCTGGGAATGGAATGGGGAACCCACCGCGCTGACCACCAGGCCGTCCGTGGGTATGCACGTGTCCGTGGACTTGTCCGACTCTAGTGCATCGTGTGCCGCCAGTCTAGGTATAGAGCCGAGGGCGTGCGTTTCAGCAGGCGGGGCCGACGCCGAATCTTCCGAGGCCGCCGGTTCCTTGGGGATCGCCTCGGCGCATTCTCCGTAGGCGTCACACACTATTACCGAGTGGTCACCTTCCGGAAGGGAGTGTTCGATAGCTTCCGCGATATCATCATAGATAGAGATCTCCGCGTCCGCGTCCGCAAAGGAGCGCTCAGCCTCGACCGAGGTCACACCTGCCGCGCCGCGGGCCTCTGCCTCATCCGGGACACGCGACATGCTCCGGGCGCGGTCCGTATCATCGGCGGCCAGCGCGTTGACCGAATGCTCGGCGAATACGGCGGTCGTATTAGAGGGCTTCTCGTCGTACGAACCGCCGGCCACTCCGCGACCTACGACTGGTGGGAAGTCGTCATCTGAAACCCGCGTGTTCGCCCAAGGAACCAATGCGGCGGACTTAGGCTCCGGCGACACCGGCGGGATTCCCGGAGTGAAATAGTCGCTTGAGGATTCGGCCAAAACACCGGAGCTCGATGGTGAGGGATTCTCATCGTGCGCCGGTGAGACCGAACCGGCGGCGCCGCCCAGGGCCGGAACCCATAGGATAGGTTCCACCGCCGACCTAGAAGCGATCACCTGAGCGTCCGAAGCGCATGCGGCGGGATTTCGGCGTCTCATAACGGCCGCAAAGGTCAAGTAACAGGCGCAAAGCAGAGCTAAAGGAGCCCAGAGCAGAGGTCTGCCCAGGATGGATGCGCCGGGTCGGGTAACCTGGAGCGCCACATTCGTGTTTTTAACAAGAGCGTCGGCTCTGACTGGGCCTGAGACAACGCCGGCCGGCACGTGGATCGAGCTTTCGGTTTCTCGGCCGTAATCCTCGGTTTTTGCGGTCATAACAGGGGCTATGGTTGAATTATAATCACCGCCCAAACCAAAGAGTTGAACGAAGGGACCACGTGAAAATCTCGTCCTGGAAAACCACCGGCCGCCGTCCGTACCTTGGTGAGCGCAGATAAGGGACAGGGATCCGCTCCGTTCATCATCAACAATGAATCGGCCGTTTTCCGGTAGGTTCTTCAGAGGAAAGGCGCTGGAACCGGTAGTTTCGACAAGGGCGCGACCTGTGGGTAAATCACCCAACATAGCCTGAGATTCACCGCGCTCATTGAGGATTTCCACGCTGAGCAAGTCCGGCGCCCTACGCTGCAAAACGGCGAGGTACGCTTCCAACTTCGCCGGATTGAGGATATCCGCCAAGTTGTCCGTTCCGGCCGCAGCGCTGATTATGGCTGAGCGCACATTCGTGTAGTCCTCGACTCTGTCCAGCGCGGAACGAACATGGGATGTGAAAAGCGCTTTCTCTAGGGGAAGGATCAGCCGCGCTTGAGAGAAAAAGCTCAAGAGCAAGATTGCGCCCATCACCAGCGCCGCAAGGACTTGCGGCCGCCATAGGGAGGCGCTCCGGCTGCTGAGAAACAGCCGTAAGCCGGTGATAATCGCGCATGCCTTTTGTTTCAGGTCAGAGTGGATTGTCATGTTTTCCATCCAGGTTCGGCCCCTCTATTGCGGAGCGTGGCCCTCACCCTTGACATGGGGAGTTCCGGACCACATACTAAGACCACGTAGGTTGATACTCTTCCCAAAGAGAAAGGAGAGCGTCATGAAGAGGTATATGATTCCGAGAGTCGCCCATTGTAAAGACGGGTGCATACTTGAGTCCTGAGCATGACGTTAAAGGGCTCAATGAACAGGCCGGATCGGGCTTAATTATGAGCGTATCTCGATCCGGTCGCCTCTTTTGATGGGCTTTCACATTCCTTGCCTTAGCAGATTCAATGCTCCAATCCGAACTTGAAAAAAGAAGCCCGGTTCGATTAACGGTTTTAGGAGCATCTTCTCCGAACTGCTTAATAAGAATTATCTTTGCTTTAATATGTCTGTCCAAGGTGTGCGCCTTTCTTTGTTCCGACGTCATGAGCTGAAGAGACCTCTACCAAAAATCTCATATCTCTTCAAGTATTTATTTCCATTTCTTCAAGTAATTGTCGGCTGACACGGGGCGCATGCGCCGGGAAATCTCTCCGAAAACTCCCGACGGCGGCCACACATGCGGCAAGCGGCGTTAGGCGAACACGTATGGGGCGGCCCGTCCCTCGATCTGGGGCGGTTCATGTTGTGGCGCGCCCGTTCTGATGGTATAAAGGCGCGGGTTTGCGGCGGATACTCCGGAGCAGCCGCAGCTCCGTGGCTTACACAGAGGTGGAGGATAGCCCTTGAACGAGAAACTCATACAAAAGCTGAAACCAGCCCCTATACTCGTGGCGGGGGACGTAATGGTGGACGAATACATCATCGGAGAAGTAGATAGAATCTCGCCCGAATCTCCCGTACCCGTGGTCGTGGCGCGTGACAGACTGAGGCGTCTCGGCGGCGCCGGCAACGTACTGCGAAATCTCGTCACCATGGGCGGAAAGGTAGCCCTCTTCGCAACTGTAGGCAATGACAACGCCGGCAGATGGTTCAGACGCCGTTGCGAAGACATGTTGGTCGAGGGTTTTTGGCTCAAGGAAGACCCTGAGCGCCCCACCACCATGAAGACACGCGTCGTGGCGCGCAATCAGCAACTCCTACGTATAGACGAAGAGTACGTCAGGGATTTGTCGCCGGAAATGGAGGCGGATATTCTCGAGGACATGAAGTCCGTAATACCCCAGGTCAAGGCCATTATCATTTCGGATTACGGCAAGGGATATATCACGGATCGCATACTCATGGGGATTATCAGTTTAGGCGCGGCCGAGCGCATCCCTATCGTGGTGGACCCTAAGGGCATGGATTACCGGCGCTACAAAGGCGTGACCTACATCACACCTAACCTGAAGGAGGCGGCCCTCGCCTCCGGTGTGGAAATAAGAAACGACGAGACTCTGCTCCACGCAGGAAGAACCCTGCTCGATCACTGCGACGCGGAAGGGGTAGTAGTGACGCGCGGTAAGGACGGCAGCGCGCTCATTACTCGCTCAAAATTCGAGCAGTTCCCGGTGCTGCCGGTCGAAATTGTGGACGTCACCGGCGCCGGCGACACCGTCGTAGCCATCCTGGGGCTGGCGCTCGCCAATGGTCTTTCCATCGAGAATGGTATCAGCTTGGCGAACCTCGCAGCGCGGCTCGTGGTTTCTCGATTCGGCGCCGCGACAGTGACCCTTGAGGAAATGATCGGCTCACTTCAGCAGGATGTCGTAGGCGCAAAAGCGGTATCCACAAGCGAAATAGGTAATTTCCTGCGCAACCACCGAATCAAAGGCAAGAAGGTGTGCTTTACAAACGGGTGCTTTGATTTGTTTCACCCCGGCCATTTGGAAGTCCTTCGGCAGGCCGGCCGCATGGGAGACATCCTTGTGGTAGGTATCAACTCCGATAAGTCCGTGGCGAGAATAAAGGGTTCCGGTAGGCCTATTATCCCTCAAGCCGATAGAGTGGCCATGGTGTCGGCCTTGAGCTTTGTGGATTACGTAGTGGTCTTTGACGAAGATACGCCTTTACAGGTGATCGAGGCGGTCAAACCGGACGTGCTCATCAAAGGCGCGGATTGGCAGGGCAAACAGGTGGTGGGAGAGTCCATCGTGAAGGCGCGTGGCGGTAGCGTTCGGTTCGTGCAGCTCCTGAACGGCATCTCGACTACCGCGCTCATCGAAAAGATCCGCAACGGCTGTCCGACGGCTTAGGACGGATCGCCCCACCTTCAAAGAAGGCGTCCGCAGGGGCGGCTTCTTGCCGGCAGTGGGTCTCCCCATCCGGCAAAGAGGCTCATAGAAGCGCACGTCTCACGACGGACGGTCACCGACCTTTCGTGGACTACGTGGTTGTGGTGGCCGTAGCCGCAGCGACCGGCATTCCTTAGTTTAGCGGCCTCTCCTCTGTTGTCTGGGTCTGCGGCGGTTGTTGCGGTTGGTATCGCGAGACCGTTCGTCCGCGGGCGCTACACGCGGTCGAGGCGTTTTCTTGATGTCCTCCACGGCGACGCCGAGTTCTCCGCCGCTGACCAGAGTGGTGGTGATTTCTTGGTCCTTCATAACACTGAGGGGCACTTGCCGAGCGTTGCGGAAATCGTCCACAAGCTTCTTGAAGCCCGTAACCCTGAAGCCGGTGTCTCCTCCATATTCGATGATGATATCATTCACGCGTACGCCGGCTTTGTCGGCAATACCGCCCTTCTTGATTTGCACGACCTTGACGCCGGGTGATGTTTCCAGGTCTTGTAACCGGGCTAAGACAATTCGCGCGCTGCCTGTGTCGCCGATCTTACGAAATTCGGAGAGGGCCTGAGCGTAGAGTTCTTTGCCTTTGTATTGGCGGTTCCGTTCAACGTAAATACCCGCAAGTGTCGCTTTTACTCTCGGCAACCACTTGAGATCTTCACGTTTTTCGTAGATCTTGAGAGCGTCTTCGAGATCCTTGGTAGCTTGGTCCCATTGCTGTTGCTGCGCAGCGAACATGGCCTCACGGAAGAGCCGCAGGCCGTCTTCTTCGCTGGGCGGCAAGATACCGTCCTTGCTTTTTGAGTCCTGTTTCTTGGCACGGGTCGCTTCTTCATCTTCGAGAGCAACCCTGAAGCCCAAATTCCAGAAGCTCATGGTCGGCCCGGAGAAGCCTCGGAAGGCGCAGCGACAATCGGCGGGACCCGCATACCAATTGCCCCCCTTGTTCAAGCGAGATGTCCCCGAGCTGGGTCCTTGGGGATCTTCAATGGGGGAGCTGTCGTAATACGTGCGGTCATAGCGGTCCTGCACCCACTGCATGACGTTACCCGCCATATCGTAGAGCCCAAAGGCGTTCGGCGGATATGCGTTTACCGGATTCACATACTGGAAACCGTCGTTCACAGTGGTGAGGCTCTCCGGCAGCCGTGGGTTGCCGTCACCGAAGTTGGCGTCGTGATCGCCGGGTAATCTGTCACCCCACGGATACCGCACCCAAGGGGATCCCCCGCGGCATCCCATTTCCCATTCGGCTTCCGTGGGGAGTCGATAGGTGCGCTTTTCCTTGCGGCTCAGCCACTTGCAAAAGGCGTCCGAATCGTTCCATGAGACGAACACCACCGGCTGGTCATCCGCTATTTGCCAGGGCACGTTGTCCCATTTTACGCCCTTTTGAGGACTCCAACGATTCTCTTTCTTACTGAAGATCATGCCGCCGTCACCCTTCTCGGCATCGGTTTTGTACTTGGTATCGGCGACAAACTGCCTGAACTGCCCTACGGTTACCGCGCTCGCGCCCATGTAAAAGGGTTTAGTGATCCTCACAGGATGCAGAGGCATCTCGTCTTGGAACCATTGCTTGTGGCCTTCTCTCCAGACCTTTCGGAAAGTGAGTCGTAGCCAATCCATTTCTCGTTTAGGGCTCCCCATCATGTACTCACCGGAGGGAATCTTGACGAGTTTCATATTAATGGAATTCTTGAGCACGATTTTCTGTGTGGGCTTTTCCAAGAGCGTATCTAGCCCCCGAAGGGCTTTCATCCAATGGGAGCACTCGCGAACATCCGAACCGGCTTGATCGCACTCACGTATGGCTTCCTTCAGGAGTTCTTTTGCGGTGGAATTTTTTCCTTCGACAAGCAGTTCGCCTATTTTTTTTATTCGGTCTACGAGAGGCGCTGAAGGGGCTGCGGGTTGAGCGTCGGGTAAGTCCTCGCCGGCCAAGAGAGAGTAGAGGTCATATGAGCATCCGCCGCCCTGAGCGGGTTGCTGCGTGGTTGAGGGCTCCCGGCCCTGTTCTGCGCAGTGAGCGGCCGTGGTGATAGATACTATCGTCACGAGTACGCAGAACACGATGAGCCTATACGACTCCCGAATTAGCCGTATATTATGGATGGCTAAGCTCCCTTTTCTATTACCGAACTTTATGAAAAGCGATTTGCATTCGGGTTTACTGTTCATTTTGAAAATTCCCTTGACAAGTATACGTTTTGGGAGAATCCTAGCAGACGTGAATGATGAGTCAAGGGAGTTTCGCACGAGGCATGATGATGGACCCAGCTTTGGGACTTGTGCAACGACAAAAAACGTTGACATAAACCTTCAATCATGATAGCGATAAAGCATAACCTTGTCTCAAGTTTTAAGAGGGAAATACTGTTTTCGACATTTTGAGAACAGAAGTTGTGATTATTCCATTAGGAGGTACTTGTTTACATGAAAAGATTTGCAGTAACGCTTGCGGTGTTCGGTATGGTGATGTTGTTCGCATCGTACGCGGCGGCTAATTATGCGTGGGCTCCGTTCGCATCTTACGGCGCGGCTTCCAGCAGCTCCAGCGGTTCCAGCGGTTGCATGCCTGCTTCCAGCAGCTCCAGCGGCTATTGGCCGGCCAGCTCCTCCAGCAGCGGCTATACCTACACCTGTATGCCTGCTTCCAGCAGCTCTTCCAGCGGTTATTCCTATGGTTGCATGCCTGCTTCCAGCAGCTCCAGCGGCTACACCTATTGCTGCGCCCCCGCTTCCAGCAGCTCCTCCAGCGGCGCTTACTGGCCTGCTTCTTCTTCCAGCAGCGGCTATTATCCGGCCAGCAGCTCCTCCAGCGGCTGGTTCTAATACATAGCTTTTAAACGAAATTCTCGACAAAACGAGGCGCGTATTTCAGTAATACGGCCTCGTTTTGCTTTCAAGTTGCTTTGGTTTTCGACAAAGGTGTACCGGCCCGCAACAATGGTGACCACGGCGCATATGCGTCCTTTCCTTACCCCATACGACCTATGAATACGGGTAGCGTTACACCATTCCTCACCCACGAAGGCTGATCAGTACTATGAACGCTCACGTCATTCGCATAAGCGTAGTCATTTTCGTATTTTGTATGCAGGCGGCCTGTAATTCCGACCGGCCTAGTGCCACGGGTCCCGCTCCCGAGCAGAACAAGGACAAGATCATCGGGGTGTGGAAGCTCCAAAGTCGGCTGGTGGACGGCGTCGAGTCGCCCGCTCCCGCTACGGAAAGACAACTGAAGTTGTATTTTGAGCCTAATGGCGTATTTACCGCACACTTCCGAGGAGATGAATCTCAACCGTGGATCAAAGCCGGTAAAGGGGCCTTCACGTATAGGGGGCCGTCTCTGAATCTCTATTGGGAATCCGGTAATCGGGTTGTGCTTTTAGCTAAACCGTTGGACCCTACACGCCTGTATATTCATCATGGAGGCAATATGGCGCCTCTGGCAAACCAGGAACCGGACGAGGTATTTGTAAAGGAAGGATGAAACAAGCGAGCGGCTTCGGCGTAACGCAGCATGTTTCGTAATAGCTCACCGGAAGAAACACGGCTCCGTGCCCGGTGAGTTCCGATGGTTCAGATCCAGCGCTTGGTATCGTGTTCCATTCCTCCAGGTATATTGAGAGCCCGAAATCACCTTCCGCCCTTTTCTCCAGTACATTTGGCTGGGAACTGACCGGGCGCACCGTGTACAGCCGTCAGTGTTATTTCCGCGGCTCGTGGCGGCCATACCAGCAGGCGCCGTTCTCAACCCTCGTGATCCTCAAGGGCCTCCTGTACTAACGCCGTACTACGAAGAAAAGGCTGGTCCACATTTTACTCCTATAACTACTCTACGTGGAAAGTCCACGTTAAGAATGATTGTTAGAGCGATAATCAAGGCGCCGATTCGCACGGATCGTATCGTGGCGTCTCTTGCGCCATTGACCGGCTCATGGTTAACGAGTGCGCTTCTGGGATCAGCCGAACTTTGTGGTGAATTCCCGGCATCGTTTTATTACAGTTACCATAATCCAATGAAGGCATCGGGTAGGTCCCCATGGAGTGCGGTCATCACCATAGTCGGCTCTTTTTTTTGGACTCCGAGGAAGAGTAATGTGCTACATAGAGTAGGATAACTCGAATCCGGTAAGCACGTTTAATGAAGCGTGGCAAACACGGCAAGGGTTTCTGATGGACCCCGAGTCCCAGTGGGTCTCGTATTGTCGTCGCGCTGTTCCCGCGCACATGGAAAATTACGGCTAACCGGTCTGGTTGACCGTCCCTCACGGTTCACGTAAATGAATTCGTTCGGCGCATGGAGCCGTTCACCAGGACTATTGCCGCCACTTGAACTTACCTATGAGCTGAACCGCAGGGGCCACGAAGCGCCACTCCGACTTGCAATCGGCGTAGAGGAGTCTCAAATCCGGTTCGCGATTACCGGTGCATTACTGTCTGATTGCGTCTTCAAGCACTGTTTCAGTATCGGCTCGAAAGGAATCTCTCATGCGCTCCGTGCTTAAGATCAGCGTGCTCATATGCGTGCTTGCGTTGCTCACATTTGCAGCCTCTTGCTCACAGAAGCCGCCGGAAAAACCGATCCCGGTTCCGGAAGTGACGATAACCACACCTATTGAACGGGAAGTCACCAAGTATCTCGAATATACGGGGAATACGGCCGCCCTACAGTCTGTGGATATTCGAGCTCGAGTGCCGGGTTTTCTCACGAAAATCACCTTCGACCCCGGCGCCCGCGTTACGAAGGGAGAGCTACTGTTTGTGATAGATCCTCGGCAGTATGAGGCGCAGGTACAGGAAGCTCAAGCGCAGGTAGACGCTAAGAAGGCGAGAGCCAAGCTATCCCAGACGGAAGTCCAGATTTCCCAGCGATTGGAAAGCAAGGAAGCAATCAGCGCCCTGAAATTGGAACAACAGGTGGCGGCGCGAGACGTATCGTTGGCCGATGTTGAACTGGCCCAAGCTGCCTTGGAGAAAGCCAAACTCGATCTGGAATGGACGCAGGTAATCTCACCGATAAATGGACGTGTGAGCCGAAACCTAGTGGATGTGGGTAATCTCGTGGGGGCTGCGGGCGAGAAAACCCTACTCACCACCGTCATGGAAGAAGATTCCGTTTACGCGTATTTCAATATCACGGAATCCGACTTACTCCCTCTCCTGCGGCGCTTTGGCAAAAAGTCCGAGCAGGAGGTGAGATCGTCTATTAAAGTACCGGTGTTCTTAGGGCTGGCGGATGAGACGGGGTATCCGCATAAGGGATCTTTCGATTTTGCCGACACCAAGGTCGATCCCGCAACGGGAACCATTCAAACTCGCGCAATCTTCCCTAATCCCGACGGCTTGCTCATGCCGGGGTTGTTCACACGAATCAGGGTACCCATAGATAAACGTAAATCCCTGCTTATACCCGAAATAGCTGTTCAGTATGACCAAGGCGGTAAATACGTGCTTACGTTGGGCGAGGACAACGTTGTGCAACAAAAACGCGTCACTGTGGGCGAGCAAGTGGATGACATGCGTGTTATCGAAAAGGGGCTGTCGTCCACGGATCGTGTAATTGTTTCCGGGCTATTGCGAGCGCGACCGGGATTCAAAGCCAGTCCCACCGGCAAAGCCCCGGAAGCCGCGCCGCAACCGGTCGGCAAATAAACGGAGGTAATGGTGTTAAGTCGCTTCTTTATTAATCGACCGATCTTTGCCTCCGTGTTGTCCCTTCTCATCATGGTTGCCGGCGGGGTAGCAATCATTTCCCTGCCCATCGCGCAATTTCCACCCATTGCGCCTCCCTCCGTGCAGGTAACGACGTCGTATCCCGGCGCTGATCCTCAGGTAGTGGCCGACACCGTTGCCGCGCCCATCGAACAGCAGGTCAACGGTGTTGAAAACATGATCTATATGCAGAGCACCTGCGCTCGCGATGGATCATATACTCTTCGCGTTACGTTTGAGCTTGGGACGGACATCGACATGGCCACGGTGCTTGTGCAGAATCGCGTCAGTTGGGCCATGGCCACCTTGCCCCCGGAAGTCCAACGGCAGGGGGTTATCACCAAAAAGGCGTCAACTTCGTTTGTATCCGTGCTGTGTCTCTATTCACCGGACGGGTCGTATGATGACCTTTTTCTCACTAATTATGTGACCACCACCATAAAGGATGAAATCGCCCGACTGAGTGGTGTGGGTGATGTGGGCATGTTTCCATCCAAAGACTACAGCATGAGAATTTGGCTCGATCCCAACCGACTCCAGTACAACAGCCTCACCACAAACGACGTAGTGAACGCTATTAAGTACCAGAACGTGCAGGTGTCCGCCGGCCGCTTGGGACAACAGCCTGCGCCGCAGGGTCAAATACTTGACCTGACGGTGAACACTCTCGGTCGTCTCAAGGACGCATCCCAGTTTGAGGACATCATCGTCAAGACCGGAAGCGGCGGCTCCGTCGTGAGGGTCAAAGACATCGGTCGCGTCGATCTCGGGGCAAAGAGCTACGATACGCTCTCGTACTACAACGGCTCGCCCGCCGTCACGATGATTATTTACCAGACTCCCACGTCCAATGCGCTTCAGGTAGCGGATGAAGTTCGCAAAACCATGGATAGGCTGAAGAAGGACTTTCCCAAGGGTGTGGATTATAGCCTTGTCTACGAGAGTTCCGATTTCGTGCGGGCCTCGATCCACGAAGTGGTCGTAACGCTCATCGAAGCGTTCATTCTCGTTTTTATTGTGGTTTTCATTTTCCTGCAAGACCCCCGAGCCACCCTTGTACCGGCCACCACTGTGCCGGTATCCATCATCGGAGCGTTTGCAATCCTGTACCTCATGGGATTCTCCATCAATATGCTTACCCTGTTTGGGCTTGTGCTTGCCATCGGCATTGTGGTTGACGACGCTATCGTGGTTGTCGAAAACGTCGACCGCAACATGGTAGCCCATGGACTCCCACCCAAGGAGGCGTCCATCCGCGCTATGGATGAGATTACCGGCGCGATCATCGGTATCACGCTTGTGCTCATGGCCGTGTTCATTCCTGCGGCTTTCCTGGGTGGAATATCAGGGCAACTCTATCGACAGTTTTCTCTCACAATTGCCTTCACCACCTTCCTCAGCGCTATAAACGCCATGACGCTCAAGCCGGTTCAATGCTCCTTGTGGCTGAGACCCCACACGGGTGAGAAAAACATCTTTTTTCGCAAGTTCGACCAAGGCTTTGATTGGATAACGGAGCGGTACACGCATATCGTGCATTTTATGTCCATGCACATCAGCTTAGTTGCCCTGATCTGGGTTGTGGCCCTGGGGCTGACCTACTTTGCGTTCACGCAGGTTCCCACAGGTTTTCTCCCGGATGAAGACGACGGCCTCATCCTGTTGAATATCCAGCTCCCGGACGGCGCCTCAATCCAGCGCACGAACGCAGTGGGAAAACGGGTTATGGACATCCTGAAATCCACTGAAGGGATTGCCCATTACGCCGTAATCCCAGGGAATTCCATCTTGGATGGACCCGGCGCCACGCTTGGGAGCGGATTTGCGTCGCTGGAACCTTGGGACGAACGCATTCCGCGCGGCCGCACCAAAGAAGCCATAATGGCCGATCTCCGTGCGAAGTTCATTCACATACAGGAAGGTGTTGTTTTCCCGTTCTCATTGCCTCCAATCGTGGGGTTGGGGCAAAGTTCCGGTTCTGAAATGTGGCTACAGGATAAAGCAGGTTTAGGCTTGGATAAACTTAACCAAGTCGCTCAGTTGATGCAGCTGGAGGCCGGCTCCTCGCCGTACCTTCGCTCGCTGCAATCCACCTTTCGACCGAACGCCCCTTCTATCTTTGTGGATGTGGACAGGACCAAGGTTCTGACCATGAAAGTGCCGTTGCAATCCGTATTCGATACGCTTCAATCGTATTTGGGATCCACCTATGTCAACGACTTCAATCTTTTTGGTCGCACATGGCAGGTAAAGGCTCAGGCGGATGCGGCTTACCGTGTGCGGCCGGAGGACATTGCACGGCTGCAGGTCAAAAATATGGACGGCCAAATGGTCCCCATCGGCACGCTGGTAAGCATTAAAGACACCACCGGACCGTTACGTATTGACCGCTACAACATGTATCCTGCTATCCGCGTGATTGGTCAGGGCGCTGCGGACGTAAGTTCCGGCCAAGTCATGCAGTCCATGGAGAATTTAGCCCGACAAACTTTACCACCGGGCGCAGGCTACGCCTGGACCGGCGTCGCGTATCAGCAGAAGCAAATGGGTGGTCAGATCGTAATGATCTTTGGATTAGCCGTGCTCATCGTCGTTATGATATTGGCAGCGCAATACGAAAGCTGGATTGATCCCATATCCGTGGTAATGGTTGTTCCTCTTGCAGTCTTAGGAGCAATGGTAGGCCTCGCTCTACGCGGATTGGATAACAGCCTCTACACGCAGGTGGGACTGGTGCTGCTTGTGGGGCTTTCAGCAAAAAACGCCATACTTGTGGTGGAGTTCGCCCGTGAAAAGGCCGCTGAGGGATTTTCACCCGTAGATGCAGCCGTAGAGGGCGCAAAGTTGCGTTTTCGGGCTATACTCATGACATCGTTCGCCTTCATCATGGGTGTGTTGCCGCTGGTATTTGCCACAGGCGCCGGAGCGGCAAGTCGCCAAGCGGTGGGTACGGCTGTGTGTTTCGGGATGCTCGGCGTTACCATGTTGGGCGTTTTCTTCACGCCACCCCTGTATGTAATGATGCAGCGGTTCAAGAAGACCGCTCCACCGGCGCCCATACCGGAGACGGCGGAACAAACGAGTAGATAGCGGAACCGGTTAACGAAATTTGCTACTTATTTGCAATCAGACGTTACGGGCATAGAGGAGATACGTCTCCCCAGGGCCGTGGCCGGAATCACAGAGGCGGCGACGATCCGTCAACCATGACGAATAGGGCCTCTCAGGAGAATATCAGCATGAAAAGACGTATTGGTTATAAACTCTTACTGATGGGAATCATGATCTACTCTACGGCTGGCTGGGCCGACCAAGCTCGCGCAGGAGCCGCTTCCTCTGAGGTATGCTCTGTGATTGAAAAATATGTAGCGGGCATGGACGCTGTACGCTCTATTCGGGAGAAGAATCGTCGGGCGGACTTTTACGTTCTGGGCAAAGACAAAATCTCACCCATCCTTCAGCGCCACGGAGAAACCTCTCTCCTGGCGAACCTCTTAGAGTACGCCGACCTGACCGAGCAAATTGTGACAAGCGACGCCACTGATCCGAACTTCGACCTATTGCTGGGGAAGCGACTCAGGCTGCGATCACAAGTTCTGGAGCGTTGCGAAGGCTACACGGAGCAACGGTAGTTCGGTTCGCATTTGTATATTCTTTGTGCAAATGCGAGGCTCCACAGAATGAGAGAAAAACCTCGCATCGGGGTAGGACGGCTCTTGGCTTCACATTAAGGACATATCTCTGATAATCATCTACATTTGTAACGTAAACATACCAAATACCGAATAATTATTCTCAAACTGAACGCAAACCGACATTCGTCTCCATTTTGTATGGTCGCCATACATTTTTCTCCCCCAAAATGTTGACAAGAAAAGAGCAAGTGCTTATCCTATTTATACAAATTACTTGTTTCCGTTTTTAATAAAATTTCTAAATTGGAGAAATAATCATGGCAGACGACAAAAAAGAACAATTTTGCGAACCGAAAGAAGATAAGGCTCTTTGGAGCTGGTGTGACGAAAAGAGAGACAAAGACAAGGCGATCAAGTACAAAGATTGTGACTCCGAAGGATGCGTGGAATGGTGGCAGCACGGTGAGAAAGTCACACATGTAGTTGGCCCGAAAAGCGGATCCGACGCGCAAAACAATCAAATCTGGGTTGGTGATCAAGAAGATGTCTGATACCGTTGGATAACCCCTAATTACAATAATGAACGCAACCCGCCGCAAGGCGGGTTTTTTGCTGTACGGCGATATCGCTCGATAATGACCAAGCCGCTCGTAAAACGTTTGCGCATGTGGCGCCCAGCCTCTTTGCAATGGCTAATCACGCCAAAACTTGCTATTCTCATTATGAGTTCAAATAGTAATCGTTCTCGGGGCTCGAGACACTCCTGCGCGCGGTGAGAGGCGGAAGGGAGATTAATCTCGCCTCTGGAAGATCCTGTACCTAATTGCAAACGGGCGCGCTATTGCTGATGCGCCGTTACTCCACGTTTGAGTACTATTATAGATAGTGAGCCATCATCATGAAACCTTTCGTCAGCGGTTATGATTACGAGGTAATTATCGTAGGCGCCGGTATATCCGGTCTGAGCACGGCGCTTATCCTGGGTAGATGCCGCCGGAATGTACTCGTCCTCGATGATGGAAAGCCGCGGAATTGGGCTGCCAAGGCTCTTCACGGATTTCTCACACGAGATGGAACCTTTCCAATGGAAATGCGAACCATCGGGCGAGAACAAATCGAAAACACGTATAGAACAGTGGAATTCCTGGACAAATCCGCCGTAAATGTGCGGACGCGTGTTCGCGGTTATGAAATTGAAGTGGAAACCGGCGCCCGCTTTTCCGCTCCTTTCCTCGTACTGGCGACCGGGGTAGTGGACATTTTACCCGATGTCGAAGGAATGCTGGATTTCTATGGGTCAGGGGTGTTTCACTGCCCGTATTGCGATGGCTGGGAGAATCGCGATAAACCTCTGGCCGTCTATGGCCGTGGCAAAACAGGCTTCGATTATGCTTTGGAACTAAAAACCTGGAGCAGCGACGTTCTCCTCTGCGTAGACGGCGAACCCTTACCTCGTGATTTAGTGCAACGCTTGTCTATCCATGGAGTCAAGTACAGCCCGGAAAAAATTAAGCGGCTCGTCGGCAAGGACGGTTTTCTTACCGGCATCACCTTTGTAAGCGGTGATTGGGCGCCTGTGGAGGCTCTGTTTTTCCGTCCGGATCAGTACCAGCGTTCGCCTTTGGCTGAAAAGCTCGGGCTCGAACCAAAAGACGGCGTAGTTCCCTCTGGTAAATACCAAGCTGTGAAACCGGGGCTCTTTGTCGTAGGGGATGCGGACAAATCGGTGCAACTCGCCATTGTTGCAGCAGCGGAAGGCGCTGAAGCGGCGTTCGCCATCAATACGGAACTTCAAGAGTGGGAAAATGAGGAACGGGAAAAAGCTGCGGCAAGCGAATAAATGTCGTGATCACTAATTGAAGGTTGCCCATACATCCAGTGTCATTGCTAAAGCAGTTGCGAGACGGCGGTTTCGCAATCTCATGTCCAATTAACAGCCGACATTCCCTGCTACACCCAAAAATTTTTCCAAATCCGGATACTTTGAGGTGGATAGGTGTCTCTACAAATTAGGTGAGATTGTAAGACCGATACAAAGCGCATCGGTCGAGGAGCAAATGTGGAGTATCGGCCCAAGGGTCAACAAAGTTGCTTGAACTACCCGTCGGCCCATATGCCGCTGCTTTCATTGATTTAATTTCCTCAGCAATCCACTACAATAATTGTTACAGGGGACCGTCATGGATATATACGCTCTTCTTACCGCCGGTTTGCTGAACCTCATCACCATCGGCTGGGTTGTCAGTAAATATGAGGATCTGCGTCAGAATCGCACACGGGAAAACGCCTATTGGTCCGTGCTGGGCTTAACAACCGCAGCGGCGTGGATTTTTGTATACGGGTTGAGCACGAACGCATTCGTACTCTATGAATCGGCATTTATAGTACTTGTGGCAGGGGCTTTCGTAGGAGCCCTTTACGCATACGCCTGGAAGTCCTCCCAAGGTAAATTCGATAATGGTGTAATAGACTTTGTTCCTGCGGCTCATACCGCACGGTCCAAGATCGTCCGGCTGGAAGATTACCAAAAGCGAGCGCGCGGGCAGACCGGCCGTTCATTGTGAGTCGCCGAAAATTCGGATCGACGGATGCGGTGTATAGAGGGGGGTTTCGGCTTCCCTTTTAAGTCCGGCGTTTTCAGTCGGCGCTCAATTACAGCGACGGCGGGATACGTTTGACTTTCATATTGCTCGCGCAAGCCGCCGTCACGTTTTAGTGCTGAGCGCTACTTGAGACCGTGGTATGTCCATCACAGCCTGTGAATAACAAGTTACCGCTCGTTCGTGTAGTGCCGTCTTCTCTGCAGGCTCCACATCTAGGATATCGCAAATACGTCTACCCAGCCGGAATCTACTCACCTGACTATGATACGCAAAAGTCGCATAATCCTTCATTTATTCTTTACTTCTTAGTTATTTGATGCAAACATATAACAATTATGTTAATTGAAGATCAAGGAGAGGGTTTCGTTGCATGGATTTGCGTAAGCTCTTGTACTTAGGGTTTTTAATGGGCATAGTAGCCGTAACGTCCTCCTATGCCGCCAACTCAGCGTCTCCGAAAGCTACTGCATCACACGCCGTACACGACGACACAGTTTCATCAACATGGATTGTTGTGAACCTGTTCACCGGCAAATCTTCACGACAAGCAGTGCTGGTCAGGGACACACTGGCGCGCTTGGGCGCCGAGGGCCGAGGTATAGTGCTGCCTTACAATGAAATCACCGTTGAAAATATGAGGGCTATGCGACCGGCGTTTCTGGCACTGAGCCCAAACGGCATTCCTTGGTGCAAGTACAAGGGGAAAAACGGCGCTGAGCTTCAGGCCTTCTTCAAGGCTCTTCCCGTCATTGCCGAGGAATTGCAAATCCCCATGATAGGCATTTGCGGTGGTCACCAGGCGATAGCCCTTGCATTCGGCGGCAAAGTCGGCCCCATTAAGGGCGGTGAAGATGACTGCTTTCCCTACGGACATAATCCCACTGAGCGCGGACGGCACAACTTAGAGGTTCTGATGGACGATCCCCTCTTTCATGACATGGGAAAAACCATCAACCTCGTGCAGAATCATTATGACGAAGTGAAGAAGACTCCCAGTGGATTCATGTGCTTGGCCAACAACCAATTGTGCAAGTATCAAATCATACGGCACTCTACCCTGCCCGTTTATGGTGTACAAGCGCATACCGAATATTTTATGAATTCTCGACCGGATGGCGGGATTCTCTTGAAAAATTTTCTGAAGATAGCTAAAACACACAATCAGATCGCTCGGAGCGGGCCGGCTAAAATCAAGGAAAGCCGAGTTGATTCCGAGAAACCCAAGCTGGAAACGACAGCGGTCCCGTGGTGAGGAATGATTGATAAGAAGGCGGATCCTATACGATTCGCAACCGAGGTAGTGGGCGGAGATCCTTTTTCGCGTTTTCTTGGCATTAAGGTGGAAAAGGTTAAGGATTCGTACGCCAAGTTAAGCCTAGAAATCAAACCGGAATATTGTAATTCGGAGCGACGCTCTCATGGCGGCGCACTTTTCGCCTTAGCGGACGAGGCCTTTGCCGTTGCGGCGAATTCTCGGGGGTACATGGCATTCGGGTTGGAGATGAAGATTAACTACTTTCAGGCCACAGGCCCGGGAGATAGAATCACCGCCGAAGCCACTCCCATTGATATTAGGAAGCGGGTTAGTCTTTGGAACATCGAGCTCACGGATCAGAATGGCTGCAAAATTGCCGTGGCGCACGGTATGGCGTATCACTTCATCGATTAAGAGGCTTCCATGAGTTCTTCCACATCGGGAACAGTTCTCATTATTGAAGATGACCCCTACACCGGACCGGTTACGCAACAGTTGCTTCAAGCCGAAGGTTTCTCTGCGGACCTTGTGGAGTGCGCTGAAGCCGGGATAGCTCGTCTGGATGACCCGAACGCTCTTGAGCCGGACATGATCCTACTCGACGTGAATTTACCGGGCATCGACGGCTTTCAAATGGTATCTCGCATCAAAAGCCATCAAAACCACAAGTATATCCCCGTAATGATGTGCTCGGTGCACGATGAGCTTGATTTTATCATTCAAGGACTTAATCAGGGAGCGGATGGATACATCACGAAGCCGTTCAAGGCTGATGAACTGATTGCACGGGTCAATTCAATGCTGAGGACCCGGCATCTGTACCAGAAACTTAGGCATGAGCGACAAATAAACCGTAAATTAACCATTACGTTGGATCGGGGGGAGCGGATGGCCGACCAGCTCGGTCGCTCGGCGCCCATGCGTCGCATCGGTGAACTGATTCTGGATATAGCGGATAGCGATTCTCACGTGCTTATCCAGGGAGAATCGGGTGTCGGCAAGGAAGTCCTGGCACGGTGCATTCACAACGAGAGTTCGCGACGTGACGGCCCATTCGTAGTGGTGAATTGCGCAGTCTACGCAGAAACCCTGTTGCAATCCGAACTATTCGGTCATGAAAAAGGAGCGTTTACCGGAGCGATCCGTCGCAAACCGGGACGTTTCGAGCAGGCGCAGGGCGGCACCATATTCCTAGATGAAGTTGGTGAGATAAGTCTTTCCACACAAGTAATGCTCTTGCGGGTAATTCAAGAGCGAGCCTTTGAGCGGGTAGGCGGAGAAGAAACCCTTGTCTCGAACGCGCGTATTTTGGCCGCCACGAACCGAGATCTCAAAGCGGCCATGCGCCAGGGCGTATTTCGTGAGGATCTTTATTGGCGCTTGAACGTAATCCCCATTCATGTGCCGCCGCTGCGTGAACGCAAGGAAGACATACCTCAGTTGATCACAAACTTCATTGAACGCTATAATGAGCGCTTCGGAAAACAGGTGACTTCGTTTGCGCAAGAGGCTTTGGATCTCATTTTCAGCCATCATTGGCCGGGGAACGTCCGTGAATTGGAAAACGCGGTGGAACGTGCAATGCTGTTGGCCAAAGAGGACGTTGTTCGTTCTCAGGATCTTCCCCCGGAATTGCGACAGGGTTTTTCGAGAAGGGGAATTGATCCCGCCACGAACCTTGAGCGCATCGAGCGCGACCACGTTCGCTCAGTGCTTGAGAAGTGTCAATGGAACAAATACAAGGCCGCAAAGGTAATGGGAATCAGTCGCAGCACGCTCTATAGTAAGATAAAGAAACATGGTTTGAGCCATCCCGGCCGGGACTACGACACGCAGGCCGATGCCGCTCCGGATGGTGTTGACGACCTGTAGCCCATCATGACTATCGTGATATATGAGGCGCAACCGTCGGACTCCCAAGAGCCCGTACGCTGGGCGGAGTGCGCAAGCGGCCCAATAGGCCCCGTCAACTCAACGGCTGGGTATACGCCCGCAAGGCTTGCCCGTTTGCCCTCAAAGCGCCGCATATTGACCCTTGAGCTCCCCGCCATAGAACGCCCTGATTTAGAAACGTTGGTGAAAGCGGTTCTCCGCAAAAGCCTCAAGGTCTCCCCTGCTCTCGGTGGTGAATCCATCCTCTACCTTGTAGTGAATGAATCCATTCACAAACTGCAGGAGATAGCTGCGAACGAGAGGCTTTGATTCGTGTAGGTTGTCGACGTCTCTTGCGTTCCTGAAGGAAAACGGCAGCTCGCCGAATAGAGCACGATATGCAACCGCTGAATTTGTTTCGGACGCACGTAGTGACGGTTCTTGCTCCTTGTGCTCTGAAAAACGGAGGACGCACAATCGATTTTGTCTTGACAATGTCGCAACAGATAGCTTATTGTGATTGGATGATGGTTGCGCCGGTACCCGTCGGGCGGGTAGCTCAGCGGGAGAGCGTCGGCCTTACAAGCCGAGGGTCACAGGTTCAAATCCTGTTCCGCCTACCATATCCACAAGCGCATCTCATCGGGGGCGTAGTTCAGTTGGTTAGAACGCCGGCCTGTCACGCCGGAGGTCGCGAGTTCGAGTCTCGTCGCTCCCGCCAACCAAAATTTAATGATTTAAGGACATTATAAAGATAGAGGTGGTCCAAACAAGTAACAGTTATTAAACCAAACCTGATTTTGTTGCCATTTTGTTACTGCCTACGCTCAAGAACTGTACAGCTATCGGGCTGCTTTTTTGCGCGCCGCCCACGTTTCGCTCTTCCCGTGTTCAAAGCTCATTATATCTATCGCTTCAACGATCTTGTTATCCGGTATACGCCCATAACGTCCGGCCATTCCACGGCTATGACCCGTGATCGCCTTACAAACCTCAGAATCCTGCCCCGAGGATAGCGCGTTCGTTTTCCACATGTGACGAATATCCTTAATAGTCGGCGCCGGGTCCACATCAAGCGCCCGAACAGCCTTAACCCAACATTTAATGACTTGGCTCCACCATGCGCCCAAGATCAAGCTCCTCCGGGAAACGGACAAGAAGGAACTCTACCCCCTGTCGTAAGACGAACAGGAGATGCTTTTTTCCGAGTTGCCGCCGCACTTGAAGAGCATGGCGCTGTTTGCGGTCAACACCGGCGTCAGAGAACAAGAGGTCTGTGGATTAAACTGGGATATGGAGGTGGTCATCCCCGAACTTGTCACTTCGGTGTTCATTATTCCCCCGCATCGAGTGAAGAACCGGCAGGACCGTCTCGTAATTTGAACCGAGTCGCTAAAGCAGTGATCGAGAAACAGAGAGGCAAGCATCCCACCCATATCGTCAGTTATCCGGGCGACCCCAGTGGCGAGCATGCGCAACACAGCGTGGGAGAATGCCGGAGAGCGCGCAGGATTGGCGCAATTGCGGGTCCATGATCTGAAACTCTCTTTGGGTCCGAGGTTACGCGCCCCGTGGGTATCCTTTGAGGACCGGCAGGACCTCCTCGGCCATAAGCGGGGAGAATCACGACCCATATTCCGCGCCGGAGTTGCTCAATTTAATGCGGGCAGCAGAGCAGACTTGCGCCGATCATTGGCACAAATCCGGCACAATGGTCGTTCCGCGAAAACACCTTATACCAATGTGCTTTCAAACGAGGAATATAGGTGAAGGACCTTTTAATAAGAGCAGGTTTCCCAAACTACTATGAAAGAATGTTTAAATGCGCCGCAAGTGGCTTTTTCTCCTTGAGAAAAGGCACTTGCGGCTATTTTGAAAGTTCTTGGAGAGGGGTTTGGAGAAACTTCTTTCAAGAAGGTTCTCTCCAATATTACTTCTTTTATTGCGCATTCGTATTAGGCGTCTGAGGGCTGTGTAACAGTCTGGAATCTAGTAGGCTTTCTGGAGCCGGAGATGGGAGTCGAACCCACGACCTGATGATTACGAATCAACTGCTCTGGCCACTGAGCTACCCCGGCTCTGAGGTATACGTCCACGTGTTGGGATGAATGGAAAGACAAGAAACGACGTGAGCGATCCGTTATAAGCCATAAAATCTACAACAAGCCTGAATATCTGTCAATCTCAAAACGTGCCCAAATTCACGGTCAGCTTTGGACGATGTGTGCTTCGGTGTTCAAAGCACCAAATCTCTAGGACTCCCGGCACGTTAAAGCCGGCAACTATCCTCCGCTCCCGGTTCACCCTGCAACGTGTTGCTGATAAGTACAAAGCAGCCGGCTTTCTCTTGGGCTCGTGCTATGGTAGTCTCATTGCCTTCGATCTCAAGAGTGAAGCTGTAGTTGATTGCACCAATCTGTCGAGTCCCGTCGGCTTTGGGTCTTCCTTTGGCGTATCTGACTTTTTTCTTGATTTCGACGGCGAATCTATGGAACTTGCCTTTCGGCAGTCGCTGGGCGGCAGCTTGAGCGTCGGGAAGGCATGTATAGGTGATCTTTTTCTGTATCGCCTTGATGTCGGTCAACTCAGACGCGTACGCGCACGCTCACCATTGACCCGGCAGAGGAATCCACGCCCACTCCCCGCGCCCTGGCTAATCACATGCGTTGTTTAGAACTGGGAAAATCCGACGAAGATTTGAAACACGTTCAGGAGATCGGCCTTATTCACTGGTCGCTCGTGTGGAGCAGCGCTTGTCCGCGGGAGGCGGCGCATTCGCTATCGACGAAACGGAGTTCGAGGAGAAGCCGGCGTTTTCGACACAGTATTTGCCGTCAAAGGTTGAGGATCGCTCTCGGGTGCTGTTGATTTTTATCTCAGGTGACTCGATGGCGCCGGTTATTCATAGGCGCTAATTTAAGGTTTGTAACTGTCTGAAATCATTAAAATCGGGAATTCAAAATCCGTAATGATTTCCAAATAAAGTCAGCGCTTATGGGGGTTTGGGTAGAAACTTCTTTCAAGAAGGTTCTCCCCAAATAGTACTTCTTTGATGACGTATTGGTATTATCTCCCCATGTAGCATCCGCCGCCGCAGCCCCCCATTCCTCGTTGGCCCATACACGTGCGATTCTTGAGCACGTTGACGAAAGCCTTCCGTTTTTCAGCAGGGAGTTCCGCTGCGGTTTGTATGATGCGACGTGCGGCGATTTTTTCCATATTGCCTTTGAGGACGTGCAGTTCCGCCATACGAGCCTGGATCGCAGCGGTATTGCTGGGATCCGCAGCGATCTGGTCAAGCAACTCCGCCCGCTTTTCCGTGATGGCTTCTATGCCGGCGAGGATGGCTTCCTGGGCATTTTGCCGAAGAGAATGCTGAATTTGCCGCACATCCACGGGAGTAAGCCCCTGAAACTCCACTGCGGCCGGTCGGTAATAGGCGTAGTAGCGCCATGCCGCCGTTCCAAGCACGGCAAAGTTCAATGAGAGAGAAAAGACGAGCAAGCCCACAAGAATTTTGCTTCTCATTGAGCGCTCTCCCTGGGTGTGAGTTCGATTACAGCTTCGGCTAGGGTGTTTTCGGTGGTGGGCGCTACCAGATTGAAGACTTCGCCGGCGCGCTCATGGTAGTCGGAAGCGATGAGGGTCTTACCCGCGAAGCTCCCGATGGCAACAGCGAGTAAAACCAGGGCCGCATACACCGGTATCAAGGTGTGCAATCGAAATCTGGGCCAACTACGCGAGGTTCCGTCGGCAATAGCGGCCTTCACGCGAGCCTTGAGCGCCGAAGACGCCACGGGCTCCAGAAGCGCCCCAAGACGCGAATCGATCCCTGCGATCGCCTCGTAGAAGACGCTGCACCGCTCACATTGCCGGCAATGCCGGCGAGCCGCCGCAAAGGCTTCCTTGTTCGCCTCGCCGTCCATGCCTTTGGACAACGTTTGTTGGTAATGTAGGCAATTCATGGAATCACCCTCCATAGGGATTATACACATAAGCGCTCAAGTTCCAGCGCAAAAAACCGCTAATCCGTCAGTAATTCTGTGAGTTTTTTTCGCGCTCGGAAGATTAACGATTCCACCGACGACGCCGAAGTGTTCATAACCACGGCAACCGCCTCGTAACTGAGGTTTTCCCGCGCCTTGAGCATAAGCGCTGTTCGTTGGCGCTCGGGTAGTTTTCCGAGGGCCGCTTCCACCCGAGCGTGCTCCTGTTTTATGCCGAGCATAGCTTCGGCGTCGGGGGCCTCGCAGCCGAAAAGGTTCTCCGCCGCGCCTGCCGAGTCATCATCCTTGCCGTCCAATTCGCTGAACAACATGGTGGCTTTGCGTTTAATCGAGGCGAATACGTTGATGCTGCGATTCCGAGCGATGGTGAGAAGCCACGTCTTAAACTGCGCCTTGTCCGCGGAAAAGGATTCCAGCGACTTGAACGCTTGGAAAAACGCGTCCTGGACGATGTCTTCCGCCTCTTGGGGACGCCTGGTAATCATAAACGCCACGCGCAACACCGTCGAGGAATGGCGTTCCACGAGTTCACCAAAGGCCTCTACCCCGCCGGCCCGTATGTGGAGGACAATCTCCTCATCCGTGAGATGCTCATAGTTCATGGTGTATGAATCGCAATTCCCAAAGGTATACCGGCTCCTAACGATGTCTTATGCCAAGACCTAAACAAAAAAGTAATGTCGGGGAGAACCTTCTTGAAAGAAATTTCTCCTCAAACCCCTGTCCAAGAACTTTCACAAATGCCCAAACCGGCTTTTCTCAAGGAGAAAACACCGCTTTCGGCGATTATCACAAGCTTCTTAGAAAGAGATTGGATAAACCTGCTTTGCAATAAAAGCTCCACCGATCTAACTTTTGTGAAAGCACATCGCTAGAATCGTGCTTCAGCGGAGCTTGAGCACGGTAACACTCCCCTGCTCCACAACGGGTTGCGTCATAGCCTTCAGCGTGGGCGACGGCTTATCTCCGTGTTCCAGCACAATATACCGAATA
Organism: Desulfomonilales bacterium; assembly: GCA_038205805.1. GTDB lineage: Bacteria > Desulfobacterota > Desulfomonilia > Desulfomonilales > Desulfomonilaceae > JBBSBY01. The sequence continues at coordinate 82,506 of JBBRBO010000006.1, forward strand.
CGGTTCTTTCGCAAAAAAGTCCGAGCCCATTCTTGAGGATCGCCGGTTTTGCGCAATGCGGCGAGTTCATCCTCGATGGCGAAATCCACGAAATACTCACGATTGACCCAAGACCACTCCTTGCCCAGGCCGAAGAACCGGAGCCCCTTGGCCTCGAGACCCGACTGAGCCGAAAAGGGGCGGGCTTTCTCTTTGCGTTTGTCGATCTCTAAGAATGTGGGTCGTTTCATGTATTGCCGGGATTGGACGCTTGGGATCACCATTGTCTCATAAAAATACTCGACGTTTGCAAAGCGTTGCGGGTAATCCGGTTCCATTCCCACGGCCTTTTGCATAAATTCTTCGTTGTACATTTGGCGTCCGCTCATGGCTGACCGAACGAATGCCGTCACCGGATGATTGTCACTTTTTTTGAGTATGGGCGTCTCGTAATGTTTGGCAAAGAGCGTGACACCTTCGGGTAAGGCCCCAAGCTTCGTGTACGCCCGAGCCATGTCTTCGGTGATTACCGTCCGGAAGGGTCGTGCAGCGGCCTGCGGGGTCATAGCCGTGAAAATGGCGTAACCCGGCGCCCACACCAATGTCCGTACGGCCGATACAAACACGACCGCCATCATGAGCGCCGTAAGCGCTCGGCGAAAGAGTGGACGCAGCTCCGCAGTGTAGGCGCTCCACCAGTTCCATACTACCACGGCGCCGAAGAAGGCCGATCCCCGCATGAATTGCTCGGCATTGCGCTCCGTGACCTCGGTGAGAAAGGTGAACCCCAGCAGTCCCGAGAGGGCCACGGCGCTCACAGCCATCATGGCCGTTGACCAAGGCGCCTTGGAAAAAAAGCTCAGAAACACCGTAACGGCCCACACAGGCGCGAAAACCGCAAACGAGATGACCTGAAGCCAATCCAACGACGTCATGGCGGAACGGCCGTCATGCAGTACCCTATAGATATAGTTCGGGAAGATCATCCAGTGGTTGTGTAAATGGGCTCCAGAGAGAAACAGCGCATATAAAGCGGCCAGCGTGACCGAGAGGGCGCCGGTCATGACAAGCGCCTCCCAATAGCGCCGATCCCGCACGTAAAAGAGAAATATCCCGCCCAAAAGAATCAGAAAGAAGCTGGCTTTCACCAGGATCAGCAGGGCGCCTGTCACATAAAGCTTCGTCTTTTCACCCGTGATAAGATAGTGGCTCGCAATGATAAGAACAAGCATCCCCACATAGTAGGATGTATCAAACTGCTGGGTAACATTTGTGAAGTTCACCACTAGATTCAAGGGGCCGCCGTTCCAGGGACAAAAGAACACCACCAGGATAGGGATGCGAATGTCCTTGTGACGCTTGAAGAACGCAGTAAGGATAACCGCCGCCATGACGGCCAGAAACGCCGGCGCAAGGAAATACACCCCTTCGAGCAAAGAAGCGTCCAGAAGCTCACTGAAGAGCACGGGCAGGCGAGTGGTCAAGAAGTGAAAGCGAATACCCTTCCCCGCATAGGATAAATCCGGCGGATGGAGCATGGATAGGCCGTACGAGTGCCCGATAGATAGCTCGTAGAGCGGATGAAAGATGTCATGGGTGATAAACTTGCCGTTGGCCATGAATCCCAACAACGGGACCATGGAGAACCAAATCAGCCATGCGACGCCGTCCCACTGCGGTGTTTCAGCCCCGCCGACGCTGAACTTCGGTTGGAATTCATTGCCGCGGAGCAGACCGCCCATGGCCACACCTATGGCGAACACCAAAGACAAACCCATCGCCGGCTGCGGTAGGAACGACGCAACCATGACAAGACACAGCGTGACCAGCGCCGCATCGAGAGAATCGTTCAGCAGCGCCCGCAATCCCGCCCACATTACCCACGTCGTGAACATGAGGACGACGGCCTTCATAGTGGCCCAGGGGCCATGAGTGAGCGCCCCTACCCCGACGAAGATGACCGCGGTCACGAAGAGCAGACCCAAGCGCACAATGTGTTTACCCGCAGACGGCATACCGGTGAGTATCCTTGTGCTGAGGTGTGAGAATGCGTAAGGAAAGCCTACCGGAGCGGAGACCTGCTCTATACGGTATTTTCCCCTACGTGCGTGTTCGCCGAGATCGGCTTACAGCGCGCCATCCTCATTATACGTAGTATCACGCAAAATGGTATCGCCGCCGCTCGCTGGAACAAAACACCCAATGATGGGGAAATCTTAGTCGCGGCTTGGTCTAATGTTAGCAGACAAACGCGATTATAGCGCGGGCTATTGTCACCCATATTTGTAGAGACGAAGGGCATATTTTACACAAGCTGCTTCAAATCGGCTTGTAAAGGGGTTTTTCTTTTTTGACTTGACAAGGCTATAATTTTATGTGAACCTGTAAGTAGTAGGAAAACTACACTCCATCACAATTCCACACTACACCATTTTGGGTCAACAGCGCGTCTCAACGCCTTAAACGGCCTTACCCTAAAGGTCGCAACCGTTCACCACGAACGGCTTACCCATTGGAATCACTATGGGTATATCAGAAGGGACGATCCTCCCTTCCGGCATTCAACCATCGCAAAGCGCAATCAGTAATAGTGGGGCGCGCTCCTTCTTGAAACAAAGGCCGGCGCCGGCAGCCTTATGAATGGCCTGCAGGAAAAAACTTTACTTCATACAAAATATTTTGCGACAAATTGTCCTGATTTGACACACCCATTGCGTACAATGAACAGGGACAAACCTGTCCATACAGGGGAGCGCCGTTGGGAATAACCGTGATGCGGTTTGGAGGCGGGCTAATCTGCTCCTACGTCCATCAGCCGCAGAGTCACTTTGACCCCCTGAGCCGTTATGCGCATGGATGAAAGGCTCTCCCTCGCGACTGTTGGAACCCCAGGAGTCTTGACGATGCGCGCTTTCACGGGTCCACACTGAAAACAAACGGCCTTGGGACATTATTTTCTTGCCCGTGAGGTGAGCTGAGCGTAGTTTATACCGATGTGCTTTCAAAAAAGTAAGATCGGCGGATCTTTTTTTGCAAAGCAGGTTTTTCCAACCTCTTTCTAAGACATTTGTGATAGTCGCCGAAAGCGGCATTTTCTCCTTGAGAAAAGCCGCTTTCGGCAATTGCAA
>JBBRBO010000007.1:0-75567 GCA_038205805.1 Desulfomonilales bacterium
GTCTTTTTCAAAACCAGGAAAGACAAAGCATGTCCTCTTTTAGTTTGCAACCTCAGGTACGCAAATCCCGGATGAACCAAAATTCTTTGAAAAAGAAATTGGAAAGACCTGCTTTGCAACAAAAGCTCCACCACTGTTACTTTTGTGAAAGCACATCGGTATAAGACGATTGAATCTTTACACGAATGCGTGATTGGTTCGGCAAGAGCGCCTATCCTTACCCGTTCGGGTGAGTGTAGACGAGTTGGGGACAAGCTCCATTCTCAAAAGTTTTCCCAACGGCGCTTCTTTGACGATGCCACACTGTCCAAGGATGCCCACTCATCCTGGCGGCAGGTCTCAGTTTCCACACGATTGCAGCGCATATCTCACCGTGTACGGGCCTATGCTTGCGAATTCGCCGCTGTCTTCAACCGGCATGGTATGGTACGCAATGAGTTCCTTGTACTCACGAAGGACAATAGGAGCAATCTGGATGATCGTCAGCCTGACCAGCGGCGTCGAAGCCGTTCCTGTTACGGCGGGCGAGCATTTTACATCGAACACCAAAGGCTTGTTGTACATGAAAGTCGGGGATTGCAACACCACCGTCTTTACCTCATCCGCACTCGCGGAAAGGCCGCTGACGTAGACGGCGTCCGCAGTGATATACTCAAGGCTACCGCTCGTTTCCAGGTCTAACACATCACAAACGGTAAATTCGTGGAGTGGCGCAAACGCCTGAACAACTCCGGATACTCCTAACGCTTGGTGAAACATGGGCATGTTCACAAGCTGTTCAGGTTTCAGGAGCTTGACGACCAGCATCTGCTCCAACAAGTTTTTTAATTCGGATGTGCTGAGAGAGTATTTTTCCATGAGGTCCGGTTCGTTGAGGCCGCGATACATGTCCGTTATGAGTTCACGAGCCGGGACGCGTCGGCCGGAGGGTTCCGAATCCAGGAGGCCCAAGGTTTTCAAATCCTCATATAAGGTATTCAGGGCCATCGCGGAAATTTTGTACTTTGCCATGAGGTCGGGTTCGCTCACGCCTGCTTTGATGTCCCGTAAGATTTCTCTCGCACTGACCTGGCGTTCAGTGACCTTATCGAGATAAGATTCCTCCGTGTAGAGAGCGTACTGCAACTTTAGGAATAAGCTGTTGAGTCCTTTTTCGGACAATCTGTACTTTTCCTTGAGTTCCGTTCGGCTCATACCTTTGCGTATATCCACCAGGACGTCGGCAGCGTTGATCTTGGTCTTATTCATGGTACAGTCCCCGATTGAGAAAGAGGTCAAACCCGCTTATGTTGGAGAGAAGTGTAAGCAAGCTTCGTGCCCAAAGCTCTAAGAGCCAAATATATCGCTATACCGAAAACTTAGCAGACATGCGAGAGCGCTGGTTACTTCTATCCTCTGAACGCGCTTGGGCTTTTTCTCCCCTAAGCCCAGAAGGGCGGGTGTTTACTTTTCAGGCCGGCGCCGAATCAGTTTTTGTGCTCTCCAGGCCGGTCGAGCCATAGAGAACTTACCCATGCTGAAAAAGCCGACTTATCATGATAATATAATCTTGTAATTGTTCACTGAGCTTGAGGCGGCTCTGGTCCCGGTGAACGGTTATGTCATTTTTTGCCGAGGCAGGCTTGAACCCTCGCCCGAAGCGGCTCGTCAATAGGCAAGACAATCCTGGAGTTCCAATGAGGTTCATTCACACCGCCGACCTACATCTTGGGCGCATTCTCTACAACGAACGGCTTATCGGGGAGCAGGAACACGCGCTCGAACAAATAGCGGCTCTCGCAAAGGACCGACGTGTGTCCGCTCTGATTGTCGCCGGGGACGTCTACGATCGCGCCGTTCCTTCAGCCGAGGCGGTCCAACTTTTGGATGATTTTGTCTCCCGGCTGGCCTTGGATTTGGGTATTCACGTGATAATGATCGCCGGCAATCACGACAGCCCTGCGCGGCTTGCCTTTGGTTCACGCGTGTTCTCCGAGCGAAGACTGCATATTGTAGGGAATTTGTCCCAAGCCGCGCCTATCGAGATCAGCGACGGCGATACTCATGTGGTTTTTTATCCCATCCCCTTTAGTGAACCGGTGATTGTGAGGCAACTCATTCCCGACACGCCCATCCAGAACTACGAATCCGCCATGTTGGCTGCGGTTCAATACGTGGTGGGCGAAAAACCCACAGGGAAGCGCCACGTGCTCATAGCACACGCCTTTATCTCAGGATGCGCCGAAGCCGAGTCGGAACGCCCGTTGTCCATTGGGGGACAAGACCGTATCTCATCCGCATGCGTGGCGGATTTCGACTATGTGGCCCTAGGGCACCTTCACGGACCGCAGAAGGCCGGCGGCGATCATATTCACTACTCAGGGTCGCCGCTTAAGTATTCCTTTTCCGAATGCTCCCAGCGAAAATGCGTCAAGGTGGTGGAAATCAACGGGTCCGGGGGATGCGCAGTCGAGGAGATTCAGATTACGCCGCGCAGAGAGTTGCGGGAAATTACCGGAAAGATCGACGATCTCCTGAACAACCCAGGCCCGGGGGATCGCGACGATTACATTCAAGCGGTGTTGCTGGACGACGGCCCCATATTGGACGCCATGCGGAAGCTTCGGCGGGTGTATCCAAATACCCTGTTCATCAAGCGGCCCGGGTTGATCCCCGCTGATGGAGCGGAAAAAACATACGACTTCCGTAAACCAAAATCCGATGGGGAACTCTTCACCGCGTTTTTTGAACAGGTGGCGGCGCGGGAGCTGACCACCGACGAGATCGCCACGTATGAGCGTGTCGTGGAAGATCTGCGCATGAATGAACGAGAGAGCTGCGACCTATGAAGCCACTGAAACTCACCTTTACCGCGTTCGGCCCCTATGCGGCGACGCAAACCCTCGACTTTAAGCAACTGAAACGGCGGTCGCTCTTCATTATTCATGGACCGACCGGCGCCGGCAAAACCACTATCCTTGATGCGATATGTTACGCCTTGTACGGCGTGTGTTCCGGAGAGCGTCGTGAGCCGAAGCAAGTGCGTAGCCATCACTGCGACGACACTGCGACGACTGAGGTCCTTTTCGATTTTCAGATCGGTGAAACGAAATACAGCGTTCATCGTAAAGCTGAAGGTCGCAGGCCCAGGCGAGGAGGTGGATTTACCACATCAAAGGCGGAAGCCCACCTTCGCATGTTGACTCCACCCGGCACGTGGAATGTGGAGGCGGTTCAGCCTACCAACGTCACCCACGCGATCGAAGCTTTGCTCGGGTTTAAGGCGGAACAGTTCCGGCAAGTGGTTGTGTTGCCGCAAGGGGAATTCCTCAAGGTATTGCAAGCCTCGTCCAAGGAGCGACAAGAAATCCTTGAGGTGCTCTTTCAAACGCAGTTTTATCGCGAGATCGAAGAAGCCCTGAAGAAAAGCGCTCTCGCCGTGAAGAAAAGTCTGGAGCACGCCGCTGAGCGTCTCCGCATGACGCTTGCGCCGGCGCAAGTCGAGACCCACGATGAGTTACTGGAACTGGAAAGCCGCCTCCAACAAGACCTCCTCGATGGGAACCAACGACTCGCTGAATTGAAGCCGGCGTTAGGGGCCGCCGAAGCGCTTCTAAAACAGCAAACCACTATCGCGGAACAGTTCAACGAGCTTGATGGGGCTCAGGCGGACCTCAGAAAACTGCACGAGGCCGGCGTCGCAATGAATGCGCATCGCGCCCGCCATGATTCAGCCAAGAAAGCGGAGCAAATTGCGGCCTTGTTTCAGGGCCTTGAACGACGACGACAGGAGGCGAAGGACGCCCAAAAGAAGGCCGGCAAGGCGCGGAAAAATTCGGACGCTGCGGAAGCGGCCCACACCGACGCTCAAGCCCTGTATGCCCAACGGGAAGCGGCGGCCCTTCGATTAGAAGAACGACGCAAACGCCTCGTCGTCTTAGACGCCGCAATCGAGCATTTGCGACGTCTGCGAACCACCGCGGGCAAGCTGAAAGCGGCGCAGGAGCACTCCCGGAAGGCGGAAGATCGGCTGGCTCAATGTCGCAATGACGCGCGAGACACGAGAAAGCTTCTGGAGCAACTGGCGGAGCAGGAAACCGGCGCTCGCTCGGCCGCTCAACGCGTTGCCAGCTTGCGTCTGGAGCTGGAAAATCGCATGCGTCTCATGCGGCATCTCGCCGATCTGCAAAACATTCGGGCGGATTCGGCGGGAATAGAAAAGCTTCTGAACGACCTGACGGCGCAGGAGGAAAAAATAAGGACGCTGCTAACAAATAGCGGCTGTAAATTAGAAGAACTCGAGTCCAATTGGGTGAACGGGAAAGCGGCAATGTTGGCCTCACACTTGCGTGACGGCGATCCCTGCCCCGTATGCGGATCCCCTGAGCACCCCAATCCTGCGAAGGCGCATTCCGACATACCCGACATCAAGACGGTCAAGAAGGCGCGGGAAAAAATTGAACAGGTCCGAGAGCAACTGAACGCACTACTGGAACAAAAACTGAAACACTCCGGGCGGCTCACCGGAGCGCAGACATCGGAAGCGATGCTTCTCAAGGAACTAGGCGAGCAAGCCATTGTAGACCCACAGGAATTCAAGGTCGGCATAGATAAGCTGGCCGACGAGCTGAAAACCGCGAAAGAAGCGGAAGCTACGCTACGCGAGCTTCAAAAGCGGACGGAGAAAGGTAGAGAGCGCTTAACCGAGGCTGAACGTGCGCTGGAGGGTCTGACAAACGACCACTCGACCGCCGGCGCCGCAGTCGAGCGAATCACGGGGGAACTGAACTCGATCCGGGAGCAAGTCCCTGCCGATATGAGTGACGTAGTAAAGGCGGAAGCCGAACGAAACAAGACGCAAATGGACATCATAGCCATCGAAAAGGGGTTGGAGGAAGCCCGAAAACTGGTCTCGTCAACCTCGAACGATGTCGCAGGGGCAAAGGCCGCTCTACTTGCCGCCGTTGAGAATGAAACGCTCGCGGCCGACAGGGCGGGCGAAGAAGAGACCACGTGGACAAAGGCGCTCAGGGAGATTGGTTTCGCCCATGAGAAAAGCTTTCGCGCCGCAGCGCTCGACCCGGCGCAGGTTGCCCGTTTACATGCGAGCTTGCGGCAGTACGACACGCAGCTGGGGGCCGCAAGGGATAGGGTGATACGCGCGGAACTCAAGGTGAAGGACGTGAGCCGCCCGAATATCCCTGAACTTACGGCTGCCGTTACGCAGTCCGCTGAAGCCTTGCAGGAAGCGTTTGCCCAAACTGAACGGCTTAAAGAGAAAGCCGAACAAGTAAAGAGAATCAAGGCGGATTATGCGGAGCAGGAGCGCGCTATGCGGACCTTGGAGGGTCGATACCGAGTGATCGGCGGCATAAGCGCTGTGGCGAACGGCGATAATGCTCTACGAGTCACGTTCCAGCGGTTTGTCATGGCCGCGCTGCTGGATGACGTATTGCTTGCGGCCACAACGCGGCTCCAAATTATGTCCGCAGGGAGATACATGCTCTCCCGCGCCGTGGATGTCGCCGACCGACGGACCACAAGCGGTCTGGACTTACAGGTGCATGATACCTTTACGGGTACGGCGCGATCCGTAAATACGCTTTCCGGTGGGGAAAGTTTCTTGGCCTCACTCAGTCTGGCGCTCGGAATGGCGGACGTGGCCCAGGCGTACGCCGGCGGAATGCGACTGGACACCATCTTTGTGGACGAAGGCTTCGGTAGTCTTGACCAGGATACCTTGGATCTTGCGTTCCGAGCCCTCACGGACCTTCAGAAAGACGGTCGGCTCGTGGGGCTGATCTCTCATGTGGAAGAACTCCGGAACCGCATTGACGCACGCCTTGAGGTCACGACTTCAAGCAAGGGCAGCTCAGCCCGCTTCGTGGTGGGGTAGCGCGGCATAGTTCGCACATCAACAGTCGAAAACATGATAGCGCTTCAAGTGAGTAAAATAGAGCGCCGTTTCCACCACATCTTCACCCGTCATGCGTTTCCATGCGGTCTTGTAGGCTCGTAGCTGAGGCGTATATAGATCCGTTCGTTCCTGTATTGCCTGGGGAGGAATCCTGTCGCTTTTGTAATCCACTAGAACCCAGCCCTTTTTTTCCTTGAATAGCAGGTCGATTATGCCCCGTGTCATGACCTCAAGATTAGCCTGATTCCGGTCGAGTATCTGAAATGGTATTTCCACAAAGCGCTTTTCGGCGTTTTGCGCGCGCTGCCAGAAATTCTCATTTCGCACGGTTTTCACTGTTTCCAGGGCCTGGTCTATGAGCTGTTCCAGGTCGTTTTGTCCCAGTAAAGCGAGGCCTTGGTTGTGCAAGTCCGCTTTGGGGTCGATCATCGCACATTCCAACAATGCGTGTATTACCGTGCCCCATTGCGCCGCATACGACCCTCCCTCGGAGGTGAACTTGACCCGCTGCACGGAAAGCATCTTTGCCGAAGCGGTGTCATACGTCTTTTCCGTGAGCGTAGCTCTCCGCGATTCAGTGGCCGCCGCAGCGTTTTGAACGGCGTCGGGCGCTAATGCCACAGGCGGCGCAAGCGCAATGGGTGGATTACACTCAGAGGGCCGCGCCAAGGATGTATTTATGTGGTCACTGAAGAAACTCCAACGAGGCATTGTAGCATTCGTGGAGCCGCCTTTTTTCGGCGCCTGCCGCGACACAATAAGTCCTTCACCGGCTCGTGTTGCCGCTACGTAATGCAGCCTGTCTTCTTCACACTTCTGAAAGCGCTTTTCCTCTTCTTCGTAATTGTTCCAGTTGACCGGTTGCGCCACTACTTCGGAGTGTTCGTGAGGGCCGTTGCGGATACGCAAGTAGCCTTGGGGAGCCGCGGCGTTCACGTCGGACCTGTCCACGTGCAGGTTGATTGGGTGCTCTCTGGGACTGGAGGGATCGGCGAGAAACACTACGCGAGCTTCGAGGCCTTTGGCTTTATGGAGATTCATGATGCGAAGAGGCTCTATATCATAAGGTCGCACAGGAAGTGAATCGTGCTCGGCTTCACTCTTAGGATCCGCAAGGACGCTGAGGAGTTCCACCGCGTCAGCAGCGTATAGTGAGCCGGATTGGGCGGACCTCACAAGCTCCACGGCTCGCGCCAATGCGCCCGCCTCCATTATTCTCCCTGCATGTCCGGCGATGAGGCAATACAGGCCCACGTCCTCGATGATCTTTTCCAGGGCGACCACTGGGCTGTAGGACCGTAGCCAGTGAGCCCACTTTGCAATTCGAGCGTAGGCGCCCATGAAGAGCGCTTTTTCAGTAGCGTGTAATGCTTCCGGTAACTCCGACAGAAAGCAAAAGCTCCCCCCGGCAATCTTGTAATTGTAGAAAGAGAGATCGCTGAAGCCGAAAACAGGGCTCCTCAAGACGGCTACTAGAGCGGTTTGATCATAAGGACGGCCCGCGGCCGCAGCGCAAAGATACAGCAGCCTCAGTTCCTTGGAGAGATTGAGGCCGGCGCCGCCGGTCACTTGATGAGGGATCTCCAGGTCTTGGAAAACGGCTCCGAATGCGCCGAGATTCGCGCTCGTGTGGGTAATAATCATGAATTCGCCGGGTTGAAGCTGCGTGTGTGTGTCGTCGCCCACCGCCACGCCGTTCTCATTCAGAGCGGCTTGTATATGCCGCCCGATTTCCTGGGCCTCCTTCTTGACGTCTCCGGTTCCGGCTCGCTGGACGTAGCTCACACCCGAGAGCGCCATAGGAGGCGCTGGATCTTTGACCGCGTCTAAGGCGACGTACTCCGGGGATTTGTTCCCATCCGCTATGATTACGGGGGTGAAGACGTCGTTGATCCATTTGACCACCGACGGTACGGTTCTGAAGCCCGAACGCAATTGGAGAATTTCCCCCTGAGGATCTTTCTCAATGATTTCCTTTACCTGGTTGTAGGTCACCATGTCGGCGCGCCGAAAGCGATAGATGGATTGCTTGGGATCTCCCACCACGAACAGGGATCCCGGCTCCGGCGTGCATTTGCGCCAATCGGTTTCTGCGGGATTTGTGGCGGTCAGGAGCAGCAGAACCTCAGCCTGGATTGGGTCGGTGTCTTGGAATTCGTCCACAAGCACGCATTTAAATCGATCCTTAAAGTGCGCACGCACTGCCGGAGACGATTTGAGCAGCTTTGCCGCTTGCATCAGGAGATCCTGAAAGTTCAACTGCCCTCTGCGCTGCTTAAGTTTTTGGTACTCGTCTTCCGCTCGTCGAAGGGTTTCTAAGACCAGGGGATAGCGGTTTTCGCGCCACTTTATTACGAGAGGTTCCGCATGTTCATCGCAGAACGCGCGGAACCTCTCCCACTCAGGTAAGGCGTCATGGGGTGGTTCTTGGCCCTTTTTGATCTTGTCGGCGGCTTTAAGAAAATCCGATAATTCCAAGGGGTTGGTGGCATCCAGGTGGCGCAAAAGCCGTTGAATATCGCTGAAGAGCGCTTGCGTCTTGTCCGTTGCGCCGCTTGTGCCGCATGGAGAGACCCAATTAGCGACGGCCTGAGTCAACTCTATCTGCGCCTTCTGAGCCGCAGTGTGATCGGGAGGGGCTGCCTGCGCGAATGACTGGATTCGCACATCGGGATAGTCGGCGAATTTTGAGAACGCGTCTTTGAGTTCCGCCAACTGAACGCCGAGCGCATTCAGCCTATCCGGGAGAGGGTCCTTGCTTTGGTGAAGCTGGGCGGTAAAAGAACGCCACACCTCGGTGCGCAACGCGGCGTCTTCAGTGGCGTCGATTTCTTGGAAGCCGATGTCCACTCCCGCTTGGACCGGTCGTTCTCTCAGCAATGCGGCGCAGAATGAGTGTATGGTGCCGATGAAGAGGCGGTCTATGTTCGCCAAAGCTTGAGCCAGATTCGTCTGCTCAGTGTCCGTGGTGAAGCTGGTGGGCGTATCGCGCTCCATTTCCAACTTGAGCCGGAATCTATGCCGCAGCTCCGCTGAGGCCTTCTTCGTGAACGTTACTGCCGCAAGGGTCTCGGTTGTGCAACGTCCGCGCGCCAGGAGCAGCAGCATTCTGCTGATGAGGCTGGTGGTCTTGCCCGTGCCGGCGGCAGCCTCCACCATGAACGTTTTACCGTCTTCTTCGAGTATTCGTCGGCGCTGAGCGTCATCAATAAGCGTTTTCATGTGGTTACTTGAGCCTTTTTCCGTGGCGCCTTTTGCTTGGGAGCATTAGACTTTTGGGCTTTGACTTTGGCCCGATCCTCACCGGTGTCGCCGCAAATGTGGGTGTAGTTGCACCAGGTACACTCCTCAGCCCATTGCGTAGCCCGGAAACGACCATCCGTTATTGCGTCACACAGCTCCATGATGCCGGCTATTCCCTTCTCAAGCAGGGTACCCTTGTCGGTAATATCATCGCGGCGGTGGCGAATACGTAAACCGGCTTCTCTCTTTGTTGTAAAGAAATAACCGAAATGACACTTTTTATTGAGGTGAGAATCCGCAAGCAACATATAAAACGCATGCTGAACCAGCCGCCCCTTGCGAAAAGGATCTTTCTGGGTAAAGGCGTCCGATCTGCCCGTCTTGTAGTCCCAGATCCAGAACTCGGAACCTGCGTGTCCGGTTTCTTTATCCAGGCGGTCAATGCGACCTACGGCCTTCATCGTTTTGTTTTCGCTAAGTGGTATTCTAGCGGGCCTTGCATAGTCGCCTATGGGCAGTTCACATTGCTGGGCGCGGCTGGATCTGCCGAGTTCCTCTTCTTCGGTAAGAAAGACCTTTGCGCTCCGATGTAAGTCGGCGCAGTTGCGATCAAAGGCGCTTAGGCAAGGCGGCGGCGATTCGCTTTTGTAGCGCTCGATGGTTTGCTCGAGTATTGCCGTGAGGCGAGATATGTCACGTTTGAAGATCGGCGGACGCCTTTCGAGTATATGTTCTTTCATGAACGAGCAATACACGTCATGGAGTAGTTCCCCGGAGCGGCCGCCATCCAACCATCGTTCCCAATTCACGTCTGTGTCGGGCGGTGGGGAGATTTTCAAGATATAGCGAAAGAAATAGCGTCGTGGGCAGGCGCCCATGGTCTCCAGCTTCGCCTGGGACATAATTGGGCCGGAATGATCGTACGGCGCGTGTTCAGCGGCGACCGTGCCGATGTAACCGTCATACTCCGTCAACTCGTCGCCGCCCCGGGCTTGGGCCGCCGCAAGGCCTCGCGATAGATGGGGGTAGTTTCGTTGAAGAGCATCGTCCATGTCGGCAATGGGGCCGCCGGCCGACAGTCGCCACAACCACCAATCCGCCATATTCAGACATTTGGTTTCGGCGTCGGGCGCGAATGAAGCGGGAGTCCCGAGAGTCTGCTTGATGTCGCTCAGAGAGGCCATAGGGACGTCATAAAGGATGCGGTACGCTCCTATGAAGAGTTTACCGGGAAAGGTCTCCCGATCTTCGTGGATGTCGTGGCAGGAATAACTCAGCGTGACGGCGCCTTCCACAAGGTCGAAGAGCTGCGAAAACAAGCGAATCTTGCGTTCCACTTCTTGGGAGGGCTTTCCGGCGCATTCCGCAATCTTCGCGTTTGGGCTGTCAAGTAAAAGAGGATCGCTCGCTCCGGCGCCGGGGAACTTTGACTCATCCAAGCCTAAGATAAAGGTGTATGGTCGTCCCGAATGCCCGCCATTGATTACGTGGTCAACGTGTACGGCCCCGGGTCGCGGCGCAGAGGCGCGAATGCGCAGATTGCCGACGAGCGAGGGAATCCATTCCCGCCAATCTAGGTCGTCGAGGCCGCCGAATTCCAGCGACCACGTGGCGTATTTGGTAAGCGTCTCCACCAAGCGCTCCTTAACCGCCTCGTCCAGGTCGTTTTCAGATGCGGCGAAATCTCTGAGAAACACAAGCCCACACTTGAGCGCGGCAGGAAAGGTAAGCGGATCAGGGCACTCGTTGAGCAGCCGATCCGTGAACGTTAGTAGCGTTTGGTAGTCCGTGAGGCTCTGGGCGGAAGCGTCGTCTTCGAGCTTTTGGGCGCTCCCGGTCTGAGACGGCGCCTCACGCTTATTAATAGCCTCCTCGATGCGCTCCCGGTAGTGCGGCTTGCCGATTCCTATGCTCACCCGGCGGAGCGCATCAGCTAGACGCATGGTATCGGCTAAAGTGGGCGCCGCTTCCGAGACTCGCAACAATCCCTCGTCGAGCATCCTAATAAGCCCGGTTTGCGGATAATTCCCATCTATCCATGACATGAAGGCCGACAGGCCACGAGCGGGGCAAGAATACCGCGCCGGGATACCTTCGGCGAACGTCCCCCTGAGGTGGGCGCGTCCTGACGGTGTAAGGCCACGAGATGTAGGTTGCTCGGAGGATGAAGGATCATTCGTCGTGGCATCCACGGTGGGTAATAGGCCCATCACGGTCTCATAGATGAGCGGCGCATACGTGTCATAATTCGTATGGAGGATTTCCACCTGGTCGAGATGTATGCCCTCGGCTCCGCATCTGCGAACGATCTCGCGCACTTCATTGATTTCACCCACTGCGGAGAACAGCTTCACGGCGCCGTCACCCTTGGCCTTGGAAGTCAGAGTCTCCGGTTGAGCGCAAAAGCGCAGCCGCCGCACGTCGCTCGCATCCTCGGGGAGGGCTTCGTCAAGACGGGGCAGGGTAGGCCGAATGAGTTGATCCCCAGGGATACGGTTCAGCATGTCCTGTTCCAGTGGCGTGAGGTCCAGACACTCGGGCGCCCACACCAGGACATCGTTTAGCACACGAGGCTTTGCGTCCAGGGCGCGGCAGGCCATCTCAAGCACGTCTACGGAGTCCACGAGGCCGTTTTTCTGCAAGAGGCCCACGTACTCTTTCAGCAGCTCCTTGAGCGCGCGCGCTTTCTCAGGCGGGTCAAAGTCTCGGTCGGCAATATCATTCACTGCGATGCGGGCCATTCGCAACGCCTTGACGGAGTTCAAGGCTATGGCGGAGAAACGCATGCTCGCGGGAATAACGTGAAAATAGCTCAAGGGGTCATTCCGCAACCGGTTAAGGACGGCGTGAACCGCCAGCAGCGAGGCTTCTCCTCCGATGTAGGTCAAGTCGCTTGCCGCTAATTCAGGTCCGGCCAGCTCCACGGCCAATCCACCTACGGTCTTGAGTCTTGCGTTCATGACGAAGCTGTTCGTTTTGGTCAAGCAATCCAGCCACTGGACACCGATGCGGAAGCTGGGGGCAAGTATCCACTTTTCCTGGAGGGGATTACCGTCGCATACACTTTTGAGACTGGTCAGGAGAGGGTTCACATGCTGCTCCAGAGAAATGCCGGCGCTTCGGACCGCTTGCTCTCAGGCGCCGGGATTGGCACATTATACCATAGCGATGGGAACAGGTGTTTCGAGTAGAGTGCGCTTCGGTGTTAACGCGCTGAGCCGGCCGGCCTCGGGTTGCGGCGCTCTCGTCGGCTCGTGTATCTTACCACAACATAATGGCCGACACCGCTCATTTTATTCCTCTTTCCAGTCGATCACCGACGGAGGTCATCATGAATATGTCCAGACGGACCATTCTCAAGCTATTGAACACGCTCGGCATCGCGGCCATTGGAACAGGCTTGGCGGTTAAGAATATTTTTGCGGATTACTTTCCCACTCGAACGGTCGAGAAAACGGAATTCATTTTTGATCCTCAATCAGGAGAAATCCGGTGGGCCTCGGATAAGCGTGAGGAATTCAAACTCATTGTGGACGGTCTTGTGGAAAACCCCACTGAACTGAAGTATTACGCGTTGCGAGCGTTGCCTTTGGTGGACCAAGTCAGTGATTTTCACTGCGTAGAGGGCTGGACCGTCCCTCAAGTGAAATGGACGGGCTTTCGATTCAAGGAACTCCTGAATAGTGTTAAACCCGACCCGGCCGCCGAGTACGTGACCTTTCACTCTCTGGGCGAGACGCATTCGAGGCCGCAAGGTCTCGGTCATTACGTCGAGTCTTTTAGGCTCGCAGACTTGCTGGACGACGACAAGCGCATCCTGCTCACGCTCGATAAGGACGGCAAGCCCCTGTCCTTTGATAGAGGGGCTCCTTTGAGAGTAATAGCGCCTCTGCTCCAGGCCTACAAAAGCATAAAATTCATCGGCAGAGTAGAGTTCTCTCAAGAGAAGAAGGCGGGCTGGTGGACTGCCGCGAACCCCATTTACACATGGGAAGCCAAGGTCTCTGAGAGTAGGCTCAAGCGCGGGAAGTAGGTTACTTGACCCAGCGGGTGAAACGCGCTGACGCTCACAGACGGTGTATCACGTCCGTATCAGGCCCGCGGCCATTGACCACGTGCAGGCTTTCTGTATAATAGAAAATTCGCCAATGGTGACGGCAGGTTCGCCCCTTCCGCTGGTATCTGATCTATGAAAAGGTGAGCGTTCACCAGGAGCCGTATATCCACTTGAAATACGCACTGGATAGCCCTGCAAGGGATGCGTCTCCCACCGGCTTTTATCAGGCGCAGAGCCGTCTCGCGTCCGGTGTTCCATTGTTATGATGAAATTATTCCCATATACATGAAAGGTCTCAGAATGGCTGATACTAAGAATTCCGAGCTGAGTTTCTTCTTCACGGCCCTCAAGGAAGAAGCGAGAACTCTTATCTGGGAAACGCAAGCAAACATCACACCCCAGGAACTCATCGACTCAGTGAAAGAAGAGCTTCAAGCCCTTGCCTCTCAGGAAGACGACCCTCGGTCCGAAGCTGAGATATGGCGCAACGTTCGCGAAGTCCTGCTCAAAGCGGCTTACGCCACTCGGCCTCACTGTGTTAAATGCGGCGAGTGTTGCTCAAAAAGCAGCCCCGTGTTGGTAGAGGAGGATTTAACGCTCTTCTACAAGGACATCCTTAAACCCGAGCACATCATTACCATCAGGCGCGGGGAAACTACGTATTCCGAAAAGACGCAATCCGTCGAGACTCCTGAGCATGAATTTCTTAAAATAAAGGAGCAAGCATTCTCAAAACGCTGCGCGTTTCACAACGCCTCAACCACGGAATGCGCCATCTATGAGAATCGGCCCAAGCAGTGCCGCGACCAGGAATGCTGGAATCCGGAAAATGCCATGCAGGACAATCCCAAGTGGCTTGACCGTGAGCAGCTCTTGAAAGACACCGGTCCCCTCTGGAATCTTATCCAACAGCATGAGGAGAAGTGTTCTCACGTCGAAACCCAACGGGCGCTCACGAGACTGGGAGCCACACACGGGCAGACCGTGGAAGAGGTGCTCGACCTGCTGCGTGTGGATCACTTTACCAGGGATTTCTTTGCCAAGGAATTCAACCTTAATCCTGACACTATGGATTTCTTCCTGGGTCGGCCTCTCAAGGAAATGTTGACCGTATACGGCCTTAAATTGGAAGAAGATGCCGGTTGCTTTACTTTATCTCCGATGACCGAAGAATAATGTCCGCGGCAGTTTTACCATCGTAGTTCACCGGGCTTTATATCTTTGCGCCCGGTGAATGATGTTCCTGAATTATACCTCAAGAAAAATCTTTTCAAAATTGAGAAAAACGGCTATGCTTGTCCCCTCTAGGCACTGATCTTTTACATTTTAGAACAAGGTCGGCGCATTCGTGCGCTCCCACCGACCTAAGATGCCTCCCAACTGTGTCGGCCATCATTACTCCCGGCCACCGACTCATGTATTGGAAATAGCGCAAGCGCTGCCCGCGGTGGGCTGCTTTTACGTGGTCTGTTCGCTTCTCCTCAATCGGACTCCCGGCCGATCTAGGGAGTAGTGCGTGTAATCGTTCTCTACGAACGGGCGCCTCTTTGGAATGAAGTCCGGTGAACGATTGCCGATGTGTTGTGGATCAGAGTCTTACCCGAAACCATGTTGGAGTCATGATATGGAAAAAACGTTGGAAGCGGTGTCGAAACAAGAAGACAAGCGCTGGCGAGCCGTTAACCGCACAATGCGGCTCAACGGAAGTCAACCGCACGCGCTCATAGAGACACTACATTCCGTTCAGGAGTCATTTGGCTATCTGGAGACGGATTCACTGGAATACGTGGCCGAGTCGCTGGAATTACCGCTTAGTCACGTATACGGTGTGGCGACATTCTATCACTTCTTCAAAATGCGACCTCCCGGAAAACACACTTGTGTCGTCTGCATGGGAACCGCCTGCTACATCGGCGGCGCGGCGAATATCCTAAACGGCATCAAAAAAGACGTGGGAATCGGACCCGGCGAAACCACCGAAGACAAAGAGGTGTCTCTGGTGACCGCCCGTTGCCTAGGCTCTTGCGGATTAGCCCCTGCCGTGGTTTTCGACGGCGATGTGCGAGGGAAGCTCTCTACGCCAGCGGTGTTGGAGAGAATCCTGGAGTGGAGGAACAATGACGCTTGAGGAATTGCAAGAAGTAGGGCGATTCGCCAAGGAAACCGAAGAGGGGTACGCATATCGTATCAACATCTGCGTAGCCGCCGGGTGCTTGTCTTGTCAGAGTGATGTCGTCAAAGAAGCCTTTGAGAAGGAAATCAGCCGTCGCGGGCTGGAAGGCTGGTGTGAAGTCAAAGGCGTTGGGTGCCTGGGGCTCTGCACGGCCGGCCCGCTAATCTCAATAGAGCCGGACGAGCTGTATTATAGAGCCGTCACCGTGGCGGATGTCCCGGAAATCCTCGATTCGCTGGGGAACGAACCTATCGATCGTTTGAATTGCTCGGATCAGATGAGCTTCTTCAAGCGGCAATATAAGATCGTCCTGGAAAACTGCGGAAAGATCGATCCCGACCGCATCGAAGACTACATAGCCGCAGGCGGATACGAAGCGCTGTACCAGGCTGTGCGCATCATGAGTCCCCAAGGAGTCATTGAGCAGATAGTGCGCAGCGGTCTTCGGGGACGTGGCGGCGCCGGTTTTCCCACCGGCTTGAAACTGACGGCCGTAGCCAAGGCGCGCAGCGACACAAAATACATCGTATGCAACGCCGATGAAGGTGATCCCGGCGCTTTTATGGATCGCAGTGTCCTGGAGAGCGACCCCCACCGTGTGCTCGAAGGCATGGCCATACTCGGATCCGTGGTAGGCGCGTCCAAAGGGTTCATCTACTGTCGAGCGGAGTATCCTCTTGCCGTGAAGCGGCTCCGTACCGCTATCGCAAAGGCCGAACGACTCGGGGTGCTTGGGAATAACATCTTCACCACAGATTTTAACTTCGACATCAAGATCCGGCTGGGCGCGGGAGCGTTCGTCTGTGGTGAAGAAACGGCATTGTTGGCCTCCATCGAAGGAAGACGCGGCACGCCTCGGCCTCGTCCGCCGTTTCCTGCTGAATTCGGTCTGTGGGGCAGTCCCACTCTCATCAATAACGTGGAAACCCTCGCCAATATTCCCCCGATTATCCGAAAAGGGGGCTCTTGGTTCGCATCCCTCGGGACTGAAAAAAGCAAAGGCACCAAGGTGTTCGCGCTTGCGGGAAAGGTCAAAAATACCGGTCTCATAGAAGTGCCTATGGGCTATTCGCTCCGGGACATCGTCTTTGACATCGGCGGCGGCATCCCGGACGGCAAGAAGTTCAAGGCCGTGCAGACGGGCGGACCTTCAGGGGGATGTATCCCTGAGGAATACCTCGATATGTCGGTGGATTACGAATCCCTCGCAAAAGTGGGCTCAATCCTGGGCTCCGGCGGCATGATCGTCATGGACGAAACATCCTGCATGGTGGATGTGGCCAAGTTCTTTATGGAATTCTGCACCAGCGAATCGTGCGGCAAATGTGTGCCGTGTCGAGTGGGAACATCTCAAGTCTACAACATTCTTTGTAAAATTACCGAAGGGACCGCTCGGATGTCCGACCTGGATCTCCTGGAAGACCTTTGTGATCTGCTCAAAAACACAAGCTTGTGCGGATTGGGTCAAACAGCCCCTAATCCGGTGTTGAGCACGCTCAAGTACTTTAAACACGAGTATCTGGCGCACATTCAGGACAAAGTGTGTCCGGCAGGGGCATGCGATATGAACGGGAACGGAGGTCACCCATGAACCCGATTAAGCCCAAAGTAGTAGCCGACGTGAATCCCGTGCGTGTGCTCACCTTCAAGATTGATGATAGGGACGTGAGCGCTCGGGAAGATGAGACGGTGCTCACCGTAGCCCGACAAAACGGCGTCCACATTCCTACCCTGTGCCATCTTGACGGGCTGTCCGAACGTGGAGCGTGCCGCCTGTGTATAGTCGAAGTGAAGGGCTCACCCAAGCTGATGCCTTCTTGCGTCACCTTGGCCAAACAGGACATGGAAGTCCTCACCAATACGGAACGAGTGAGGGAGTATCGCCGGAAGATTCTCGAGCTGCTGTTTTCCGAACGAAATCACGTGTGTTCCGTGTGTGTTTCCAATGGTCATTGCGAGCTTCAGGCTCTAACCGTGGAGCTTGGAATGACACATGTGCGCTACGACTACATGTATCCTAAACAGGGCCTAGACGCCACTCACGATCGTTTTTCCATGGATCACAACCGCTGCATTCTGTGCCAGCGCTGCGTACGCGTGTGCGACGAGATTGAAGGCGCCCACACCTGGGACGCAATGGGACGCGGCATAGAGTGCCTGGTCATTACGGACATGCATCAACCCTGGGGCGAGGCGAAGACCTGCACGAGCTGCGGTAAGTGCGTTCAGGTATGTCCCACCGGAGCTTTATCCGAAAAAGGGAAATCCGTCGCCGAGATGACCAAACGGAAGCAGTTCTTGCCCTACTTGAAAATGATGCGGGGTCACAATGGCAAGTAGCATCGCACCATATATACAAAGGAGTTACCGAGTATGAGTATAGCGCGAGTCGCTACTACGTGGTTGGATGGATGCTCCGGCTGTCACATGTCTCTCCTTGATCTCGATCAAAGACTTGTCGAACTGGCCGCCAAAATTGAACTCGTTTACGGTCCTCTTGTGGACGCAAAAGAATTCCCTGAAAACGTCGATGTGACGCTCGTCGAAGGCGCGGTCAGCAGCGAGCACGATGAACACCTGGTTCAGGAAATTCGCTCGAAGACCAAGTGCCTCATTTCTTTTGGGGATTGCGCTGTTACGGCGAATGTGCCCTCGATGCGCAATCGGTTTACGGTGGCGGAAACACTAAAGACCGGGTACGTGCTGAACGCGACTTTCAATCAGTCTACGCCTACGGAGAGGATTCCGGCTCTGCTCAAGAGGGCGAGACCGGTGCACGAATATGTGCCTGTGGACGTCTTCTTGCCGGGATGTCCTCCGTCCGCCGACACCATATACTACGCCTTGAGTGAACTCTTGGAGGGCCGTATGCCGGACCTACAAGGGAAAACTCGATTCGGCGCTTAACCACGCTGGAGAATAACAGCATGACGCAAACCATAACGATAGAACCCATCACGAGAGTGGAGGGTCATGGAAAAGTGACCGTATTCATGGACGATGCGGGAAACGTGACCGACGCGCAGTTTCACGTCACCCAGTATCGCGGTTTCGAGAAATTCTGCCAGGGGCGCCCGTTCACGGAGATGCCGTCCATAGTGGAACGCATCTGCGGGATTTGCCCAGTCAGCCACTCAATAGCTTCGGCAAAGGCATGCGATGAAATCTTGGGCGTAAGAATCCCTTCCGTAGCTAAAAAATTGAGACGCATGCTCAATTGCGGGGAGTTCATCCAATCTCACGCCTTGAGCTTTTTTCACCTGTCCGCTCCCGATCTGGTTTTGGGCATGGATTCCGATCCTGCTCAGAGAAACATCATCGGGCTTCTGAAAGCCAATCCCGCTCTGGCCACCGACGGCATTCGACTGCGACAGATAGGTCAGCAGATTATCAGTGGATTCGCCGGTAAACGCATTCATCCCTCATGGGTAGTGCCAGGTGGAGTGAACGAAGCTCTTTCCGAAGAGCACCGCGACGAGATGCTCGCGGTGATACCCGAGGCTTTGGCCATCACGCACCGGACCCTGAACTGGTTTAAGTCTGTCTTAGATGATTACCGCGACGAAATCCGGAGCTTTGCGAACTTCCCCACCATGTTCTTGGGCCTGGTGAATGAGAACGGCGCGCTGGAACATGTGGACGGCTTTCTGCGATTTGTTGATTCCAAGGGTCGGTTTATTCACGACAGAGTGAATCCCGCTGATTACCAAGAGTACATCGGCGAGGCGGTGGAACCCTGGTCCTATCTCAAGTCGCCGTATTATAAACCCGCGGGCTTCCCCGATGGTATTTACCGTGTAGGACCTGCGGCAAGACTAAATGTCTGCACAGGGACCGGCACTCCGCTGGCCGATCAGGAATGGGCGGAATTCATCAGGCTGGAGCGTGGCCCCGTGATGAGTTCCTTTTATAACCACTACGCGAGGCTCATTGAGATCCTCTATTCAATCGAGGTGTTGGATGCCCTGCTCAAGGATGAGGACATTCTCAGCGAGCATGTGAGGGCGTTTGCTCAACCGAACCATTGGGAAGGCGTCGGCGTGGTGGAAGCTCCTCGCGGCACGCTGTTCCACCACTACAAGGTAGACAAAGACGGCCTTATTGAGGCGGTGAACCTCATCGTGGCCACGGGCAACAACAATCTGGCCATGAATCGCGGCGTCCTCCAGGTAGCTAAGCGCTACATAACGGGCGATAAGATCAGCGAAGGGGCGCTTAATCGCATCGAGGCGGTGATCAGGGCTTTTGATCCGTGCCTTAGCTGCTCAACCCACGCCATTGGGAAACGATCCGTGATCGTGCGGTTGGTGTCGCATGACGGCGTGGTTTTGGATGAGGTGGACTGAGGAAGCCGGTTGTAATGGGTTATGGGGCCTATCAGGGCTCTGATTCGCTCTAAAATTGGAAGGGAGATGAGTCTCTCTTCCAAACCCGTTGTCGATGAACGGTTGCAACGAGAAGCGTCTCGGACGTAAGACTGCGGATCGCTTCCCATCCGGCGCCGCATATGGCGCCCTAGCTTCGCTTCTAGTCTCGTGTAAGATCCCAGCCAGGGACAAGCTCTTTGCCTTTTTGTGCAGCGGATACGGGCGTGATGTGCGTTTTTATGCCCAGCCCATAGAGCGCTTCGGCAATGTATTCCTTAAGACGGACATCTTCCTCGGTCTTGAGCGCCGACGTAAGCAGGTCAATGGACTCCTGAGGCTTATGCTTAGCGAAATTCCTGAGAGATAATACCGCCGCGCCACGCACGTCTTTGCTCTTGTCGTGCAACGAGGCGCTTAAAACAGAGAGCGTATTCACCGGCGGCGGCGTGAGCGAACCCAGGGCTGCGACGGCTAAGGGGCGGATCCGCGGGTCAGGATCGTCGGTTAAGGCCGTAAGACGTTCAGAGGCATCATTCAAGGCGATTCTTCGCTCGGTCACGATCTTCAGGGCGGCCAACCTCACTTCCGCATTCGGGTCACTCAGTCCGTCCAGCAATAGGCGCTTTTCCTCCGGAGTCATGTCGCCCATTTGGGCCAATGCAGCCATGACAACTATCTTCATGGAGGGATCCGGGTCCTCGTTTGCCTTGAGGATCAGCGCATGGCTCTGCTTACGTTGCGGGTCTAACGCGATTACCGTTTCCACGAGCAGCTTGCGGTCTTCACCGCTCAGATTGTCGTAGGCGGCGGCCAATCGCTCGACGGGCATTGGATGTTTTCGGCCCACGAGCCGAAGCAGCTTCAGCGAATTCGTTGCGGCGGGGGCTTTTGCTTCAGTTACGGCGGCTAAGGAGCGCTCCGTTATCTGGTCGGGGGCTTTGGCGCTGAGTGAGATGAGTCCCTTCATGGCTACGTCCGAGACCCATGGGTCATCCACGGACATGGCCGCAAACAACTGAGGGATGACACTTTCTTCCGCTTTACCCAAGTGCGCCAGCGCCGCCGCCGCTCTAAGCGTTTCGGCGTCCTGCGGGTCGTCGGCTATGTTGCGCAGGGCGATTTCCACGTCCTTCGAGCCCCTGCCGAGTTTCGCCAAACTGACAATCGCTGCGGATCGCACCTCGTCATGGGTATCGTAGAGCAACTCCAGCAAGGGTGGAACGGATTCATGGGCTCCGAGCGGATAATGGGATAAGGATTCCGCTGCGTTCTTCCGTACGTGTGGATCAACATCTTTCAGGGCATGGACCAAGGGCTGAACTGCCCCTATGCTGCGGCTTCAGCCTTTACCGAGAGCTTCGGCGGCCTTGGATCGCACGGAAGGGTCTCGATCCGCCAAGTCGTGTACTTCATTAGCCCAGATCGGGGTCGCAAAGCACATCAACGCAAAGCACATGAGGAATCGCATTCTTGTATTCATGATGTTCCCGGTGTTCCAGCCAAGAGATCCTGCCTTGTGGGACAATAGGGCGCCGAGGCGCCGTGGTATGCGGAAGAGACGCAAACGTCGGAATGGTCGCAGTTTACGCCGACTGTGACTTGAGGGCGCTTAGGACACTGAAGTCACCTTTGTCTACCACAATAATCAAAAACGAAATGATTAACAACATAGAATCACGCGCAATGTGGTACGGACTGATCTTGCCCGCCGATCCCGCTGAGGAGCTGAAGCAGCCGCAATCTATATCCAGCCCTATTGAATACGCATAGAGGATCGCCCCAAAAAACACCGCCAGCATCCCGGTAGTGAGAAAGGCGCTCGCCTTGGTTTCTATACCCAGGATGAGGAAAACCCCCGCAACGAGTTCTATCCAGGGCAAGGTAAGAGCCGCCAGGTTGCTGTAGTCGGGAGGAAGAATCATGTAGTTGCGAACAGATACCGCAAAGCTCGCCGGGTCCCACACCTTGTAAATGGACGCATATATGAACAGACCGCCTATGAGCAATCGTGCGGCCAGGGTAAGATATTTCATTCCTCGCCTCCCTTGCTGCGACGGTCTTTGCCGCTCCCTTCAACGGGGAAGCCCGCTTCTTCCCAGGCCCGGAAACCCGAATTCATGATGAGTAATTTCTTATAACCAAGCTGTCCGAGAAACGCGGCGACCTCTTCGGCCATGTCGCATTCGGGACCGTAGCAATAGAGAATTATCTTGTTGTCCTCGTTCAGCAGCGGCTGAACCATGGGGAAGTTGTCCTGCATCGTATCCGGGTTCAAGAAAACGGCCCCCTTCACGTGAGCGCTGGTGTAGTCTTCCTCTTTGCGAGTATCTATGAAGGTCGTCTGAAGGTCGTCAAAATACGTCTTGGCTTGCTTGACGTCGATTAAGGGAATTTTGACGCCCTCCTTCGTGACTTCCGTGGGTCTGGTGTAGATGAGCGGTAGCGGCTGAGAGGAGACGGTGTTTCTCAGCAGGCCGACTGCGCTGCATAGTAGGGCGATAAGGATCGCCTTAGAGATGATGGATAAAAACTCTTTCACACACTTCTCTCCACATAGTATGTTGACTGCTATAACGAAGTCGGGGCCTGCATTCACCAGCGCTTGGCCGTGGCGCCTTCTCGGGATGTACTATTTCGAGCGGCGAAAAACAAGAGGCGCGGACGAGTGGCCGACGCAGGGCGGGAAGGGACGGGTAGGGCGTGGGGAGAACCCGCCGGCAGATTCTCCCCGAAGTCATTGATCTCAATTACAACATGCAGGGGTCATTAGTAGCGCAGAATCGCGGCAACGTGCCGATCATCGGGGACCTGATCGGGATCCACGGCATAGACGGAGCCGCCGTTCAGGACCGTCTGAATGGCCGCAAGGTCCAGGAGGTCCTCGTCCCCGGGTTTGCGCTCGGCATGTAATTCCGCCTGGGCCGTTTCGGGATCATACGTTCCCCAGCGTCGTATGCCCCCCAAGGCGACGAACAAAGTATCTACTCTCCTGTTGACCGCGGCTTCCACGACCTTTTTCAGGTCCTTGAGTGTTCTACCAGTGCCGGCCATCTCATAGTATTTTTTTATGGCGTCCTTTTGGGCCTTCAAAAATATGGGTTCCACAACGTTCCAAGCGGCCTTGTGCAAGTCGGCGGCGGAAACGTTGTCCGGGTTCCCGGGGACGAAATCGTCCCCCACAAGTGGATGGGTGTTAATGTCGCGATAGATCGGCACGAGGTACTCCACGCACGCAAGCACTAACGGCATGTGAATATCAGTGATATATCGGCGCAGGTCTCGCTCGACGTCGCGCAGGTAGCGAACTATTTCCTCTTTGGAGTCATCGGGAGTGCCGTGGCCGGGGACAGCCATGCCGCTGTTTCGTGTGCCGCCGCCGCTGGGAAGTGAAACGGGGCTGAACTGGCTCTCGTCATATTTGAGCGTTTCATCTATATCATCCGTGATATTCTTGATGGGTATCTCTTCGATCTGAAATTTCGAGCCTTTATACAAACCGACCTTTTTCTGACTTATGGCCAAAACATAAAATCCACCGTCATTTTGCAGCAAGGCCAGTAGCGGCTTTAGGTAAAATTTGTCCGATACTCCAACGAACTCAGCGGTCTTGATCGGCAGCTTGTGAATAGCTGAAAACTCGGCGCTGAGGAACAAGCCCAGGCTCTCTTCTTGATAAGACCAGAACAGGTTGTCATTAATTAAATCGTATGCGGGCTTGAGGATTTCTTTGGCTTCGGGAGGCCTTACGCCTTCCGCCTCCAGGAAGTCTTCGGCCTTCTTCAGCGCATTCTTCAGGCGCAGCGGCGCCTGTCGGCTATCGGATCCCGTCCTACCCGTAGGAACATACATGGATACGCATGTTCCGCATTTCATTTTCATCAAGTTGGAAATGTCCGCAGCTTGCAAGATGTCCATATGTTGCCCTCTTCAGAAGGATGTTTCCTGCGCAAGGCTATATAACAGCCCCCTCAGCAGGAAAGTAAGTAGGATACACTAACATCAAACTAATAATTTGCTCATTATAAGACACCTAAAGAGAAAAACCTATGCTCGGTTGGTCGAACGTTGTGGGAAAATTGGACTTATACATAGGCGATAATGGACCGGCCAGCGGTTAGGGGGAGAATCGCCGCCGTGGTTCTAAATGCGGAAACCGAACATGTCCTACAAAGCGTTTTTCCCTTTAGAACACGCACAGCGGCGATAAAAAGAAATGCGGCTAATCAACTAACGAACAATTATTATTCCTTGCACGGCGTGCATACTGAACAATCATCTTCCAGTTGAGATAATCCTCGTCGAGTGGCCTCTCGGTTGGCTATCATCGAGGCTACCTTCTCGTCATCCAAAGGCCCGGTCCCTAAAGTCTCATCGGAGTCCGTCGGCGCTAATTTTTTATCGATTTGTTCATTCAAGCAATCAACGACATCATTCACGGCTTCTTCATAATCTGATCGGGCCTTCATAGTATTATCTCCTATCGTAGTATGAACTAATCATAATCACTTCTTCATTTAAGTCAAAATGTGGATTGCTAAAGTTCCCGCTGTTTGTGGATTACCATAACAGGTCATGGGCCGACCGCCGTCACGCTCATGTAACATTCAATACTTTGTAATGCGCCTCAAGCAACATTAGGGGAATACGTCTTTGAGTTTGAGCATAGCTTCAAAAATTTGAAGAGATCAGTTTAGGATCTCGCTTTAGACCTCGGAATGTGTTGAAATTTACTCACCACAATGATATGGTGACGCGAAGTGGCCACATATACCGTGTGGCGCCGCTGGAGCGCAATTACGGCGCTTCGCTAAATACGCTTCATGGAATAGAGCAATGCCCATAGCAAAACAAAAGCGGATCGCAACCAATTTCTCCGAAGGCGCTATACACCGGTGTAGCCGTCCCGGCAATGAAAGGCGTGAGAATACTCCAGCGGCTCAGGTCTACGCTTCGCACTCGGGGCATTGTAAGGGTCCGCTCTTCGCGCTTGTACTGGCGTTGTGCTTTTGGGGAAACGCCCAAGCCCAAGAGACAGCGCATATTACCGACGTGCGTCTGGCCGGTGATCTGAGGACCGTTACCGTGCAATTAGACGCTACGCCGGGAAAGAGATCCGCGTTCGTGCTCGATAAGCCCTCTCGGCTCGTGGTGGATATTGAGTCCGCCGGACTCGGCAAAGTTCCCGGAAAAATCAACGTGGGCCGCGGCGGTGTGAACGAAATCCGTATCGGCGCCGTGAACTCTAAAGCGCGTGTCGTGGTTGACTTCGGCGATAATCCCGCGCCACCCTTTGCAGTTGATTCCGTGGGCAGTCAAATCATCGTCTCCATGGGAGCGGTGTCGCAGGGGACCGCCGCCGTGAGCGAACCCCCTAAACCCACGCCGGTACAACGTGCGGCGGTTCGGCCGGAGCGACCCAAGTACAACTCTTCCCCGAAGCATGTTGTGGAAAGGCCGGAAGGACTCTCCGTGAAGAGCGCCAAGGTCAACAACGGTCGTATCGTCGTCGAGCTGGCCGACTCCAAAGCCCCAGGGAAGACCGAACGACTCCTCATCGACTACGATCGCGGCGCCAAGACGATAACACGGGCGCTTGTGGACGGACGGCCGGACGCAGCAGAGGCCCAGGCGCTTTCACACGTAGACGCTCCCGAAGCGCCGGACTCATCTTCGGGTAAAGTGGGGCCGCGTAAGGCCGCCGACATCGACGCCTCGGATGAACCGCAAGCCCGCAAATACAAGTGGGGTATGAGTTTCGCCGATGTGAGCGCTCAACCCAGTGAGCCTACAGTCACCCGCAAGTCCCCCTTTCACGTCGAGGAGTTCCAGCTCAAGAGGAAAGAAGTGGCGGCAGCGCGGTAGTTCACTAGAGCGATACGCAATCAAAGAAGTAATATTGGGGAGACCTTTCTTGAAAGAAGGCTTCTCCCCGAACCCCTCTCCAAGAACTTCTAAACTTGCCGAAACCGGCTTTTCTCAAGGATAAAATGCCGCTTTCGGCGAATCGTACATTTTCTAAGAGTGAGATTGGGAAAACCTGCTACACAACAAAAGGACTGCCCATCTTACTTCTATGAAAGCACATCGGCCTCAGCCGCTATCGCCGGCGATAGTACCTCTACGCTTCAGTTAGCCGACAAGGATAGCCTTCCTGAACTGACCCGAGACGTATTTCCCCTCGACTGCATTGTTTTCTCTCCCCGATTTCAGTAATACTCCGGGATGCCTCGAGTAAGCGTAATCATCCCGACCTACAATCGCGCCCGTTTCTTGCCGCGAGCCATCCAATCCGTTCTGAATCAAACGTACGAGGATTGGGAACTCATCGTTGTGGATGACGGTTCCACGGACGACACGCAAGGTATACTAGCCGGCTTCCCCGATGTGCGCGTGGTCACCCAACCAAACAGAGGCGTCTCCGCAGCGCGCAACGCAGGCGTACGTGTAGCTTTAGGAGTATGGCCGGCCTTTTTAGATTCCGATGACGAATGGCGCCCTGAAAAGCTCCAACGACAAATGGAATGCGCTCGAAAAAGGCCGGAAATCCTCGTGTGGCATACGAATGAAACATGGTTTCGCAATGGGAAGGTACTTCCCCAAAAAGCTTATCATCGCAAACAGGGCGGCTTCTTCTTTGAACGGGCTGTGGAGCGTTGTCTCATAAGCCCTTCATCGGTTATGATTCACCGCAGGCTGTTTGAGGACGTAGGGCTTTTTGATGAGTCGCTCCCCGTTGCCGAAGACTATGATCTATGGCTGCGTATCACCGCTTTCTACGAGGTGGGATTTGTCCCCGAACCTTTGCTCATTAAGCACGCTGAGGCGGAGAATCAGCTCTCCGTCATTACCCAAACCATCGACCGGTACAGAATACGCGGCCTCGTGAAGATCCTGGAGAATCCCTCTCTGTGCGAGGCATTGCGCAAAAAGGCCGGCCGTGAGCTGGCGAGAAAATGCCGCATCGTAGCCTCGGGACTCACCAAGAGAGGCAAGCACACAGAGGCGGAGGAATACCTTGCGTTGGCTGCCAAATGTACAAGCGGCGTCATTGGCGCCGACATCTATAGATCTCGCTGATCTTCGCTATTACGTGCCGCATTACACTCCCTTGGACGGCCTACGAGCGAGCGTGCGCCAAGTGGGTGTGCTCAACCCCCCAGTGGTCCAGCGCAGGGGTGACTCTCTGGTCCCCGTGCTCGGCCGACGCCGTATAGAAGCCGCGATAGAGCTGGGGCTACCCTCGATTGACGTGCGAATCATCCCCGAAGCAATGCTCGAGCAAGACGGCTTTGCGTTGGCCTTCTGGGACAACCTGGGCTGCGGTCGATTCGCTCCCGCTACCTTGGCCTATGTTGTCGGTCGGCTCTGCGACCTCTTCAAGCGGGAAGAAATGGTTCAGGTCTTTTTCCCCGCCTTGGATTTACCGGCGTACGGCCCGAAGATCGAGCGCCTCCGGAAAATAGGGCTGCTCGACGCCTACTTGCTCGAAGCGTACGCCGCGGGCCGACTCCAAGAAAAGACTATGATTCTCATGACCGCGCTTTCTCCGGGAGATCGCCGACGCATCTTCGATCTTGTTCAGGAATTCGGCCTGAACGGCAGTAAAGCCGCTGAGGTAACCGCTGCCATCGTGGATCTGTCTGTCTCCACGGCAGCAAGCGTGGAAGCCGTGATTCACCAAGCGGAGGTCAATATCCCAATAGGCGCCGGTCCTCACGAGCGGGCCGAAGGCCTCCGTATGGCGCTCCTGAAGATGCGATGCCCCGAGCTTGTCGCGGACAAAGAGCTATTCGAAAGCCGACTTCAAGAGTTATCTCCGCCCCCTGAGGTGACGGCGCGGCCGTACCAGTCCTTCGAAAAACCGGGTTGCGTAATCGAATACCGAGCATCTTCCATGGAAGAGGCGGAGCGGGTTATTGAGTCGTTGAACACGCTGGAAACCGGCTGACGTCGAATACTACTTAGTCGGACTGCCCATGAGCTGTTCTTGTTTGGGCTATTCGTCCTTAAGCAGATTGCACTAAGCGCCTCAACGCGGCGTGAACCCGTGCTTACTGATCCGCCGACGCGTAGCGATGACCCCAGCGGCGCATACTCGTATCTAGTTGCTTTGCGAAACGAGCATTCACCAGCTTGAGCGAGTCTACTCTTAGGCATGTTTCTCCCTCCTTGCGGAACGGGTCCGCGACGATTCAGTTTCATGTTCGTGGTGGAGCGTACGGCCGTAACTTTCGTCGGCTTGTCAACGCAGCTCGATGCGTAGTACAGTCTTCCGCTGGAGCGCATTTTCCGGAATGAAGTACAAACTCGACGAAATTTGGATTGACGAGGATGCCGCGGACTATCCGCTCACCAGGGAAATAGCGGCTAGGGCTGCAGGCGCTCGCGTTCTTCACGGTAAAGCCGCCGAGGAGCGCATGCAGGAGCTTCTCATGCGGCCCGACCCTTTGCTCAAAGGGAAACGCATCCTTCGGCTCATGCGACACTCCGGCGCATTCGTCAAACCGTGCCCAGGCACAAACGAATACATCTGCTGCGGCCTGGAGATACTTCACATCGGGCAGGGCTGTCCCATGGATTGCACGTACTGCGCACTGCAGGCGTATCTCAATCGTCCGGCCCTAGAAGTATTTGTCAACACAGATGAGATGGCCGCCGCAGTTCAGCGGGAGCTATCGGATAATCCTACGCGACGCCGCAGGTTCTGCACCGGTGAATTCACGGACTCTCTGGCCTTGGATCCGGTGACGAACCTCAGTTCCACGCTCGTCGAGCTTTTCGCCGACCAGGACGTCGTCTCGCTGGAGTTCAAGACCAAAAGCGACTGCGTGGACGGCCTCCTGAACTGCACACCCCGGAGCACGGTCGTTGTGGGCTTCTCCATGAACGCCGCTGTGGTTTCGCGGACCCAAGAGCTTCGTTCCGCGTCTTTAACCGCACGACTCAAGGCGGCTCGGCATCTTCAGGACAAGGGCTACAAATTAGCGTTCCACTTCGATCCCATCCTGCCGGTGGCTGACTGGAAGCCGGCCTACGCGGAGACTATTCGGCGAATTTTCGAGAGCGTAGACTCCCGCGGGATTGTCTGGTTCTCCCTCGGAGTGTTGCGTTTTGTGCCCAAGCTCAAGGATGTGGCGATAGAGCGCTTCGGCCGCATCCCGTACTTCCATGAGGGCTTCTTGACGGCCCTGGACGGTAAATCCCGGTTGCACGTAAATCGGCGCATCGAGATATACCACTTCATGGCAGACACAATCCGGTCCCACGACCCCGAAGCCCGCATGTACCTCTGCATGGAATCCGAGCACGTGTGGCGGGAAGGACTCGGCGTTTTCATGAAAAGCGACGAAGATCTCGCTGGCTACCTCAATTCGGCTCTATGAGCCGGTGTGTGGTGTCAGCTACACCACTTGTTCCCCTCTGTGATTCCCGGTCGCGATTCCGGCGCAAGGTATGAGCCGCTGAGAGAAAGCCCCGCCGTACCCGCAGCACGTGGTTGAACAGATCCCCGAGAGAATGTTTGCGCAAAAGTGTTGTTCGGGTAAGACTCATGAGTCTCTAAGTACTAATTTATAACAATATTGAAGCGCCGAAAAGCAATCTTTGTTTTTTCCCTTGTAACTGAAATATACAACCGTAGAGTCATGCTTACTACCGTGTAAATTAACCCCAAAATTGACCGATATTTGGTCCGAATACGGCGCCGTTTAGTCGCTTGCGGCCTGGGCGACGGTAGTGGTACGCGCTCGAGCGCGTACGCTCATACCAATGTGTCGGCAAAGAAGTAATAGTGGGGAAAACCTTCTCGACAGAACGTTGGGTCCCAAACCCCTCTGCAAAAATTTGCAAACTACCCGTAAGCGGCTACTCTTAACATTCTTCCGTAGCAGCTAGGGAGACCTGCTTTTACAAAAAAGGCTTCACCTATATTTTTCGTTTGAAAGCACACAATACTTCTTTAATTGCCGCTGCGGATCAAGCCCCGACGGAAAGACGTCTCACCAATTGAACCAGAATGTCCGGCAGCATATCTACGGCGCAGCGCAGCTTCTTGTGAAAGGATCGTCGGGCCAGGTAAGCAGGCAGGGTTCTATGGAGTGTCAGAGGTCGGCGGCACAGCTCGATGATGTTTCTCGGCGCGGGCGGCAAGAGGGTATTCATGTCGTCGGAAATGACGCGGACACTCCCGTATGCGGCGCCCAAACGTTGGGCCTCAAGGGCCAGAGAATGGGTTTCCATATCAACGGAAGCGGCTGCCGTCCGGTCGAACAAGGCCTGTCGTTCGTTGCGTTCAAACACCGCCTGCCCCACAGTCACCGATTTCACGATACTATGCCGTAATGCGGCTCGTCGGCAGACTTCGGCCATCTCGTTTATGAGAGAGGGGTCACACGTTTCGGTGATGTTCGGCGCCGCGTCGAAGCAGGTCTCACGCGAGATTACCACATCACCGACGCACAGATGGGGGGCCAAAGCTCCGGCGACGCCCGCGCATATAATCCACGGCGCAGGCGGCTCGTCCAATCGGTGGAGCGCGGCGGCCGCACGAGCAGGCCCAACCCCGCTCTTGATGACAAGCAAGGTCCGGCCCTCGAAGAAGGCCTGTCGGTATGTGGCTTTGCCCGCGCTCCATCTGCTGCGGATTTCAAGCCGCTGGAGAAACCGGTACGACTCCATTCCCATTGGAAATACGATGCACACGTGGTATTTTTCTTTGAGACCTTGGTTCACGCGGCCTATACTACCATGTTCAATTTGGAGTTCCATAATACACTGTATGAACCTAGACGCTATTGATAAAAAAATTCTTCTTACGCTCCAAGGGGATCTCGGGCTCAGCCCCGAACCATACCGCGACATCGCCGCAAGCCTGAACATCAGTGAAGACGAAGTCTTGACCCGCGTTCGGCGAATGCTTGAATCAGGCATGGTCCGTAGGCTGGGAGCGATGATTCGCCATGTGGAGGCCGGCATCCAATTCAACGGTATGGTGGTGTGGAAAGTCGACGAACACAGAGTCGAAGAAGTGGGCTCCTGGTTTGCGTCTTTCTCTGAAGTCAGCCATTGTTACGAACGACCGCCGTTCGGACGCCTTGGGGGAACCATCTTCACCATGGTGCATGCCTCATCTCAGGCCGAATGCCTTGGAACCATCGAACGCATGTCTCAACATGAGGCCATAGAAGATCACGAGACGCTCTTCAGCGTGCGCGAATTGAAGAAGGTCAGCATGACATATTTCGAGGATGAGGAATAATTGCGTAACCGTTTACCCGTCCTCCGTCGGCGAAAGAGTGCGCCGAAGGTAAACGAAACGACCGCTCTGCAACTCAGCGGCAATCCATGAAATAGGATGAAGAATGAACGCATCACCGAAGTCTGAGGCGCTTCTTCAGGAAGCGATTAAGGTAATACCCGGTGGGGTGAACTCACCTGTAAGGGCCTTTAAATCCGTTGGTTTTACCCCAAGATTTATCACGTCGGGCAGCGGTTCGCATATCACCGACGAAGACGGCAACGAATACATCGACTACGTAGGCTCTTGGGGGCCGTTAATCCTCGGCCACGCGAACCAGCAGGTGCTCGATGCGCTGGAATCCGCCATGAAAGCGGGCCTGACCTTCGGAGCCCCCACCAAGCGCGAAGTGGAGCTTGCGGAGCTCATCATTGAGTTTGTGCCCTCAATAGAAATGGTTCGCCTGGTGAGCAGCGGCACGGAAGCCGCCATGAGCGCAATACGGCTCGCCCGTGGATTTACCGGTCGCGACAAGATCATCAAGTTTTCGGGCTGTTATCATGGGCATAGCGACGCGTTGTTGGCCAAGGCGGGCTCGGGCGCTGCTACTTTCTCACTGCCGGATTCGCTGGGGGTTCCCGCCGGCGTCGTAGCCGGGACGCTGATAGCCCCATATAACGACCTTGACGTGGTGAGAGACCTGCTTGCGCGAAACGAAGGAGCGGTGGCCGCGGTGATCGTCGAGCCGGTGGCCGGCAATATGGGCGTTGTGCCCCCGGAAAGCGGTTTCCTCGAAGGCTTGCGCGAAGTGTGCTCTGCGAGCGGCGCCTTGCTGATCTTCGATGAGGTGATTACCGGATTTCGGCTGGCTCCCGGCGGCGCGCAAGAGCTGTACGGCGTACGACCTGATCTCACGTGTTTGGGCAAGATTCTCGGTGGTGGATTGCCGGCCGCAGCATTCGGCGGCAGAAAAGACATCATGGCGATGCTGGCTCCCGTCGGCGGGGTCTACCAAGCCGGCACACTTTCGGGGAACCCCTTGGCGGTCGCCGCAGGCATGGCTACACTATCTATATTGAGGAGAGACAATCCCTATCCCTTGCTGGAAGCTCAAGCGGCCAAGCTGGCCGGCGGTGTGACGGACATACTGAAGAGCAAAGGAATCCCGCACACGCTGAACCGCGTAGGGTCCATGATGTCGCTCTTTTTCAATCCCGGACCGGTGCGCTCCTATGAGGAGGCCTTGCAGTCCGACAGAGACGCATTTGCGGCCTTCTTCGGCAAGATGCTGAATAACGGCGTGTATCTCGCGCCTTCAGCGTTCGAGGCCTGGTTTGTGGGCGCGGCGCACTCGGACGCCGATATTGAAGCCACACTGGGAGCGGTGCGAAAGAGTCTCTAGCGCCAATGCTTAATCAAAGAAGTAATATGGGGGAGAACCTTCTTGAAAGAAGTTTGTCCCCAAACCCCGCTTCAAGAACTTTCAAAATAGCCGCAAGTGCCTTTTCTCAAGGAGAAAAAGCCACTTGTGGCGCATTTAAACATTCTTTCATGGTAGTTAGGGAAACCTGCTCTTACAAAAATGTCCTTCACCTATATTCCTCGTTCGACAGCACATTGGTATTAGACATTGTTAAATAGAAGCGAGTAAATCTTGCTTACAATAATGATTTCGACCCACGATTACTTGGTTGCAGACGAACGGATGAAATAGAGCAATAAAGTGGAGTATCCCAAGAGAGAAGGTTCTCCCCAAACTTACTTTCTTTGATGGCGAGCCGGCCTTACTCGCTCTTCGGCTGCTCTATGACGACGGTCTTGGGGTTGGATAGCCGACCCGTCGGCTTGTGCAGGAGTCGGATCTTGTAAATACCCGGCGTAAGCTGAATCCGACCGGAATAAGCGCCCGCGTCGTCGGTCGTCACGTCAAGGCAATCCCCCCAAGGACTCTGAGACGTCTGGAGCGTAACCAGAGAGTTCGGCAGGTGAGGGAACCCGCCACTGAAGTACAGGGTCTCTTTTTCAACTTCAGTGAACAAGGTAACCTTGTGTTCCTTGCGGTCGGTGGGCAAGTCGTACTTTCTGCTGACCTTCTGGTAGAGACTGCTATGCACACGGCGATCAAACCGCATATCCGATGCCTGATACGGCGCGGCAAAGGGATTGGACCCTTCCAAGAGAGCAATTGAATCAAACGTGAGATTGACGCCGGCTTCGAGCTTATAGTTCTCACCGAAACGATTGTCCTTGCCGTATTCCGCCGTCACATTCCATAAGCCGTTGCGGGCCTTGATATTCAGCGATGTGTTGTAGTTGGATGTGGTCGAGGCATCGCCTGTGAGGCGTCCCGCAGTGCCGTCGATGCGCACATCGAACAGGTTCGTGAGCGCCGGGAGCTGGAAACCCATTCGAGCGTCGTATCCCGTGGGCAAGGATTCGCGGACTACGGCGGTTGAATCATTCTTGAGGGTGAAGCGTTCATTCACGGGAAAATAGCCGTTTATCCCCAAGGTAAGGTCGGAATGCCGACCCGGCAGCAGAGAAAGCTCACTGCCCACGCCGATTTGTCTCAAGTAGTCGCCGGCGCCGCGGCGCGACCGCGCCCAATCGTGGAAGACATGAAAACCCACCATCGCGTCGGCGCTCAGCATGTGGCGATAACCGGCGCCGAGGCCGATACTTTCCCGTGAGCCGGTGACGGACAGCCGCGGCGCGAAAAAGACGCTCTTATCCGACCAATGCCTGATGGGGAGAAAATAATCGAATTGCAGCGTGGGCAGGCCCTCAAGGCGATCATACCCGACGTTGTAATGTAAGTTCTTCTGAACACTTTTGGGGATAATCTTGTTTAGCCCAAATTTGACCGTGGTGTCGATGTAGGTTTCCGGGGAGGCGGTTTGTTTTAACTTGGGTTCAGGAGCCTTTTCTTTGTAGAGATTCGTCAGTTCGAGCTTCGTCTTGTAGCCCGGTTGTTTGATGGACTGATTCTTCAGCAGTTCACAGAGCCCGTCATGCGGAAAGAACACGCAACACAGCGTAACCGCCAATGCTAATGTTATAGATGATATTCGCATGACAACAAGCCTCTATCTTTAGCTTTTCTGACAGTATGAATTCCCAAGGTCAAAGTCAAGAGAATTGATTCGCCGTAACCGTTCCCGAGAATCATGTAACCACTTGAATTCACGTATGGGATGGTGCGGGAGAGAGCAGAGCCGCCTCACGCCTGCCGATCCATCGTGATTCGCGCATAGAATGCCGCGTGCATTGACCTTCCGCCTTATTCGAGCGTAAAATCATCTCGTGCCGGAACGGTTACCCCATTGTGATTCCACACGGTCGGCGCCGCACGGTAAATGACTACGTTGTACTTTCTATGTAGGTGGAGCTATGGAGAGTCGCAAACCCGAGTGGTTGGATCGGCTGATCTCGAGCCGGATTCTGGACATCCCGCCGTATATCCCCGGTAAACCGATAGCCGAACTGACCCGGCAGTTGGGGATTGCCGATGCGGTGAAAATGGCCTCGAACGAGAACCCCTTAGGGCCGTCACCAAAGGCTATGGACGCCATGCGGGTCTACTTGACCCAAAGTCACGTCTACCCGGAGTCTTCCGGCCCTGAGCTGCGGGTCAAAGTGGCCCAAAGATTCGGCGTTACCCCGGAGTCGGTGATTTTGGGGAACGGTTCCGACGAAATAATGGCCATGCTCAGTCATGTGTTTCTCAAGCAGGGCGATGAGGTCATCACCGCAACCAACGCGTTTTCCATGTACAGGATTTGCGCCAAAGCTTTTGGGGCGGAAATCGTTCCCGTTCCGTTGCTCGACTACAAGAATGACTTGGGGGCCATGGCCGCAGCCGTTACCGACCGCACCAAATTGATATACATAAGCGTGCCGCACAGTCCTACGGGGGCCATCCCCACCAGAGAGGAACTTGCGGGCTTTCTGCGAAAGCTCGAAGCATTTCCCGTGACGCTCGTATTAGACGAAGCGTACCGGGAGTACGTGACCGAAGAGGATTGCCCAAGTGGAGTAGATTATATAAGCGGCGACGTCCCGGTGCTCGTGCTGCGAACGTTCTCGAAGATCTACGGGCTTGCGGGCTTGCGTGTGGGCTACGGGATTGCTCAAGAGTGGCTCATCGAGTTGTTGAACCGTGTGCGTCCTCCGTTCAACTGCAACGCTCTCGGGCAGGTGGCCGCCGCTGCGGCCCTCGATGATGTACAACACCTCGAGCGCTCGAAGGAACTCACCACCAGTGGGATTGCCTTCCTCACTCGGGAGTTGCGCGCCTTAGGCATGCAAGTGATACCAAGTCAGGCGAACTTTGTGACCTTCCGCGTTGGGGAGAACGCAAAAGGTATCTATGAGGCGTTGCTCAACCACGGCGTCATCGTGAGGCATTTGGGTTCCTTCGGAATGTCGGAGCACATCAGAGTAACCGTAGGGCTGGAAGAGGAAAACAGGCGCTTCATCGAGAGCTTGCGTTGTGTTCTTCGGGAGCCTTCGCCCGGAGCGTAAGTTCCCCGAGTGTCCGGGGATGGTGAGCGCCTTCGCTGAGAGGCGTTCTGTACGTTCAACCTTAGAGTACCTGTTCACCGGAAGTAGCGTCGCCACAAGCCCGATGGACGGTTACGAAATACCGGAAAATATGTGAGCAACAGAGACTTTAAGAAAATAGTCGTAGCCATAGACGGTCCGGCAGGCGCCGGGAAGTCCAGTGTAGCTCGAATCCTCGCCCAGAGGTTGGGGTTCGTCTTGTTGGACACCGGCGCCCTGTACCGCGCGCTGGCCGTTTATCTGCTGGGAAAGGGCGTTGATCCCGACTCCGGCCTCCTCCCCGAAAGGATCTTCGCCGCACTCGACTTGCGCATAGACCCGGCCGAAGACCTTACGCGGGTCTACCTGCAATCCAAGGAAATTAGCGCCGTGCTCCGTGCAGAAGCGGTTGGAGTCGCAGCCTCGAAATTCGCTCGTCAAGCGGCGGTTCGCCGGGAGCTGCTGGATCACCAGAGAAACTGCGCCGCAATCTGGGATGTGGTCGCTGAAGGACGAGACATGGGAACTGCGGTATTTCCCGACGCCTTTATCAAGTTTTACGTGACCGCGGACCCTGCCGTGCGTTCGTTGCGAAGGCTCAGGCAGTTGAGCGAAAAAGGCATCAAAGCCCAATTGGACCAAGTATTTGCGGATATGCGGGAACGGGACGAAAGGGACACCAAACGGCCGGTGGCTCCGCTTGTCCGCGCAGTTGACGCCATAGAGATCGAGACGACGCACTTGGATGTGGAAGGCGTGGTGAGTCGACTTCTTCACGAGATCAAGCAAAGGACCGCTCATACGGACGTTCAGCTGACGGTATTCTCGAAGTGAGGCTCACCTGCACGTTGCTCCCTGGGCGGCTCCTGCGCATGGAGCAATCCACACAACCCTGCCTATAGCCGCTACTCTGCGCGTAATTTAGGAAGAATTAATTCTCCGGCAAAATCGGCTCATAACGCCTGTGATAGTAGAATTTCACGTCGGAATGCAATAAGTTTCCCTTGTTTGTTGAAAAGAAATCGGGTATACATAATTGATTATACTAAACAGGTGTTGTAATTTAAGCGCGGTACAAAAGAGTCTGGGGGTAGTAACTGGATGGAAAACTTGGAAACCCAAGAAAACAACAATTCTGCCGAAGAATTCGAGCAGGACACTTCAAAGGAAGAAGATTTTGCTGAGTTAGTCGAAAGCAGCTTTAACAAGGTTCAAGAGGGGGAGGTTGTCACGGGCGTAGTGGTCCAGGTGACAAACGAGTCCGTTATGGTCGATGTCGGCTCCAAATCCGAGGGCCAAATCCCCATAGAGCAGTTTTTAGACGAAGACGGCCAAGTCACCGTTAAAGTAGGCGACGAGGTCGAGGTCTTTTTAGAAGACACTGAAGAATCCTCCGGACGAGTGCGCATATCGAAATCGAAGGCGGACAAGATACGCATCTGGGACGAAATCGCGGATGTGTGTGACAACGAACGCACCATTTCAGGCCGAGTAGTGGCAAGAGTAAAGGGCGGTTTACAGGTGGATATCGGCGTTGCGGCGTTTTTGCCGGGTTCGCAGGTCGATCTCAGACCCGTCCGAAACTTTGAAAAATACATCGGCGAGACGTTCGAGTTCAACGTCCTCAAATACAATCGCAAACGCGGCAATATCGTGCTTTCCAGAAAGCCGCTTCTCGAAAAACTCCGGGATGAAAAACGAGACACTATCCTGGGCGTAATGGAAGGTGAGGGCATCTTCACCGGCGCCGTGAAGAACATCACCGACTACGGCGCGTTTGTGGATTTAGGCGGTATTGACGGCCTTCTCCACATCACGGATATGTCATGGGGTCGTATCAATCACCCCTCGGACATCCTCAAGGTGGGCGACGAAATCACCGTTAAGGTCTTGAAGTTCGATCAAGACAAGGAACGCGTCTCGCTGGGCCTCAAGCAGATTCAGCCCGATCCGTGGGCCGATGTCGAGGAGAAATTTACTCCCGGCCGTGAACTCGTAGGCCACATCGTGAGCATTACGGACTACGGCGCCTTCGTGGAGCTGGAGAAAGGCGTTGAGGGCCTCGTCCATGTATCGGAAATGGCTTGGACGAAGAAGCCCCGCCATCCCTCCAAGATCGTACAGGTGGGCGAAGAAGTCGATGTGGTCGTCCTCGGTGTGGATAGGGAGCAAAAGCGCATCTCTCTCGGGATGAAGCAGCTTCGACCCAATCCGTGGGATGTCATCGCCGAGCATTATCCGGTCGGCACAAAAATCGAAGGCAAGATCAGAAACGTCACGGACTTCGGAATCTTCGTGGGTATAGACGAAGGTATCGACGGATTGGTCCACATATCCGACATATCCTGGACCCAAAGAATCAAACATCCGGGTGAGCTTTACAAGAAGGGACAGACCGTTCAAGCGGTCGTCTTGAACATCGACAAGGAGAACGAAAGATTCTCCCTCGGTATAAAGCAGATCCACGAAGATCCGTGGGAAACCATTCCCGATAAGTATCCTCCCGGCGCTCAAGTCACCGGTAAGGTAACGTCCGTTACCGATTTCGGTGTGTTCCTGGAGATCGAGGAAGGCATCGAGGGAATGATCCATGTGTCGGAGCTGTCCAAGGATCGCGTGAATTCACCTTCGGATTTTACCAAAGAAGGCGACGAACTCACGGCTATGGTCCTCAAGGTGAACAAAAAGGACAAGAAGATCGCCCTGTCCATCAAGAGTCTCGAACGGACAGGAGACTACAATGAGGTGAAAGGTTACATGCACAGCCAAGAGGTTGTGGCTTCGAACCTGGGAGATCTGCTGAAAGGCAGCTTGTCCAACAAGGAATAGAACCGGCAAGGGGGTGAATCAACTTCACCCCCAACTTCTCTCGTCTACCGGTCTTGTAATCCCCGCCTGCGCCCCGAACTATATTAAACCGAATACGGTTTTGGCCGAGATCCGCCGTTTTCTCAAAAACAAACCTCAACCCCTAATACCGCGATGCTTTCAGAGAAGCAATATTGGCGACGCTCTCGTTGTGAAGCAGGTTTTTCCAATCTCTTTCCAGGAAAATGTGTGATAATAGCCGCAAGCGGCATTTTCTCCTTGAGAAAAACCGATTCCGGCAATTGCGAAAGTTCTTGGTGAGGGGCTTGGGGAGAAACTTGTTTCAAGAAGGTTCTCCCCAATATTACTTCTTTTGGTAGGCCTTGCCATGAGATGGCGCCAATTCAGCCGCCGCAATAAGCGCTTGCTGAAAGGTGGCTATGCGTCCGGCCTCTTGAAGCTCCTGTAGATCGAGGAGCAGCGCGCCTACTGCAGGGCCTTCTTGCAAACAGAACAGTTCGATGATGTCTCTACCGGACAGGAATGGTTCGGCCAAAGGCGTCTTTTGCTGTTCCAGCGTATACTCCAACACGTGAAACACATTCTTGAGGGCGAGAGCGTCCTGCCCCGGCAGTCGCGCCGTACCCTTAGACGCCTTCATGTCGGCAAGGAAGAGCAGCAAAAGCCCTATGAGATCCGACCCGAAGGAGCGACTCATGCGCCGCATGGCCCGTGAAGACATGGATTCATCCGCTAGAATCGAGGCGTGCATGTGGCCCTTCACGAGGTCAACTACACAACGAGTCTCTTTTCTCGATAGCTTGAGGCGCTCACAAACGTTTTCCGCTGCTGTGGCCGATAAAGCCTCATGCCCGAAAAAGCGCACCTTACCGTGCTCATCCACGAACCGCGTCTGGGGCTTTCCCGAGTCATGGAGCAGCGCAGCCAACTTCACTAACGTGAATTTGGGACGTCCGGGAACGATACTGTGAGACAAATAGTCTGCGATGTGTTCCCAAAAGCTCGCGAACACACGCTTTCCATGTGTGAAGAAGCTCTCCATCTCCTCGACAACCGCCAGAGTATGACCCCACACGTCCAGGTGGTGAAAGGCGTTCTGCTCGCACTGCTTCATGGGGACGACTTCAGGAAAGAGCAAGTCCATGATACCCACAGCGTCCATTTCGCGCAGAAAGCAAACCCCGGTAGGCGCTCGCAAGATACCCATGAACTCATCGCGTATGCGTTCGGCGGCGACGCCGGCCAACATGGGCGCGCTTGTAGCCGCAGCGGTAAGGGTTTCGGGGGTAATTGAGAAGCCCAAGGAGGCCGCAAATCGGAAAGCCCTCAGGACCCGTATGGGATCACGCGTCAAGCTGTCCGGTCCGCAGCGACGTACCAGGCGACGTCCAAGATCGGCCATACCGCCGGTTACGTCGATCACTTCAGGCCATTCACCGTGGAGGAAATACTTCAGGTCAATGGCCATTGCGTTGACGGTGAAATCACGTTGGAGCAGGTCTCGACTGATGCAGTTTTCCTGTATCTGAGCGATGTCTATGACGTCTCTGCCGTCTCTGACCACTACGCGCCCCACTCCGCGTTCCTCGTCCAGGGCGACGAAGGTCAATTCAGCGGGTCGGGACTGCGCCAAATGACGTGCAAGGGTGAATCCGTCAAGGTCCGTGACCACATCCCAATCGAGCACGCCGGCGCCCAAAAGCATGTCTCGTACGGCTCCACCCACCACATAGGACTGGTGAGATTCGCGTACAATCTCCTCGAGCGTTTGCAAAACAGCGGAGTTCGGTATGTGACGAGCAGGAGCCATGACGTGTCTACGCAAAGATAATATTCAACAGGACTATACCGGAAATTGCGCCGGCCGTCTGCATCACAACTGCGCTTGCACTAATTCCATGCGAACGGTTCCAATGATGGGGCATGAGGTAAGCAGCAGGGGAATTCGGCGCTTGTCATTGGAAATCCAGAGCTTGCCCGTGCCGATCTCGTCGCGATCCCCCGTCATTTTGACCAACCGCAAGTTCAGACGCAGCGCCGAATGACGTCCAGTGCGTATGGTAATCTCTTCGGAGCCGTCGTAATTGACAAAAAGCCGCGATTTGTCTTTGCCGTCGAAAATATCCACATACATCGGCTTAGACAGATCCTTGGACCGGAGAAGAAAAATCGCCGTTATAGGGTCGTAAAGCCCGGAGAATTTTTCGGCGTGACTTTCCCGCTCGGAGCCCTTTTGTTTATTGACCTGCACGAGGCTCTTGGAGTGATCGAACAACAAGTCTACCGTTTCCGACCGGCTCAAGCTGGATTTCAAGTGGAAATTGTAACGCTCGGGTTTGTGAGAGGAAGGTACGAAACTGGCCTGGATCTGGGTCCAGAGTTCGACGATCTTCTTAACCATTCCGTCGGATACGGCTTGAGCCGTAACCTTGGTCCGGTTTCCTTCCTGTACGGTCGTGATGTCGCCGTGGCCGGCCTTGGAACCGTTCCACGTGAATTCGTAGCGCAGGCATTCGGTTTTGTCCGCTGAATACACCGGATAAATTCCTGCGGGTATCAGGAGGACACACATAGCGAGGATTCTCAGAAGGTAGACAAACTTCATAGGTGATATAGCCTTTTGGGAAGGGTGCGTTATTTAGCTCTTCGCCAATAGAACTTCTTTCTCACTTCGGGCATTGTCAATACCAGTATATCATCGGTGATGCGATAGGGCCAGTTCACCGTAGGGCCTTCGCTGTCGGTAAGGATAATGCGATCTCCGTCCACCTTATATGTGCCGCTTTGGGTCTTTACTACGTTTGAGGTTTCCTTATCAATGCGTTTGAATACCGCTTGAC
Source organism: Desulfomonilales bacterium (assembly GCA_038205805.1). Classification (GTDB taxonomy): domain Bacteria; phylum Desulfobacterota; class Desulfomonilia; order Desulfomonilales; family Desulfomonilaceae; genus JBBSBY01. The sequence goes on from JBBRBO010000007.1 coordinate 41,184, forward strand.
CGTCCTTTGTAAATTCGATGAGCGTACGAACTGATTGCGGGGGTTTTTCCTGCGCCCCCTGCTCGTCCGCCAGATACATCAGCTCCCATGTGTCGGTGAGGGGACCGGAGACAGGCGCCTTGCTCGCGGTTAAGCCCAGACATGAAGAACAAAGGAGAAGGGCCGAAAAGATCCATAGTGCGCCACGGGAATAGGAAAGAAGCATATACCACGTCCTCAAACGGGCGCTGGGCATGAATAGTCCGAGGGAGGATAAGTTTCTCCTTCGGCCTCACTAGGCGCAGAGCGGCCTCAAGCCTGGCGCCGTTACCGTTCGACTACCACAGGCTTCCGAATTTCTTGTCCTCGGGATCGAGGGTATTTTCCGTCACCAGTGGTTTGCGATCAGTCCGGGGCTTGGGGTCGAGCGCTTGCAAAGTCTCGTCGGGTTTCTTTGGAGCAGCGGGTTTCGGTAACGGGAACTCTCCTCTGGCCAGCCGCGCAATGAACGGCTCATCCACGATAATGCAGTAGGACCCCACCTGCATCGTATGGAACACCGCTTCCGCGTCTTGCCAATCCAATCCCAAACAGCCGTGGGTGAGTCTGCCGCCCGTCGCTTCAGCGTAATGCACATACCGAGCGCCGTCATACACCAGCTTATAACGGAAAAAACCCGGCACTCGCCGATCCTCATGTTTCTTGGGAATGGGCTCTCCCTCTTCGATAAAGTACCAATCCGGTCGAACCCAATCCGCCACCGGGACTTTGCTGCGGATTGGGAAAATGCCCACGGGGCTTTCGAATGCGCCCACCTGTGTCTTGCCCTTGCCGATGGCCACCGGGCCTACTCGCAGGAGTCTGCCGTTTCTGTCGAAAAGGTAGAACTGAAAATTGCGTTTATCTACGATGAAAAAGGGCTTACCGTTCCTTGACGTCACGTACGAGGCGATACGTCGGGCTTCAGCCATAACCGTCTGAACCTGCCCTTCATCATGAATACGATGACCGTAGTTGTCGGATGTAGCTCCAGGCTGCTGCTGATAGCCGGGGTAAGCGTGTTGCTGGTTCGCCTCTCTCACCCGGGAGACCTGCTCTTGCAAGATGCGCTCGGCGTCGCGACGGTCGTACTGCAAGTCGGAGGGAGGCGCTTGCCCCGGATAGTAGTCCTGATATCCTTGTGGGTAACCGTTCTGATCCATTTGATAAGGATTCTCGTAGTATTGTGCGTAGATCGGGGAAGACAACAACATCATTAGAAGCGCCATACCCCAGTATCTGTTATGAAATCGGTTATTTGAAGTCCGCTTCTCCCGCTTCACTGCGAAAACTCCTTCATGACCCTGAATTTATTTTTTGTGTATAAGGGAATTCCTTGTCCCTGTCAATAATACAAAGCGTGCCGCCGGCGGTTAGTTCATCAGTACTACCTTGCATGGTGGGAGATTGCAAGTGCGTCCCTCACGATGCCCGCGGTGCGAGAAGGAGCCCTACCGACCGAACAACTCCACAGCCGCAACCAAGCGGCGCCGGCGCTTACTCTTTACAACAAACCGTATTTTTTCATCTTGTACTGGAGATTACTTCGGGAGATCCCCAGCGATCGAGCCGCCTGAGCTTGCACATTCCCGGTCTTGTTCAGGGCGTCTTTGATGATTTCTTCTTCGATTGCGTCCAATGTCTCGGCGAGTGTCTTTTCCGTGGAAGGGATGTAAAGGGGCGTGGATTGCTTGCTCGGATCGACCGTGATCTCGGGCGGCAAGTCTCGAAGTCGTACCTTCTCATGAGAGCAAAACACCACTGCGCGTTCGATAACGTGCTCGAGCTCGCGCACGTTCCCGGGCCAGTCATAGTCCGTGAGCGTCCTTACCACTTCCGGCTCAACGGATGTAACCACTCGTTCCAGCTTGTGCGACACTGTGTTCAAGAAGTGCGCAGTGAGCAAGGGAATGTCCTCTCGTCGCTCCCGAAGAGGGGGAAGCTCTATATGTACGCCGTTGAGTCGGTAGTAAAGATCGCCGCGAAAGGCGCCGGACTCGACCTCGTGTTTGAGATTCTTGTTTGTGGCGGCAATAATCCTGACATCCACCTTGATGTCCTTGGAGCCGCCCACTCGGCTGAATTCCTGTTCCTGTAAAACACGCAGCAGCTTGACCTGAAGCGTAGGCGGCATATCGCCGATTTCATCCAGAAACAAGGAGCCCCCTTGCGCCGCCTCGAATTTTCCCGCTTTGGTGGTAAGCGCCCCTGTAAAGGCCCCTTTTTCATAGCCGAAGAGTTCGGATTCCAGCAGGCTCTCGGTCATGGCCGCGCAATTGATGGAAATGAACGTTTTGTCCGCACGTCGGCTTTGTCGATGAATGCTGCGGGCCACAAGTTCTTTGCCCGTGCCCGATTCTCCGGACACAAGCACGGTGATCGGCGTGTCCGCAACCTTTTTCACAATGAGAAGAGCGTCTTGAATGACCTTGGATTCTCCCACAATACCGTCGGCGCTCGGTTGCTGGGTATCCGAGATGGTTCGTCTGTGTTTGACGAGCGCCCGTTTTTCGACTCCTCGGGCGACGGCGTTCTTGAAATCCGTATTGTCGAAGGGTTTCTGGATGTGATCCAGGGCGCCTTTCTTCATAGCTGCGACGGCTTGATCCACTTCCGCGAAGGCCGTCATGACGATAACCGGCAGCTCAGGGTCATGGGTCAGCACGCGATCAAGGAGATCTATTCCTGTGAGACCGGGCATCTTGATGTCGGTCACCACGGTATCAATAACATCATTCGTAATAATGTTAAGGGCTTCAGCCGCTGATGAGGCGGTCAACACCCGATAGCCGTCCTCCAGAAGCAGATCCTCCAAAATCAGCAGATAGTTTTTTTCGTCGTCAACCACTAAGACAGTGTACATACCTAAAGCGTCCGTTCATTCTCCGAGGATTTCCATGACGGCAACATTATCGAGAATACCGCGCCGCCGTCTTCCGTGTTCCGGGCCTTAATTTCGCCGTTGTGCGCGGAAATGATGTTGCGCACCACGGATAATCCCAGCCCTGTTCCCATCTGGTTCGTTGTGAAGAAGGGAGTAAAGATCTTGTCCAAACTTTCTTCCGATATTCCGTGGCCGGTGTCGGAGATGTCGATGCGCACCATGCCGTTCGTCTCGGGGATGGTGACTGAAACTACGCCGTCTTTGCCCACGGCCTCAAAGGCGTTCATGGCGATGTTCAAAAAGGCCTGATAGAGCAAGTCCGGGTCTCCTGCGACGTACGGCTCGGAAGGGCTTTCGCCCTCCTGCAGCCACGTGATCTCTCGGGAGCGGCGTTCCGACTCGAGATTGTCTCGCACGCGAGCCAGGACATCACCGACATTGATCTTTTTCATCTTAGGCGCTCTGGGTCGTGCGAATTCAAGAAAGTCCGTGAGAATCGAATTGAGTCGCGTGGCTTCCTCGTAAATCACCCCTGAAAACTTGCGAATTCTCTCAGGCTGGGGATTCGCCTTGCGCATGAGCATCTCCGCGGATGAACGGATTATACCGAGAGGATTGCGTATTTCATGAGCGATAGTTGCCACCAACTGGCCGATGGACGCAAGCTTCTCCGCCTGTTGCAGTTGGCGCTCCAGTTCCGTGCGTTCGTTGCTTCGCACGATGAGAATGCGCTCACCTCTGCGCACTATGAGGGTCAAGGCTACAAAGAGAAACAGCATGAGGATCGCCGCGGTTATGATGATAACTACGACGGATCGCTGCACCTTCGCATATTGATCGGTGACGTCTTGGTTGATTTCGAGAACGCCGTAGATCTCGCCCAGCATCCAATAGTTGCCTGTAACCTCTCTGAGTGGGAAATACGTGACGGTCACCTTGTTGCCCAGCCACGAACCGCCGCCGTCGGAATGAATAAACGTGTGATCTTTGCCGTTGAATGCGGCGTCGATCAAGGGGCCGCCCTGTTCATACTTCCCTATGAGGTCGTAATCCGAGCTGTAAATGATTTTGCGCCGTTTATCTATGAGTTTAATGCGCTTGATTTTCAGACCATAGGTGAAGTCCTTGATAAGCGAATCCAAGGCCCCGAATTGTTCCCATTTTTCCAGATCCATCGACACGTTGCGGGCCTTCAACGGAGCGTAAAATCCTATAAATATGTTGTAGTTGAGGTTCTCCGCAAGGAGCTTGGCGTAGTTTTCAGCGCTGCTCACGAGCGTGTTTACGTTGCCTGTGTAGAGAAACGCGCCCAGCAGGCCCGTTACCAGCGTAATCGCCAGGAATCCCGTTATGATGAAATATTTCAGAAGACGAAAGGGTCCGCCCGGGCGGGGATTCGCCGGGATCGTCAGGTCGCTCATTGTGATATACCGCCTGTGTCGGCGCCGCTCAAGGCGTCACTCTGCGCCGAGCAAGACCCATAATGTATCACCCGTTGGCCGAAAGGTAAACCGGCGGCAATTGTTTACCGAGCTTGAGACTGCTCTGCGCCATGTGTGGCTGTAGGGCTCTCGTCTCCCCTGGAAGCTTCCCCATCGACATCCACATGGGCGTTCATTCCAGGTGAACGGTTGGAACCGGCGTTACACCAGCAGGTCACGAACCGCTTCATGCACATCCGGGTGCTCGAACACGAATCCCTTATCTAAGAGCGCCTTAGGGAGCACGCGTTGGCCTTCAAGAAGGACCGAGCCGAATTCCCCGAGAATGAGTTTCAGGGCGAAACCTGGGGCACGCATGACCGCTGGCCGATGAAGCGCCGAAGCAATGGCCTGAGTAAGCTCCTTGTTTTGCACGGGATTAGGAGATGTGCAGTTCACAGGGCCGTGAACATCCGGGTTTTCCAGGCAGAAGAGCAGCGCGCGACAGAGATCCTCCATGTGGATCCATGAGACCCACTGTTCGCCTGAACCCACAGGGCCGCCCACGAAGAAGCGAAAGGGCTGGGCCATTTGCTTGAGTGCGCCCCCGTTACGGCCCAAGACCACACCGAATCGGGTAATGACGCACCTGCTGCCTTTATCTACTACGGTACTTGCCGCCGTTTCCCAGTCAACAGCCAGAAGAGCGAGAAAGTCGCTACCTGCAGGGGAGCTTTCATCCAGCTCTTCGTCGCCGTGAAAGCCGTAATAGCCCACTGCAGATGTGCTGATGAGCGATATACCCGAGTCCTGGGGAATAGCCTCGATCAGGTGTTTTGTGGTCATGATGCGGCTCTCCCACATCTGCCGCTTATACACGGGCGTCCAGGCGCTGAAGATGCTTACACCCGCGAGATTGACGACAGCGTCGTGCCCGCCCACGAACTTCTGCCAAGGGCCGGGTGTGACGCCGTTTCCTGCGACGAGTTTCAATCCCGGTATCTTGGATTTGGGTATTCTGGACATAATGGTGACGGTATGACCGCGGTCCAATAGAAACTGTGTCAGATGAGACCCGACAAACCCGGCGCCGCCTGTGATGAATACTTTCATGATTGGGATTACTCCATGTATGGTCGCCGGCATGGTTCACATTCCGTGACACGACCTGAGTTCAGGTCAACCGTTTTGGGGTCGCAAAGCCCACCCGCGCCTCTGCGCACGTGGAACTCACCGGGAATATAGCCGCCGTCCCGCACACCTAAAGGCTGCTTACGATTTCATACTGTTCTTGAAAGAGATTAAGGTCCGGGATGAGTTGGATCTTGGCGCCGTACTTGCGCTGAATTTCCTCGAGTTGCTCGCTTTCTTGCTCGAAGAGCAGTTTCACCACCTCAGGGTGGGCCGTCACTTGGACGCACGGCCGGTTATCCGTGGCCATATCTCTGTCGATGGCGCGGAGGATTTCGTACGCTAAGGTGGTCTGAGACTTCACAAAACCCTTGCCTTCGCAGTGAGGGCACTGTTCGCATAGAGTGCGAGTCAGGCTCTCCCGTGTCCTCTTGCGGGTCATCTGCACCAGCCCCAGTTCCGAGATCTTCAGGATGTTGGTCTTTTGCTTATCCCGTTTTAGCGAGTCCTGAAGGGCATTTGAGACTTTTTCTCTATCCAGCTGCCGATCCATGTCGATGAAGTCTACAATGATAATGCCGCCTATGTTGCGCAGCCGCAACTGGTACGCGATTTCCTTAGCCGCCTCGAGATTCGTCTTCAGTATCGTCTCTTGGAGATTGCGTTTGCCGACGTATCTCCCTGTATTTACATCTATGGCTACCAGCGCCTCGGTGAAGTCAATGTTGATGTAACCCCCGGATTTCAGCCACACCTTGCGCCCAAGGGCTTTGTTCAGCTCCATTTCGATACCGAAGTAATCGAAAATGGGCTCTTCGCCTTTATAGAGTTCCACAGACGACTTCAGCGACGGCATGAAAGAATCCATAAATTCAAGAATTTTCTGATGGTGTTCGGGAGAGTCTACATTTAGGCGAGTTACGTCCTCCGTGAATAGATCTCGCACGCCGCGTAAACACAGGTCGAGATCTTCATAGATGAGTGACGGCGCAGGGACTCTCCTTTCCTTCTCCAGGATTCGCTTCCAGGTGCTTTGGAGAAACGACAGGTCGATAGAGAGCTTTTCCAGGTCCTCGTGTTCGCTCACCGTGCGCACGATAATGCCGCAAAAGTCGGGCTTTATTTCCGAGATGATCTCCTTGAGACGGTGTCGTTCCGCTTCGTTTTCGATTCTTCGCGAGATCCCCACGTGGTCTACTGTGGGCATAAACACGAGATAACGGCCGGGCAAGGAAATATGCGATGTGATGCGGGCGCCTTTGCTCCCGAGAGGTTCTTTTGATATCTGCACGAGAATGTCTTCGCCCTCATGGATAAGATCCTCGATGGGCGTGAACGAAGGCATCTGCTCGTCCAGTTCGTCTCCCTCGGTGTTGGGCTGGTTCTGATGCGCCTGCTCGTCCTCATCCTCATTCACCATGAAATTCAGATCCCGCACATGATGATGAATATCCCCCACGTACAAAAAAGCGGCCCGTGGTAAGCCGATGTCCACGAAAGCCGCTTGCATACCCGGTAAGACCTTGATGACGCGACCTTTGTAGATATTTCCCACAATGCCGCGCTCGCCCTTGCGCTCTATGTGGAGTTCCGCGACTTGGCCGTTCTCCACCAACGCCAGACGAGTCTCGCGAAGCGAGAAGTTCACAATAATTTCACTTGCCATACCCCGCGCCTTCCGCATCTTGAAAAATTACCGATGTCTTTGTAATGCTAAGATCCGCGACGCAGTCCCTGGGAATACTTAAGATTGACGAAAGCGTGTCATATATATGGACTGAATTGTCCGGGTCCGCGCTCATGGTAATCACACAACCGTTTTCGTTAATCTCCAGGTCCAGAACGCTTCGTTTGAGATCCCTTATCTTTGTTTTTCCGTGTCGCTCCTTGCGAATTTCCCAGGAATCGGCGGCCTCGAACTTGAGTAGACCTTCTCTGAATGCCTCCGCTTCTTCGGCAAAACGGACGTTGTATGTAATTCCTCTGATCTTACCTGAGAGACCCTTATCTTTCAACGACGATTCCACGACCTTTTGCAGAGTCAATCCCACGGGCAGAACTGACGCCAGACGAGTGAATATCTCCTCCTGCGTTAATCGACTCCCGAGGAGATCGAAATCCATGAACTCGGCTCGGCTTTCCACTCCCACGGCGCACGGCGGCGAAAACTGCATTTTAGGATGGGGATGAAACCCTTTTGTGTGATCCAGGGTCAAACCCGCGCGTTTGAAGGCGCGCTGAAAGGTCCTGGTGACGTCGTGGTGTCCAAGCAGGGCCATTGCCGCCACCTTGTGGTAATACAACCGGAACTTCCGGAGCCCACCCGCTTCAGTCGTCGGCGCCGAGGGCGTCTCCAACGCGCCCTGCTCACTCAAAATGGGAGCGACGGTCTCGAAATCGCACACGCCGCACGCGTTACATTCCCCTGAACGGCAATCCCCGACGCACTCTTCTCGCAGCGCACGAGCCCATTCATCCCGCAGATACTCGGGAGACACGCCGGAATCTATAAAGGACCACGGTAGCTCCTCGTCCAGCTCGCGCTCCCGCAGGTAGCCGGCCGGGTCAATCCCATGTTGAGCGAAGGCGTCCATCCATGTCTGAAAACGAAAGGACTCGTCCCAGCCGTCAAAGCGTGCGCCATTGGCGTAAGCGGTTTCAATTACATCGGCTACGGCGGCGTCTCCCCGAGCAAACACGCCCTCAAGAAAGGACATCCGCGGGTTATGGAACTTGATGCGCGCTTTACCGCGCGTTTGAAAGTATTGCTTGATGTAGCGCTGCTTTTCGTAGGTCTCCTCGATTTCCATTTGCCGCGCCCATTGGAAGGGCGTGTGGCACTTCGGCACGAACGTCGAGATCGACGCTGTGACCGCGCCGCCTTTAGACCACTTCACCGCCTTGAGACACATGCCGATAATGCCGTCCAGGTCCTCTTGTTGTTCCGAAGGCAATCCAATCATGAAGTAGAGTTTAATCTTCTTTTGTCCGTTCACAAAGGCCGCCCGCACCGCTTTTTCCAGGTCTTCTTCCGTGTTGCCTTTGTTGATGAAGCGCCGCAAGCGCTCAGTGCCTGCTTCAGGAGCCAAGGTCAAACCCGTTTGGCGACTTTTGCGAATGTAGTCGATGATTTCCGCGTCGAAGCTCTCCGTGCGCATAGACGGCAGCGAAACGGACGTCTTCGTCGCGGCGTACTCGTCGATCAGGGCCTTTACCAACGGCTTCAACTGTGAGTAATCACCCGTCGAGAGCGACAGGAGCGCCACTTCCTCCCATCCGGTGGAATCCATGTTGGCCCGCGTGATATCCAACACCTTCGACGCATGGCGTTCACGTACAGGGCGACACACCATCCCAGCTTGGCAAAAACGACAGCCGTGGGTGCAACCCCGCGCGATTTCCAGACCGATACGGTCGTGAACGATCTCACAAAAGGGAGTGACCAAGGCCTCCGGGAAAGGGCCGTTGTTCAGATCAGCCAGTATGCGTCGCTGCACGCGCCGGCCCGCCGGAGTGACACCGGGGACATACACGCCGGGTATGGCGCTCCAGGCCTCGAGAAGATCATGACGGTGACCGGATTTGGCTTTCCATTCGACATGGGCGGCGGCCAGCTCCAGGATGACTTCTTCGCCGTCGCCGATGACAAAGGCGTCAAAAAACGGTGAGAGCGGCATGGGATTGAACGCAACCGGTCCGCCGCCGATAACGAACGGATGGGTTGCATCGCGGCGCTCGCTGCGCAAGGGAATGCCCGCCAAATCCAGAGCGAGCAACACATTCGTTACGCTCAGCTCGTACTGGAGTGAAAACCCCAGGACGTCCATTTGGTTCAACGCCGCGCCTGTTTCGAGTGTGCGAAGGGGTTCGCCCGTGCGCCGCAATGCAGCTTCCATGTCCGACCACGGAGCAAAGGCCCGTTCCGCGTAGAGATCCGGATGTGAGTTGAGGATGGAATAGAGTATCTTGAGCCCCAGATGGGACATACCGACTTCATAGACGTCCGGAAATACCAGCGCTATACGACACTTTACCGATTGCGGATCTTTATAAACCGCATTTACCTCGCCGCCGATATAGCGGCAGGGCTTTTCGAGTTTAAGAAGAAACGACTTGTCCTTAAGCGGAGCGGCGGAATCTTTGGGATGAGGGTTCATGTGAGGCCGGTTTCCTTGGGAGTTACACTTTTGGCGGTTTGGTGATAGAATGCCGTCATGAGCAACCGGGAAAAGATAGCTTTGCTATGCGGCGGTATAGTCACTGCCGGAGTTTTCCTCGGCGCGTTTGTATTACTGTTGTCGGGCGATTCGGTCGCGCAGTGGAACAAACTGTTCTATGCGTCTATTGCCTTGGCGCCCGTTGCAATGGTGGCCGTGATGATGGGCTACGCCGTATGGTGGCTTGCAATGTTCTTGCTGACCCTATTCTCCGTGGGATCGGGCCGGCCGGAAAAAGAACCGGAAGCCTAGATCCGGTCTCCGGCCGCAATCGGGTGGGCTGGAGAATTATTGAGTTTATGCAATTTATGCGTCGGCGTCAATCGCACTCGCGGCGCACAAGCCCGGACCCGCAGCGTAACCGTTTACCGTTTCCCCGGCGACACGCCCGGTGAGCCAACACCCTTCAGCTTACGAGCTTTATACGTCATATAATCGGGTGTCTCTTAGGGAACCCCACCAATTATCCGCATGTCACAGGCGCCGCGCCTTGTACGGCGTGGGCGGAGGACCACATGAACGAGTTTGAACGACATCCCCTGTATAAAATGATGCATCCGAAGAGCATAGCCTTTTGGGGCGCCTCATCGAATCCCCTTGGAATGGGATCGGTGCAGCTTAATCAGTTGCAGGCTATGCGCTTTGAAGGGGATGTGTACCCCATTCACCCGAAAGAAACCACCATTAACGGCTTGAAAGCCTACAAGAGCGTCACGGATTGCCCGACGCCGGTGGATCTCGGTATCTTCATACTACCCACTAAGGTTGTCCCCGAAGCCCTCGAGGACTGCGGTCGTGCCGGAGTAAAGCGCGTCATTATCGTATCCGCGGGTTTCGGCGAAAGCGGTGAAGAAGGTAAGGAACTCCAAAACCGCATCGTCGAAATAGCAAAGAAACACGGGATTCACTTCATCGGCCCGAACTGCATCGGCGTGGTAAACCCCTACGAAAAGCTGAACACCACGTTCTTCCCGTATGACGCCAAGCCCGGATTCATAGGAATGGCGTCGCAAAGCGGCAGCTTCATCACGCAAATGTTCGTGCACCTTGAGCGCCTGGGGTTGGGGTTTAGTCAGGGCTTCAGCGTGGGCAACGAGGCCATGGTGGACATCACCGATTGCCTCGAGTACCTCGGGGAGTGCCCCAACACCAAGGTGATCGGCCTCTACGTGGAAGCTATTCGCCGGGGTCGCAAGTTCGTGGAAACAGCGAAAAGGGTAGCCAAGAAAAAGCCCATTGTGGCCTATTACGTAGGCGGCTCGGAATACGGCGGGAAAGCTGTGCGTTCACATACCGGCGCCATGGCGGGCGCCGATCTCGTATATGACGGCGTGTTCAAACAATGCGGAATCATTCGGGCCACGTCCATAGAAGAACTCTTCGACTTCTGCATGGTCCTTGGGACCCAACCCTTGCCTCGCGATGAACGGATCGCCATCTTCACACATTCCGGAGGTCCGGGAGCCGCAGCCGCAGATACCGCCGACAGGAACGGCCTGAAGCTCGCTCAGTTTACCGAGGACACCCTGGGCAAGCTGAGAGCCATTGCCCCGTCCACCGCTACTATCTCGAATCCCCTGGACTTGACCTTCAGCAGAAGCCCCAACGACTACACGGAAGTGCTCCCGCAGATCGTGCTCAAGGACGAGAATGTGTCGGGCATGTTCATGTACATGCTTTTACCCCTCGCTCGTGTCATCCAAACCATTCGCTCCTCGGTCTCCGAGCCGGGGCAGGCGGAAGCCCTTGCCGAGCAGTTTGTGGATAGTCAGTGTAAAGCGGTGGCCGCTCTACCGGGAACGTTCGACAAACCGGTTGTGGGCGGCACCTTTTGCCGAACATCGGAACATTTTATGCAAAAACTGCAAAACGATTCCTTTCCCGTGCTGCCCAGCCCGGAACGCGCCGTCAAAGGGTTGGCCGCTCTTGTGAAGTATGCTCGGCTCAAGGCAAAGCTCCTCTCGGACGAAGCGGTCGAGTAATACCGATGTGCTTTCACAAAAGCAAGATCGGCGGCGCTTTTGTTGCAAAGTTCGCATGAAAGTCTCGCATCCGGGCTGCGACGTCTAACGATCACATGGGCCGTTCTTCAGTATGGGAGTTGAAAACCCCCGCGCCCCCTTGTCAGGGGGGTAAGAGTCGGCTCCGAGTTAAAGGGTCGTCCGGCAGTATCCGTCACATCCCCCTGACAAAGGGGATACAGAGGGTTAATCCAAAATCCGCCTCTATTCTTAGATGCTTTCATGCTTCGTTGTGACGAAATGTCATGGTCGTTCTTGGAGAGGGGTTTGGGGAGAATCATTCTTTCAAGAAGGTTCTCCCCGATAGTACTTCTTTGATCCGGCATTGGTATAAAATGCTTGTGAACAGTCGCTTCAGCGTGAGGGATTGGTAGTGAAGAAGGGCCGCGAGACAGAGTGGACCGCGAACGTTCAATCCCGTGATGTGGGTCGCAGGTTGCGTCTGACGCCCTTCTGGGAGCGACATCTCCCGTTCGGGGACCGGCTGCGCATCGTGATTGATCCCGGTCCGTCTTTCGGCGCGGGCGATCACCCCACGACCGTCATGGCCCTTGAGTTTATCGAGGACATCCTCGACCATGGCACGCCGCAAGGAGCCACTGCTTTGGACATCGGTTCAGGTGTGGGGGTCCTTGCCCTCGCGATCAAGCTGCTCGGCGTCCAGGAAGTGACGGCGTGTGACCTGGATCCCGTGGCCGCGCTCATGACAACCCGGAACCTGGAGTTGAACGGCTTTGCTCGGGAAGACCTTTTGCTCTACATCGGTGGAGTCGAGAGTCTTCGTGGGGGATTCGATCTCGTGGCCGCGAATTTGGCTGCTCCCGTGCTTTTGCGTATCTCCGATGAGGTAATCGCCAAAACGCAATGTGAACTCGTGCTGTCGGGTATTGCGGACGTGCTGGTAACAGCGGTGATAAAGCGCTACACCGCCGCAGGACTTACTCTAGTCGGCAGAGCGTCGCGTGAGGGCTGGTCGGCCTTGCGATTTACACGAGAGTCATACCCGACCCGCTGAACGTGCGCCGGGGCGCTCTCTTATACGAATGCGCAATAAAAGAAGTAATATTGGAGAGAACCTTCTTGAAAGAAGTTTCTCCCCAAACCCCTCTCCAAGAACTTTCAAAAGAGCCGCAAGTGCCTTTTCTCAAGGAGAAAAAGCCACTTGCGGTGCATTTAAACATTCTTTTATAGTAGTTAGGGAAACCTGCTCTTACACAAATGTCCTTCACCTATATTCCTCGTTCGACAGCACATTGGTATTACCGAGACACCGTATTTCACAAAAACCACAAAAAAAAAGGATCCCCGAAAGGACCCTTTTGTATGGAACTCAATAGCAGCTATTCGGCTGTTTCTTCCGTATCTTCTTCCTGATGCTGTTTGCCCATACCTTTAAGACCAATCATGGTGGTGCTGCCGCTGGACCAATACTCCAGGAGACCTTCGGCCACCATCTTGTTCACCAAGCTGTTTACCTGGCGGGATTTCCACTCGGGGAGCACCCCATAGAAGTCCTTGAGATAGAACTTAGACTTGGTTTTGGACTTCTCTTTCAGGAATTGCAATACTTTCTCTTTTGCTTCTTCATCGGTCATGGAACACTCCTTTTGACCAAAGCTCAAGCCCGACTAGAACTTAAACTGAGTAGACTGACGCCAGGTCGTGTAAGCGAATCTGTAGTCGTCGATGAGATGATGGGTAAACGGGATACCGGTTTTCTCGAAGAATCTTTCCCAACCGATACGCTCCGCCCAATCACCCAAACGCTCATATTTACGGGCATCTTTCGAGTATACTTCCACCAGGTTCTTTACGGCGTCTACCGTGGTCGGCCATCTCGGGGGCTCATTGGGAATGAACGGGATGACAACCTTCGAGAACTTGGGTTTGCTGATTCTGTTGGACAACTTGCCGCCCACGAGGATCGCGATGCCGCTGCCGACGTCATCGGCCAAAGGCATGGCGGCGCACATGGTATAGCAGTTACCGCAATACATGCAGCGGTCGGCGTTGACGTCCAGGGACTTCAATCCGCTCTCCGTCTTCGCCGGCTTGATGGCGGCGGTTGGGCAAGCGGCGATGGCTAGGGGAAGTTCGCACATCTTGTCGATCCATTCGCTGTCTACCATAGGCGGTTTGCGATGGATGCCCAAGACTGCGATATCGGAGCAATGCACTGCGCCGCACATGTTAAGGCAACATGCGAGCGAAACGCGCACGGGCGCGGGTAGATCCATATGAGTGAAGTGCTCGTAAATGGAGTCCATAATCGCCTTCACCACGCCGGAAGCGTCGATGGCGGGTGTATGGCAGTGAGCCCAGCCTTGGGTATGCACGATATTCGTAACGCCGGCGCCGGTTCCACCTACGGGAAACTTGTAAGAGCCGCCATCGAACTTTCTGCTCTTAAGGTCGTCGATCAAAGGCTGAAGTTTGCTTTTGTCGCCAAGCAGGAATTCGATGTTGTTTCTTGTGGTGAAACGGAGATACCCGTCGCAATACTTGTCGGCGATGTCGCAGATCTCTCGGATGTGCTCATTGCTGATGAGGCGGGCGCAGGCTACACGTACGGTATAGACTTTGTCGCCGCTTTCAGCGGTGTGGCACAGAACTCCCGGCTGGGGGATTTCATGATAAACCCATTTGCCGAAGTTCTTTTCGATGACCGGGGGAAGAAACTCCCTAAAATACCTAGGGCCTATATCAGTGATTCTATCCTTTAGCGGTTCTGCAGGATTGTAAGCCATTCTCTATGTTCCTCCTCATTACCTCTGATGTTTCTTGCGATATTCGGTGATGTCACGAGTCCAGCCGCCTTCCACTTCATCTTCCTTCCAGAAGATATAGGGGTTGGAACGAGGTTCATCGACCATTCTGGGATCAGGATCCAGTTCGGTGATGCGGAGGAACTCTTGCATGCTCTTTCTTTGGATGAGTTCACCGAGGCGTTCACGGTTCTTGCCTTCTTCCATCCACCAATCCCAAACTTTCTCGATCAGGGCATGCAGTTCGGTGAAGGGGGATTCGATCTTCATGAAGGGAACCGTCAGAGTAGACATCTGAGCGCCTTCGAGAATGGGGGCCTTTGCGCCGAACAATATGGATGCGCCGGTGTCGAGGCCGATTCTCAAAGCCTGAGGCATAACGTTCAAACAATGCATGCAGCGAACGCATTCTTTGTTGTTGATTTCGAGTTTTTGACCATCAAAAGACATACAGTTGGTCGGGCAGCGATCCACGACTTCCTTCTGCATGTCGAATTTGCCCCAGTCACGGCCGGCGTGGGCGCCCGCATTCGGCGCGATTTCGCCGTTCGCATACGCCTTCACTGCATTATGGTCGATGCGAATATCGTCTCTCCAGGTGCCGATAACGGACATATCCGAGCGTGCGATGGAGGCCACGCAGCCGTTCGGGCAGCCGTCAAATTTGAACTTAAACTTATAAGGAAAGGCGGGACGATGGAGATAGTCCTGATATTCCTTCGTCAACTGATGGCACGTTTCCTGAGTGTCATAGCAGGCGAATTGGCAGCGGGACATGCCCAGACAACACTCGGGGGTGCGCAGGTTTGAGCCCGAGCCGCCCAGATCCTGGTTCAGTTGGTGCGTCAGGTCATAAAAAAACGGTTCCAGGTGGTCGGTGGTGGTGCCGAGAAAAACGATGTCACCGGTCGAGCCGTGCATGTTTGTCAGACCACTGCCGTGTTGATCCCACAGATTAATGAGTTCGCGCAGGAACTTTGTTGTGTAAAACTTGCTGGAGGGCTGATTCACGCGCACAGTGTGGAAGTGAGCCACACCCGGGAACTGCTGCGGTTGATCGCAATATCGACCGATAATGCCGCCGCCGTAACCGAATACGCCGACGATTCCGCCGTGTTTCCAGTGTGTTACCCTATCGACATATGACAATTCCATAATTCCCAACAGGTCATCCGGAGCGTCCTTTAAGACGTGTTTTCCTTTTTCCGCCTGCTGCTTGATATCAGAGACAAAACTAGGCCACGGTCCTTTTTCCAGTTCATCAAGCATGGGGGTTTTGTGTTTTCCCATTAAAAGATTCCTCCTTCTTTACTTGGGTGGTTCTACATACTATTCGAGAAGTAATCGGAGTGTGCTTTTCCGTCTCCACGAAATAAAAATTGGCCCTAAAGAAAGAATATCCCTCGATACTTTCCACGGGCTGCTGTGCTTCGCTGATTTTCCAAAATGGGATCGTGAACTTTGAGCGGTCCTTCACCCAGGATAGACTCGTGGATAATAAGGGTTCCACATAGACAAGTCAAGAAGAAAGCAAATGGATTTCAACAAAATAACACACCATCATCGCCTCTGCCGCAAAATGTGTCGGTCAAGATGTTTCACCTCTACATGTTCATGTTTTATGGTGTTCATTCAGTAATAAATCCAAATGCAACCACGGATTGATGGGAAGCCTCCACCGACGCGGCGCCTCCCCCTGAAGACTTCATTGAAGGAGCGTCTGAGGCCGGAGCGGTAACATACAAAATGCGCTCACTTCAAGGCGACTTGTATACTTTACAATCGTAAGCATAGTAATATAGACCTTTTTTGTGATCCGTTACCGTGACTACGATATACTACTTGCCGGCACATCGGGATGCCCGGAGGCGACACGAATCTCCATTCCGCCTTTACCGGGATAGCGCTATATCACGCCCGGTGAATCATCACGTTGGAAGTACATGTTTATTACTCCTCGTTTCTTAATCGCTGCGCTCAGGGGCGGCGCCGGCAAGACCCTGCTCAGCATCGCCGTTGTAGCGGCCTTGCACGAACGTGGGCTGAGCGTAGCGCCGTTCAAGAAAGGGCCTGATTACATAGACGCAGCTTGGCTCGGTCAAGCGGCCCAGAGAGCATGTCGTAACCTGGACGCCTACATCATGGGTCCGGACACGCCTGCTCTTTCTTTCGTCCGGCACTCATTAACCGCCGATATCGCGGTCATCGAGGGATCCCGTGGACTCTTTGACGGCTCGGACGGCGTCGGCGCATCGAGTTCGGCGGAACTTGCCAAGACACTGGGCGCGCCGGTGATCCTCGTCATTGACGCTACTAAGATGACGCGGACCGCTGCGGCTCTTGCGCTCGGCTGCAAGGCGATGGACCCCGACCTGAAGATAGGCGGAATTGTGCTCAACCGCGTCGCCGGCGCACGACATGAGAAGACCTTGCGCGATTCCATCCGCCACACAGTGGACATTCCGTTGATAGGGGCCGTGCCGAAGCTCCCGGCCCACGACTTGCCCCAGCGTCACCTCGGTTTGCTCACCTTACACGAACACCCCGAGGCGGGCGGTTCCATTGGCCGACTCGCCCAAGTCGCGCGGGACTACATCGACCTTGAAGCTCTCGTGGCCATTGCTCGAGACGCCGATCCGTTATCGGTCATTGCGCCGCGTGTTCCGGTTGCGCCCCTACGCCAAAGCGTTCGTATAGGCGTAATTCAGGATGGGGCTTTCCAGTTCTACTATCCCGAAAACCTTGAGGCCCTTGAACGCCAAGGAGCGCACATCGTTCGAGTCAGCGCCTTATCCGATCAACGGCTGCCGGAAATCGACGCCCTCTACATTGGCGGTGGTTTTCCTGAGACACACGCGGCCGGCCTCTCTGCGATCGAGTCCTTTCGCTCATCCGTCAAAGAGGCCGCGGATGCGGGCTTACCAGTTTACGCGGAATGCGGCGGCTTGATGTACCTTACGCAATCCATCATCATTGACGGCGCTGAATATCCCATGGCCGGTGTGTTTGAAGTACAAACCATCCTCGAGCGTAAGCCCCAGGGCCTGGGTTACATAGAAGTGACCGTAGTCGGTGAGAATCCTTTTTACCCTAAGGGAGCCCTCGTGAGGGGCCATGAATTTCATTATTCGCGACTATCGCCTTTGGCCCGGTTGGCTTCCCAATGCGTCTTCAGAGTGAACCGCGGCTGCGGCATGGGAAACGGCATGGACGGCTTGATCTACAAGAATACCTTGGCGTCGTACATGCACGTGCATGCGTGCGGAACGACCGTCTGGGCGGAGAATTTGGCGGCCGCTGCAGCGACGTACGCCGCTGCCCGTTAAGCGAGGCGCCGTGAGCGTTCGGCCGGCCGCCTGTGCGATGAGCCCGCTATGGCCGGGTCGCACGAGCGTTGAACTTGGCTGATCCGTTGATACTGATACACTTCCAACGGAGTAATAGTGCTGAAGTTATTCTTATAAGATTAGGTTTTCTTGACGTCTATCTGAGAATGTTTAATATGCCGAAATCGGCCTTTTCTCCTTGAGAAAAGCCGGTTTCGGCCATTTAAAAGTTCTTGGAGAGGGGTTCGGGGAGAACCTTCTTGGAAGAAGGTTTCTCCCCGATATTACTTCTTTGAGGGCGCACTCGTATGATACGGATTGATGAAGCGTGAAAATTCCTAGAATGACACTCGCCGCTCTCAGGGGCGGCGCCGGCAAAACCTTTGTGAGTGTGGGTATGGCCGCGGCGTATAAGGCGCGAGGGTGCACGCTGAGCGTATTTAAGAAAGGGCCTGATTACATCGACGCGGCGTGGCTGAGTCTCGTGGCCGGGTCTTTGTGTCGCAACTTGGACGCGTATTTGGCGCCGACCGAGGCCGTGAAGGATTCCTTTGTCCGCGCCGCCCGAGGCTCGGATCTAGCCTTGGTGGAGGGCAATCGGGGACTCTTCGACGGCGTGGATCACCTTGGGAGCTTCAGCACGGCGGAACTGGCGAAGCTGTTGCAATCTCCCGTGCTCCTCGTGGTGGACGCCACGAAGATGACGCGCACCGCAGCGGCTCTGGTCCTCGGGTGCCGATTACTAGATCCTGAACTGAACATTGCCGGCGTGATCCTCAACCGCGTCGCGGGGGCTCGGCACGAGCGCGTGGTGCGAGAGGCCATTCACGAGGTAACCGGGCTACCCGTTCTTGGCAGTGTGGGCAAGGTGGCGGCGGACAAATTCCCGCAACGGCATCTGGGATTGCTTTCCGCATACGAACATCCACGGGCCGAAGCCTTTCTCGGAGAGGCCGGCCGGGTAATTGCGGATTCGGTGGATCTGGACGCCGCTCTGGAGATCGCTCGATGCGCGCCGGATCTCGTTGTGGCTCAAGAACCGAGTGTCTCTCAAAGCGCCGCATCGAAGGTGCGGATTGGGGTGATACGCGACGCGGCCTTTCAGTTTTACTACCCGGACAATCTTGAGGCATTGGAGAGCGCCGGCGCGGAGCTGGTCTTCATCAACTCGCTTACGGCGCAGGTCTTGGGGCGAATTGACGGGCTCTACATTGGGGGCGGCTTTCCGGAAAGCCACGCCGAGGCCTTGGCCGCAAACCACGTTATGCGGTCCGCCATCTTGGAGAGCGCCCAGAGCGGTCTACCCATCTACGCGGAATGCGGCGGACTCATGTATCTTTCCAAGAATCTGCGCATTGACGAGAAAACCTTTCCTATGGTGGGTCTGTTCCCTGTCGATATCGTGCTGGAACGACGACCTCAGGGGCATGGGTACATCAAGGTGGAAGTCGCGCGGGAAAATCCGTTTTTCCCTGTGGGGACGGCTCTCATAGGCCATGAATTTCATTACTCCCAGGCGGCGCCGCTCCCTGGAGTGTCCCTGCGATACATTTTCGATGTGAAACGCGGGTTTGGGATAGACGGTCGGCATGACGGTATTCAGGTTCACAACACGCTGGGCGCTTACACGCATATCCATGCCTTGGGCGAACGCAAATGGGCGGAAGGGGTTGTGGCCGCGGCCCTTCGGCACAGAGACCGGCGCGGCGAATGAGCTTTCTTCGGCGTCCGTAATGGGCAACTGGGCACTCATTATTTATAATGTCAAGTGGTTGAAGTGTTCTGGTGAACAGTTACGTGAACTATTCCGTCGTGGTGCAGGGCTTGGCTGAAATGGCTCCGCATGGCTCCACAAAACGGTTTGAGGGGCTTTTTCTTTTATTGCTTGACAACAGAACCTAATAGTATACCATAGAAGGTAGGGCTGGTAAAATCTTTATTTCAGAAAATCGTAATCATTCAGTTACGTGCGGGAGCGATACTATAACTATCGGATATTTTTGCAGAGCAACCGCGATTTGCCGCTAATAACTGAATACTTACGGAAAATCACATTCGCATTTTTGAAAGGATTCAGGAAGCTCACCGTGGTAGTACGCTCGGTCAACAATGAACTATGATTGTAGCCGGAAACGAGAATAGGCCTGGTGTAGCGGCCTAGTGAAAGAACGAAATACACTCGAGCATGTCTGAATCATCCGCGTTGGTACGATTTGTAATGCTCTCCGCAGGCCTCCTCTCACCTATGGAGAAGGAGAACTAACGTATACAAAATCAGAAGCTTAAGGAATGGGTCGGGGGAAAAGCCTCTTACGAGAAGGTTCTCCCCGCTAAGGTTTTTTTGAGGGCAATGGGTATGAACGGCTGCGGGACGAGGCCGCAGGCGCCGGGATCAAAATGAAACGAGCTGTCACCAAAGACTTGATCGGTAAGATACTCGGGAAGGGCGGAATCCTTTCGGCCTCCATCTCCGGGTACGAGCATCGCGGCCAACAGATCACAATGGCCCGAGAAGTGAGTAAGGCTCTGAGCGGCCGCAAACGCCTCATCGTCGAGGCGCCCACGGGCACGGGAAAGACCCTGGCGTATCTCACCGCCGCCGCCATTTCTCGACAACGCACGGCAATCTCCACTGCAACCAAGAATCTCCAGGAGCAATTATTCTTCAAAGACACGCCATTCATTCGAGAAAAGGTATTCCCCGAGCTGAAGATCGCTCTCGTCAAGGGTAGGGGCAATTATGTGTGCCATACGCGCTACATGAAGTTCCTCCGACAGCCGTACATTAAGGGCCTTGATCCGGATGGGTCCGCGGCGTTGATACAGAAGTGGTATCCCGAGACCTGCGACCACGGGGAAGGCGACCGGTCGGAACTGGACATCTCAGACGACAACCCCATCTGGCCGGAAATTTGTTCTACGTCCGAGACGTGCTTAGGGAAGAAATGCCCCACACGCGACGAGTGTTTCGTGCTCCAAATGCGAGTCAAGGCCGCTGAAGCGGACCTCATGATAATCAACCACCATCTGCTCTGTTCGGACCTGGCAGTGAAAGAGGCGGGCTACGGCGAAGTCATCCCCAAATACGAAGCGCTCATCATAGACGAAGCCCACGCCCTGGAAGACGCAGCCACCCAGCATTTCGGGTTCTATATCAGCCAGTTCAAGATTACCCGTTTTTTGAGAGAGGCTCGCGCTGAATTGGACGGCGAAAAGGCCTTCGCCGAAAAATACGCCAAGTCTTTCGAGATGATCGAGGGCGCCGGTCGCCGCTTGTTCGACTCCTTTCCTGAGATCAAGGTGGGCAAGACTCGTATTCAGCGTTTGAGCCCTCAGGTGAAGGAGGCGCGAGATACGCTCATCGGCGAATTGCAGGCTACCGCGGCCATGATCGGAAACTCACCCCAAGGGAGCGACGAACTCAAGAACATGTCCCGCCGAGGGGCAAAATTGGCCAGGGAAGTTCACACGATACTGCAGGACAACGGTGATGCCGACTACGCCGTGTGGGGCGAACGCAGAGAAAAGCGTCTCGGCCTCCACGCGGATCTCATCGACACAGGAGAAGCCCTCAACCGGACACTCTACCCTAATGTGGGGTCAATAGTCTTCACATCGGCCACGCTGTCGTCTTCGGCGAACTTTTCCTATTTCAAGTCACGGGTGGCCGTTCCCGCTCCCGTCACGGAGGTGATACTGGATTCCCCTTTCGACTATTCTAGGCAAACGCTTCTCTATGTACCCGCATCCATGCCCGAGCCGAGTCAACCCACATTCGCCGACTCACTTGCCCCGCAGATTTCGGAGATACTTCAGCGGACGGAAGGCCGCGCATTTGTTCTCTTTACGTCATACAAAAACATGCAGGCCGTATACGAGGCGCTTTTAGGTCAGTTGCCCTTTCCCTTGTTGATGCAGGGCCAAAAGCCGAAGACTAGGCTTCTGGAGGAGTTTCAAACTCGCCCCGGAGCCGTCTTGCTCGCTACGGCATCCTTCTGGGAAGGCATCGACGTCCAAGGAGAAGCGCTGTCCTGCGTGATCGTGGACAAGCTGCCCTTTGCTCCGCCGAACGATCCCATCATCGCGGCTCGTGTTGATCGCCTCAAAAAGCAGGGACAGGAGTCGTTTTTCAGCTTCCAGACCCCCATGGCCGTCATCGCCTTGAAGCAAGGATTCGGCCGTCTCATACGGACACGCTCGGACAAGGGCGTGCTCTGCATACTCGATGTGCGGATCGTGACCAAGGCATACGGGAAGGTCTTCCGACAAAGCCTCTTTGATTGTCCGCTCACCAGGGATCTCGACGCAATAGAAGGCTTTTTCGCATCCGACGAATAGGTTGACCTTGCGCTCGGTGAACAAAGTGTATACACAAGACACGCTTTGGTTGGTCTGCACGTGAGAGATATTTCGCTCATAACGGGCCGATGAGAAGGACTACGACGCCGATCTGAGCGCGCTCAGGAGCAAACGCCGTTTCCCTTTCAACGAGTGAGATTGGGATAGCTTATTTGTTTGGTCATCCTTGATTTCACCCCGTCCGCCTCTGGTGACGCCTTTGAATGATCTGAACCATCTTTTGGAACCTGAAGCTCCATTGACGTTTTCCCTCACGCCTCAAGGAGGAACGTTTGACGAGATACATGTAAAGCTCGAAGGAGCGGTATCGTCGGCGAATGTCGATGAGTTTCTTACGGAGATCAAAACCGAGCTGGCGAAGGAGCCGCTCAAGAACGTGCGCCTGGACGTTTCCGATCTGAACCTGCTTGATGGTTCGGGGCCGGCGGCGTTGCTGCGTATAAAAGCTTTGTGCGCCGCTGAGGACAACAACCTCACGTTGTTGGGCGCCCATCCGGAGCTGATCGAACTCCTGGATGCCGTTGACCTGGAGATTCTCGATTCGGGCATTCTCCATCCGCGTCCGGACCCAAATCTCCTGGTGCAGATAGGGGATGCGGTTCAGACTTTGCGGAAAATGGCCAGTGACATCATCGTTTTCATCGGCGCCATCATTTTGGGTTTTATCGGAGTAATCAAGCAACCCTCGACTGCCCGATGGGAGAGCATCCCTAAGCTCATCGAACGCAACGGCGTGGATGCGGCCCCTCTAGTATGTGCGTTGGGTTTCCTCATGGGAGCTGTCCTCGCCTTCCAAGCGGCCATTCAGTTGCGCAAGTTCGGCGCGAACATCTTCGTAGCGGATCTCGTGAGTCTTTCGGTCACCTTGGAAATGGGGCCGCTTATGACGGCCATCATCGTATCCGGGCGCTCGGGCGCTGCATTTGCCTCACAAATCGGCGCCATGCACGTCAAACAAGAGATCGACGCCCTGCGCGTCATGGGGATCGACCCCGTGCGGTATCTTGTGCTGCCGCGCATCATCGCCGTGGGGTTCTCGACGCCGTGTCTTACTCTCTTTGCCAATTGCCTCGGGATAATCGGCGGTTGTCTTGTGGCCATGATCTCCCTGGACTTGACGCCCACGGTATTCTTCAATCAGGTTCATCGAGTGCTTGAGGTCACCGATGTGATTAAAGGGCTCATCAAGAGCTTCGTTTTCGGTTTGGAGATAGCCGTTATCGGGTGTCACAGGGGCTTTCAGGTACGCGGGGGCGCAGAGAGCGTCGGTTCCGCAACCACGTCGGCGGTGGTCACATGTATCTTCGTGCTTACCATTACGGATGCGCTCTTCGCCGTAGTGTATCACTACTACCGGTTTTGAGATGACCGCTCTTTACACCGACAGCTGCCGTCCTGAAGACGGATGCCCCATCATCCAAGTGAACAATCTCACTGTGGGCTACGGCGACGTGCCGCTGCTGGAAGACGTGTCCTTCGAGATCCCTCAGGGGCAGATTGTGGCGGTGCTGGGGCGGTCCGGTTGCGGCAAAACAACCCTGTTCAAGTCTTTGGTGGGATTGCTTGAGCCCTCCCAGGGTGAGGTCATTTTGGCCGGCCACAAAGTGCGAGCCCGTGAGGAAAGCCTTGATGCGGAACTCATGAGCAACATTGGGGTATTGTTTCAATCCGGCGCGTTGTTCAGTTCCATGACGGTGGCCGAAAATGTGGCGTTTCCCCTGCGGCAGTACACGTCCTTGAGCACGGCGGCCATTGAAGCGCTCATTGTGCTCAAGCTCGCCGAAGTGGGCCTGTCCGGGTATGAGCGGTATATGCCTTCGGATCTCAGTGGTGGTATGCAGAAGCGTGCGGCTTTGGCACGCGCTATGGCGCTGGATCCGCCAATTCTTTTTTTAGACGAACCCTCCGCCGGCCTGGATCCCGTCTCCAGCGCCGAACTCGACGAGACCATAAGACGGATCAACACGCACCTGGGGTCGACCATTGTGCTGATTACGCACGAGCTGGCCACCATCTTTGCGGTAGCCCATCGAGCCTTGATGATCGACAAGTCGGAACGCAAGATTATAGGCGACGGCCCACCTTGGGAATTGGCGGAATCGTCCGACGAGCGCATACGAGAGTTTTTCACACGCGGTTCCACCATAGCAAAGCGCAACCCGTGATAGCCCCGGTTCATAACCATTCGCCATCGAGTAGATAGTGACAAGAACTCGTGAAGGTGAGGGTATTTACTAACCTCAGTCAATCAAAAGCGAAACAGTAGGACGAGGCGTCACCGGCCGCGCAGCCGTCTCACGCCGGCCGAATCGTTAGGACGGGATAACACATGCCTAACGTGCTATAATGGGATGAGGACACGGTGAGCCTTCACACGGTCCCGGCCGCCGTTACCGTGTCGTGAGCCGACGCGCAATCCAAGGCCGACGTAGGGATCTATGGCAGGTCAAGAATACAAGTTTAAGATAGGGCTCTTTGTGGTGGCGACTGCGCTCATTGTGACCGGCGGGCTTATTTGGCTGGGCGCATCCCGTATCTTCGAGAGCAGCCAAACCGTAGTGGCATATTTCAACGAGAGCGTGCAGGGAATCGAGGGCGACAGCCCCGTGAAGTTCCGCGGCGTGAGCGTCGGTCGCGTTAAGCGCATCCAGATGGCGCCCGACGGTCGGCTGGTGGAAGTGCTCATGAGCCTGGACAAAAACTTCAAGGCCACCGACGACTTGGGTGTTAAGATGAACATGCTCGGTTTAACGGGCATGAAGTATCTGGAAATGGACACCTTCAACACCGATCCGATGAAAGAGAGAACGCCCCTGGACTTTGTGCCGAAGTACAAGGTAATTCAGACATATCCTTCCGATATCCGGGAGATCGGAGCGGCCCTGGAAAGCGTCTTCCAGAAGCTCAAGACCCTCGATGTGGAGCAGATTTCCCATAACGTCGTGACCGCTTCCGCGAGATTGGACACGGTCCTGAAGGATCTGAAGACCGCTCATCTGAGCGCCCAGGCCGGTGAGACCTTGAAGGAGCTTCGTGACACATCGCGCAAAATTAATGAAGAGATAACGCGGGCGCAGGTTGCGAAAAATCTGAATCGCACTTTGGATAAGGCGACGGAATTCTTTCAGGAGAGCACCGAAACGGCCCGGAGCGCGGACAGGATGATACGACGTACGGATAACAACTTGACACGATTGTCGCAGAAACTTGACAGAAGCGCGGATAACATTGTGGACATTACCAGAATGATTAAACAAAAGCCATCATCGCTCATTTTTGGGCCTGATGAAAAAACGCGAAGATAGTTCGGGTCCGGGCTCAGTCGAAGAAGCGTCGGCTTAGCGGTTCAGCGGCTTGAGCGGGCCGCGTGAAATAAGGATATAAGTGGCCGGAATGCGGGGAAGACATATTGAGGTCGTTGCCTTTTCGCTATGCGAGCTTCCGTAAATAGCCCGGTAGGGAGAACTTGTCTCAAAACTTCAAAAACGCGACACAATCGTGCCGTTTGTGCGCTTTGAGAACCGGCGCAAGGTTTTGAAACGAGGGAAGTCGTTTGCGAAATTCTTACGAAACAGCATGAGTTGTAGCACGTTTTCACGTTCAAATAGAGTTCTGAGACAGGCTCGGGACGCCGGTCCCTACCAGAGACGCCGGTGAACCATTACCCGGAAGCATCGGACAAAAGTGTACATGAAGTTGATTTCGTCATACATGGCGTTTGTCTGCATAGTGGTTTTGGGCTACGTGTTGGTGGGGTGTGCGGCGAAGACGCGCCAAGTCTTGGCTCCCTTTGCCATAACTTATCCTGCGCCTCAGAAGGAAGCCGACGTTTCCGTGCCTGAGACGTTGATGGTGTATCAGTTCCTCCTGGCCAGGTCCGTTCCTCTTGACTCGCTGGTGGTGGTGAAAAACAGCGGCGGCGCAGAGAGCGTCGGCATGTTCAAATGGGAAGAAAACCCCGCGGATATGCTCACGCAATTGCTCATCCGAGATCTGAAGAGTTCCGGTATCTTCGGTCGGGTAGTAGACCAGTTGAGCAGTGTACGGTACCGCTACGCCTTCGAAGGCGCCATCCGCACGCTTCAAGGAGAAATCCGGGACGCCAAGGCCAAGGCCGTAATCGACTTCGAGGCAATCCTGACGGACTTCGAAGCGCCGTCCGGTATGGACAAGACGATCTTCAAGAAAGTCTATACCATTGAGTCCCCCGCCTCCGATCCCTCGCCGGAGAGCATTCTCCGTGCGTTGAACGAAGCCGCCAAAGACCTGTCGGTGCAGCTAAGAGCGGATCTGCTCCATGCCCTGGAGAATCCTTCGAGCAATAAGGATAAGAACTCAATCAAATCGCCGGCTTGTACTCCACGAAAACGTTCGGCGATATGAATTCCGGAGAGTCCCTCGCTGTGTTTGTGCATTCGCGGCGAATCAGCTCATCGTGTCGTAAACCTTTAGGCGACTCCCGCAGTATGATAGCCTCTGATGTTCAGGGCTGTTGATCCCACTGGAAAGCGCCGTGACTCCATAGCGGTCTGCATCGAAAAAGTTGCTCTTTGGGGCGCGGGTTGGTATCCTTGAATGGAGCTTATGGAGTGAGAAATCTGGTGTGTCCAGGGGCGCCCCACGAGAGCGCCGTCGGCTTGCATACATTACTTACATGGAGCGAATTACCATAATGAAACGCATTCTGGTCGTAGACGATGAGAAGCACATTTGCGAGCTGTACAGAAGCGAACTTGAGGATGAGGGATACGCGGTCGAGGTAGCCCACTCTGGTAAGGAAGCGCTGGAGAGCGTGTCCAAGAACGCGCCGGACCTGGTTGTATTGGATATTCAAATGCCGGGAATGGACGGCATAGAAACGTTGGAAAAGCTCATCGGCCGCGACACCGCTATCCCCGTCATACTCAATACGGCGTACAGCCACTACAAAGAGGATTTTACCACCTGGGGCGCCGAAGCCTACGTGGTAAAGTCGTCGGACACCGCGCCGCTCTTGAAAGAGATAAAGAGGTTACTCGAAGAATGAATATGCAACAAGCGATGCGGAACACCTTATGTATTCTCATGGCGGGCGGCAAAGGCGAGCGCCTGTACCCTTTGACCAAGGCTCGAGCCAAACCTTCCGTTCGGTTCGCAGGAATCTACAGGATTATTGATTTTACCCTCTCCAACTGTTTGAACTCGGATATACGGAGAATATACGTCCTGACGCAGTATCGGTCTCTCTCGCTGGATCGTCACATACGAGTGGGCTGGAGCGTGTTCAACCACGAGCTGGATGAATTCATCGAATGTGTGCCGCCGCAACAACGCAATGTGGATCGCTGGTACCGCGGGACTGCGGACAGTATCTATCAAAATATCTATCTCCTCCAGAGGGAGCGTCCCGAACGGGTGCTGATCTTATCCGGCGACCATGTCTACAAAATGAATTATAATGACATGTTGCGCTATCACATCGAGAAGGGCGCCGAGCTGACCGTCGCTGGCGTGGAGGTCCCACGGCAGGAGGCCACGGCTTTCGGCGTGATCGGTAGCGACGACGAATATCGTATTGTGGATTGGGAGGAAAAACCCGCTAACCCTAAATCCGTTCCAGGTAAGCCCGATAAGGCCTTTGCGTCTATGGGTGTTTACATATTTAACACGGACACGCTCGTGAAGCACGTGATAAATGACGCCAAAAGCGCCGATTCATCTCATGACTTCGGGAAAAACGTAGTGCCGGCGCTCATCAAGAGCAAGAATAGGGTATACGTGCATAGTTTCCAGGAGGCGAACAACTCCGAGGGACGCTACTGGCGCGACATCGGAACCGTGGACGCCTACTGGGACGCGAACATGGACCTGTGTTCAGCCGCCCCCCAATGTAACCTCTACGACTCCTGTTGGCCCATCAGAACCTATCAGGAGCAAGTTCCTCCCGCTCGAACCGTGACCTTCTTGGACGAAAACAGGGAGAACCAGGGTGGACTGGTGCAGAATTCCCTTATCTCCGGAGGTTGCGTCATCTCGAACGGAACGGTGGTTCGCTCGGTGCTTTCACCTAACGTCAAAGTAGGCGCCGGTTCGTTAGTGGAAGAGGCGGTGCTCCTGGACGGCGTCACCGTGGGCAGGAACGCCAAGATCCGCAAGGCTATTCTGGATCAGGATGTGGTTGTGCCCGACAACTTTACCATAGGGTATGACCTGGAGGCCGATCGAGCCAAGTTCAGCTTATCACCTGGCGGCGTCGTCCTCGTGCCCAGAGGTATGAACTTGTAGTGCACGTTTCTGCCCGGTTCGTTCACAAAGCAGGATCAGGGGATAAGAATCCTCGCCGTCGGTGTGTTTTTCGAGCATGGAGAGTGGCTTTCGGCTTCCCTCTCTTTAAGCTTGGGGAAGGGCAACAGCGGTTGGGGACGCAGGGCAGTAACCCTGAGAGTCATCTTGGCGATCTTACACTATGTTAGCGCCTGTGAGGGACCGAGACCAAACTCCGACCACACAAAGGTCCGCCCTAACATTATTTCTTATATGGATATTCTATGCCCGCTGTAAGAGTAGACAATTTATCCATCGCGTATGGTCTCGGCCAAGCGCAGGTAGATCCGCAGGCTTTGTGCGTGGTTTTCATCCACGGGTCCGGTGGAGATCGTGAGGATTGGCGCGGCCAGTTAGACGACGCACGTTTGACGAAGTGGCCTTTGCTTGCAATGGAGTTGCCTGGTCACGGGTCCTCACAAGGACCGGGTGAAAGTTCCGTAGCCGCGTACGGCCGATGGGTTGAGCGGTTCATAGAAACCCTGAATCTCCGGCGAGTCGTGTTAGTGGGATGCTCCCTTGGATCGGCGGTTGTGCAGTGGATTGCCCTCAATGAGCGGAAACCCTGGCTCAAGGGAATCGGTTTGGTCGGCGCCGGCGCAAGCCTGAAGGTGCATCCCGATTTTCTGGACGGACTGAAAACCAATCCTGAAGCGGCTCTCCTGAATCTAGCGGAGTTTTGTCTCTCCAAAAGGACCGACGCGCGCCTTCACGTAGTAGTGAACGCAAAGTTTGCTCATGCGTGGCCGGAAATGGTGCATGGCGACCTGACCGCATGCAACGCATTCGATATTCGTGATCGAGTAGAGGCTATTGACCTTCCCACCTTCATCGTAGTGGGTAAGGAAGATAGGCTTACGCCGGTCAAATACTCAAAATTCCTTCAAGAACGAATTCAGGGTTCAAGCCTGACCGTCATTCCCGAGGCGGGCCACCTGGTCATGCTGGAGAAACCCACAGAGTTCAACGAAGCGCTGAAAGGCTTCCTGGAGACGCTAGGCTCCTGAACGGCGCAATCCCTCCTCTAATAATGCGCGCGTCACACCATGCCGGCGTTCTACTGATTTGCTATCTCCCGCAGGAGCTCAATGTCCTCGAGCATCTTGCCGGCCCCACGCGCCACTGTGGTCAACGGATCATCGGGGATCACCACGGGTACCCCGATTTCTCGTCTCACTCGCTTGTCCAGGTTCTTGAGCAACGCGCCGCCGCCGGTAAGCACTATCCCCGTGTCGATAATGTCCGCGGCCAGCTCGGGCGGGCATTGTTCCATAGCGAGCTTAACGCTTTCCACAATGGAATTCACCGAATCCATGATCGCGTGGGTAATGTGATTTGAATTCACCGTGATGGTCTTAGGGATTCCGTCCATGAGGTCACGGCCCTTTACATCGACCTCCTCGTCTTCGTCGTCGGGATACGCTCGGCCCACCAGGATCTTTATCTGCTCCGCTGTGGATTGTCCTATGAGTATGCCGTAGCTCTTGCGTATGGCATTGAGTATGTCCGTGTCGAGACGGTCCCCTGCGATCTTGCTCGAATTGCTGTAGACCACGCCCTTGAGTGAAATAATCGCCACTTCAGTGGTGCCGCCGCCGATGTCCACGATCATGCTGCTGATGGGCTCGGTGATGGGGAGGCCTGCCCCTAGAGCCGCCGCCATTGCCTCTTCCACCAGATAGACTTCGTTCGCGCCGGCGCTCAGCGTGGAATCCCGCACTGCACGGCGTTCCACCGGCGTTACACCTGAAGGCACGGAGATAATCACCCTTGGGCGTACGAAGGAATTGCGCTTGTGCACCTTACGTATGAAGAACTTCAGCATGAGGCTCGCCATTTCAAAGTTTGCGATGACGCCTTCTCGAAGTGGTTTGAATACCTCAATCGAAGCGGGGACGCGGCCGATCATTTTCTTAGCGTCTTCGCCGATCCAGATTTCCGAGCTGCGTTTGTCTCGTTTTCTAATGGCGACTACCGAAGGCTCGTTAAGGATAATGCCTTGGCCTCCGGCGTAGACCAGAGTGTTGGCCGTGCCGAGATCAATGGCGAGATCCTTCGAGATTTTAGAAGCGATGAAGTCCAGCAGCATACTTACGTGCGAGTCCTGTTTAACATGGCGAATACACGCATCTTCTCGGAAGCGCGGACCTGTGAAGACTAAGAGTCTAAGCTCGACCCCAGGACAAGGAAATCCACCAACCCTTGACCTATTTGCCTCATATTCCCATCGGAGAGACGCAGTGTCGGTGATGTTTGATTGTGCACAAATCCGTGAGCAATTCAATGAGATAAAACGTCGCGATGAAAAGAACCGAGCATAGGGGAGTGTTTCAACTGCGCCGGACGCAGTCACAGGGAGCGCGCTCCCTGGGAGATGGCCCTCCCCCGGATTCATAGGAGAGCACGATTGGGATACGGCGCCGAACCTATATCTTCATCTCGATGTTGGCGTTGCGCTTGAGTCCTTCAATCCAGTCCTTCATGCGAGCTTGCAATTTTTCGTGTCTCAGCATCTCGATGATTCTCTTGCGGGATTTCAGATATTCTTTCTCTTCTTCCGGGGTGAGTTTCACAGTGGAGGACTTGAGCTTTTCCAGCGGTTCAGCCTCGCTGGGGGCTTCGGCGCGTTCTTCTTCGTGCTTTTTCTTAGCCTCGGCCTCCTTCATCTTTTCCTCATAGGCTTGTTTCCATTGTTTTTCGATGTTCTTTCGCACCTTCTCGGGAATGGGAATTTTTTTGACGGAACGATGTTTAGCGTCCTCAAGGTAGAAAATAAGCACCGCTTGGGGAGTTTTGAGCGGCGGAGTGATATCTCCTTCCTTTAACCGTTGAACGAGCTTCTGGAAATTCGGCACCATGTCTTTATAGTCCATTAGCCCCAAATCGCCGCCCGAAGAGGCGTTGGAATCCTGTGAATACTTCTTCGCTAGTTTCGCAAAATCGGCTCCGGTCATGGCGTCTTTGTAGATTTGTTTAGCCTTTGTCATGACCTGCTCGACGTCCCGCGATTTGGCGTTGGCGGGGATCTTCAGGGTGAGTTGCCTCAATCTCAACTTGCCCCCTATGTAAAGATCCTCGTGAGTGGGGATATCCGGCATCTTCGCTTCCTGCTGAGGGGTAGGGGGCGCCATGGATTTCACGAGCTTCTTGTAGTCTTCATCCAGCGTGTCTCGATGCTCCTTGAAATACAGCATCGCGTCATCTTCGCTGAGGGGTGTTTTCTGTAATACTTCGCTGTTGATGAGCCTGGTGAGCAAGAACTGACGTCGTATAATTTTTTTGTATTCAGGTACGGTGAGCCCGTTCTGCGCTAGAAACATGATGAATTGATCCGGCGCGAGATTGTTGCGCTTTTTGATGGATTCGATGGACGCGTCAACGCCCTTGTCGTCGATCTTGATGCCCTTTCGCGCCGCCTCCTGTTCCAATAGGTGGATCACCACCAGCTCGTCGAGGATTTCCTTTTCCGTGGGCCACTTCCCCGGAGGAATGACCCCCAAGGGCACGTTCATGAGATTGCGCATGAGAGGCTGTTTTTGCTTGGTGATGTCTGATTCCAAGATGATGTCACCGTTTACGACGGCCACTATCCTATCGGAAAATATTTCTTCGCCGTGGCCGCTCGAATGAAACAGCATGCACAGGCAGAGTAGACCGGATAATAGTGCGAAAGTTCTTTTCATGAGTCCTGATGTTTGCTCCAGCCGGCGCTACGGTCCGGGACCGAGTTGTGATTGAAAACCTTGTAGCGTGGCGTGCGGTAGGGCAGGGGCCGCCGCTTTGCGTAGGGGAAGTCTCCGGTTACGGAAACAATCGGTAATAGCGCGCTGATCTTCGACGGCTCTGCGCCGGGTGAACTATTACCCTTAAACGTTGCAGAAAGCGCCTAATTTTTCAAGTAGCCGGCCTTCTTGAGTCGAATGACCGGAGTCTCAGGCGCCTCGGGTGTTTCCGCTAAAGACACGTCTTTACTGAGTTTCGCGAGAATTCCCACGGATTGCGCGATTCGTTGCTCTGCGTCTATACTGCCCACGCGATAAGAGAATTTTCTATCTGCGAATAACTTCAAGCGCCTGTCGTTCTGAGCCCAATAGGCCAAGAATTGGGGTCGCACCGGTGAATCTTCGTGGAAGAAGAAAATCAGCTCAGAATCGTTGTAATCCAACTTGGTAATCATGAGATTTTTCATGGTCAGCCTTATACGCATTATTTGAATGAGATTGATTACCTGCGACGGCGCTTTCCCATACAGATCGTAGATCTCGTCTTCGATACCGTCGATCTCAGCCTCGCTTTCGGCCTTTGAGAGCCGCTTGTAGAGATTCATGCGCTGCTGAGCGTCCGGAGTGTATTGATCCGGGATATAGGCTTCCATCTTCAGCATTAACTCGGGATTGATGCGCGCTCGGCGAGGTTCGCCCTTCATCTCTTGGACGGCTTCTTCAAGTAATTCAAGATACATTTCGTAGCCAACCTGCGCCACATGCCCGGACTGCGACGCGCCCAAGATGTTTCCGGCGCCTCGAATCTCCATGTCCCGGAGGGCTATCCTGAAGCCCTGCCCAAGACTGGAGTGCTCCTGGATAACCGCCAGACGTTTCACAGCGTCCGGCGTCATTGCCGTCTCAGAGGGAGTCAGAAGGTACGCGTACGCCCGCATATTGGATCTCCCCACACGCCCGCGTATCTGGTAGAGGTCCGCGAGCCCAAAGGTGTCGGCGCGCTCCACTACGATGGTATTGGCTCTGGGAATGTCGAGGCCGGACTCGATGATGCTCGTACACAGAAGTGTATTGATCCTTCCTGTAACAAAATCCAGCATGACCTTTTCAAGCTCTTTCTCGGGCATTTGGCCGTGGGCGATCCCGAGTTTGATCTCGGGCACAAGCTTCCGCAGGTAATCCGCTTTTCGTTCGATGCCGCGAACCCTGTTGCTCAGGTAGAAGACCTGGCCCCCGCGGTTTATTTCACGGGTAAGGGCCTCTTTGACAATGTCGTCGTTTCTTCTGTGCACATGGGTGCGGATAGATTGCCGATTCGTGGGGGGCGTCTCGATCACCGACAGGTCACGAATCCCCGTGAGAGACATATTCAGCGTCCGTGGAATCGGGGTGGCGGTGAGGGTCAGTACGTCCACGTTGGCCTTGTACTTTCTTATGCGTTCCTTGTGGGCCACGCCGAATCTCTGTTCTTCGTCAATGACCAAAAGGCCGAGATCCTTGAACTGAATGTCTTTTGAGAGCAGCTTGTGCGTGCCGATGACGATGTCCACCTTGCCCTGAGCAAGCTCGTGCTTCACCACCTTCTGTTCTGCTGCGGACCGAAAGCGCGAAAGCATGGCCACCTTGATGGGATAATTTTCAAAGCGCCGGGCAAAGGTGTCGTAGTGCTGTTGAGCGAGAATCGTGGTGGGCACGAGCACCGCCACTTGTTTGGCATCCATGACCGCTCTGAAGGCCGCGCGTATGGCGACTTCGGTCTTGCCGTACCCTGCGTCGCCGCACACCAGGCGATCCAAGGGCATTTCATTGTCCATGGCCTCCATGACTTCCTGAATGGCCTTTGCCTGGTCCGGCGTCTCTTCGTAGTCAAAGGTGGCTTCAAAGGCGGTGTAATTCTCGTCTATGGTGGAATAGGGAGGGCGGTGCGCGAGCCGTCGCTGGGCATAGACTTCCAGCAGTTCCTTGGCCATATCCCGAATGGATTTCTTGATACGAGCCTTGACCTTCTCCCAGCCTCGGCCGCCCAGTTTGTCGATGCGCGGCGGTTCTTCGGCGCCGGAAATATACTTTTGCACCACCTGGAGGCGTTCGACAGGCAGGTAGAGGCGGTCCTCCCCGATGTACTCGATGACCATGACCTCACCGGCTATACCCTGGAACTCACGTTGCTCGAGCCCGCGAAAGATGCCGATCCCGTAGTCCTCGTGCACAACGGCC
>JBBRBO010000008.1:0-74175 GCA_038205805.1 Desulfomonilales bacterium
GTATTTCAAAACCGCAAAAAAACTGGCTGGAGAACTCTTTCGGAGGTTCAACCGATTTCAAGGCAATCCAGCTTCTCTCAGAGACACTATCGCCGGGTTCCTATGACCGCTACTTTTAAAGACCAGAACTATAACATCGCAAAGAAGAGCGCCGGACCCTCATCGGCGATGCCTTGCATACGTGCTACGGAGTTGGATTCGGCACCGGGGTAACGGACCCGCCTCCAACGGTGGTTACTGTATTTATCGGATTGAGGAACGACTCAAAGAAGCCTTTGAACTGCGTTATAGTATTGAGATACTGGCTGACGAACGTATTGATGTCCGAGATGTACGTTTGAGGCACGTACATGACGTCATACGGCTTCACAAGAATCGCGGCGCTCATGTCGCCCACATCGAAAATCTTCTTCAAGTCGAGTCGGCGTCCCATGGGTTTGCCGTTCGCATCCTTAGATATAAGGATGACGCTCGTTAAATCGGCAGTTTGTTGGAGGTGACCGCCGGCTAGGGCTAGAGCATGTACAGCGGTAATCGGCTGATTTATGTCGTAGGCTCCCGGTGAGCTGACCTGACCCAGGATGTACACCTTACGCGATTGCGCCTTCGCCAGGGACAAAGAAGCCACCACGTGTTCCAGGATGCCGTTTCGATAGACCCTGTTGACGGTGCTTTCCACTTCACGGACGGTGTGGCCGGCGGCAAGTATCCTGTCCTGGACCAGCGGCAAATCAATGGTGCCGTCAGGTTTAACCGTAAGCCCCGATTGACTTCCGCCGGTGAGTGTCGTCAGGGATGCGATAAGCCGCTTGGCTTTCTCGTAGAATGCCAGCACGTGAACGGTGACGAGCCGGTAGTTCTTGAGATCCCCCTTGGAGTCGTCCCGGTTGAAAATATTTGCGTCAATGAACTTCTGTTCTATGCGTCGAGCGAGTTCCTGTGGGGTGTACCCCGCAGCCTTTATCTCGCCGATGGCTTGTAAGGTAATCATTCCGTCGGGGCGAATAGTCAGATCCTCATTTAATTGCGGGTCCAGGATGAACTTTACCTTGATTTGATCGAGGTTATCCAGCTTGTATGAACCGGGGGCAATAGACCACTCCGTTTGAAACAGTACCGACAACTGATCGGCCGGACCCAACTTGTAATTGCGGCATACGACATCAAAGGCGTCCTGCAGATCGGCTATTTGAGGGGTTTTCCTCGGACCGGGGGAAGGCCTGAAAGGCGAAGGCATGAGGCCGATACAGCCGCCAAGCAGCGCCACGACCAGCATGAGAGCCATATATTTGATGAAGTTATTCAGCATAAAGAGTTGTAACTTTTTAAAGTAATACCTTAGTATCCGTGGCTATTATACCAAATTGATTTGAATATTTCAACGTAAGTTTGCATGCGTCCACCCCGACGTCTCGTGTAGCGAAAACATTCTCTTCAGCGCCCTAAGGAGATGGATCAGAGTGTCATATTGAAGTGAATGGCTGGATAAGGCAAGACTTTTTCGCGCGTGCGTAGGAGAAGGGACATGCGCTCCTGTTCCCAGGTGGAATACCGCTCCCGGTAAGTTCTCCAAAAAGAGGAGTACAACGCCGATTTTGTGGTATTTTACCGCGTATGTTTCAGGTGCTTATGAGTTCAATCGAACACGACCCACCCTTCACGTAAGGGCGACCACCGGTCGAACTCACAAACCCCGCATCGGAGAGAGACAATGCTGCCTCCATTTGCAACTGAGCCGTCGGCCACCACAAGGTAGGCGGAGCATACAGACAGTGGTCCTCAGCTTTGATCGGAAGGCGCATTGCAATGGGACATTAACGCATGACGAACCGCAATGAAAAGATTTGAGGCCGTATCCGCGTTGTTTCATGGGCGGCTTCTTGGGCGAGCACTGTACACGGCCATGACTGCGTGCTTTGCCCTCACAATAGCTCTCGTGGGGTTATCCGAGGTAGGGGCGGACTCCGCATGCAAGGCCATTGAGCAATCTCTCCAGGGTCACAAGAAGAAACTCGCCGCTTACATGGAGACCCTACGTGATCTTGACGAAAGACGCGACGCACAGCGCTTCCGATCCGTAAC
This sequence comes from Desulfomonilales bacterium, assembly GCA_038205805.1. Classification (GTDB taxonomy): domain Bacteria; phylum Desulfobacterota; class Desulfomonilia; order Desulfomonilales; family Desulfomonilaceae; genus JBBSBY01. The sequence goes on from JBBRBO010000008.1 coordinate 2,083, forward strand.
GAGCAGTGTGAATCAGCTTTCCGTCATAATCAACCACATGGAAGCCGAGCTGGCGGCCTGTTACGGTGACGGCCGCACACAAAGCTCGACAGGAATGGCGCATGTCAAGACCGATGAAGAGGATGAATACGCCTTCAAGAACTGCTCGGATCTGCAGAGATCTCTGCTTCTGCTTATCCGTAAGATAAACGTGCTGAAGAGGCGCGAAAATAGCATCTTTTCTCAGTTATCCAGCGAGGAAAAAGCGGAGTTACGTGCAGCGGAGGAAGACGAACTAAAGGTAAGAGCGGCTCTCAAGAAGCGATGCGCAACCGGGAAGAAGTCCCGCAGGCGCTAAGCGCTCTCTCGAGTGCGGCGCCTCCTTCCAGTGCGTCGTGTAGCGGAAGAAGAAATGGGGTCATGCAGCCGGAGCCGCGTGTACTTACCTCCGGCGCAGTCTGTTCTCCTTTGGGATAAAGAACTGCCGCCGAGCCCTCTCAAGGGCGTTCTTCAGGGGAAATCGTGGACAATCTCTATATTTGTGCCGAAAATGGTGGACAAAGGCAGTCCACGTTCCTAAGGGTCGGCGTTTCTTGAATTTCGTTACCTCAGCGGTAGCCGTGAAATGTGCTTGCCGGACCGTTTCCGGACATAACGGGGTCTCGGATTGAAAATACCGGGCAATCTTGCGCTGAGTTGCGGCCGAGACGGCGAATGCGTCCGCATCTACAAACAATATTGCGAAAAATAGTATAAGGCCGCTCAGAAGGGCTTTGCGCCAATGCTTCATTGTGGATTTTAGCGATTCACGCGAGCGAACGTGGCCACATCGGCTACGGTTCCGAAATACTGATCCATGAACAAACGCACGTCGCTGATGTAGGTCTTGGGCACATAAATCACGTCGTAGGCTTTCACGAGTATCGCCGCAGACATATCGCCCATGTCGAATATGCGTTTAAGATCCAGTCTTCTGCCGATGGGCTTGCCGGAGCCGTCACGAGAGACCAGAATAACGCTGGTCAGATCCGCCGTATCGGTTTTGTGGCCACCGGCCAGCGCAAGGGCCTGAACCGCCGTAATGGGCTGTCGCAGATCGTAGGCGCCGGGAACATTGACTGCACCTAGAACGTACACTTTACGAGATTTGGCGCAGGTCAACGCCAAAGACGTCACTACATGCCGGAGCTCACCCGAACGGTAAAGCTTGTTAACTGTACGCTCCACATCGGTCACCGTGTGACCGGCGGCCAAAATGCGATCCTTCAGCATAGGTAGATCAATCGTGCCGTCGGGCTTCACCGTCAACTGTACCTGCTGTCCGTTGGTCAATGTTGTAAACGAGTCTACAAGACGCTTTACCTTCTGATAGAACTGGTTGACCGAAACCGTGATGATCTTGTAACCCGTGTACTTTGCATCCGTATCCACATTGCGGAGCACGTATCGGCGGAGCTTCTCCTCGATTTTCCGCGCCAGTTCTTCGGGTGAGAGTCCCACCGCCTTGATGTCTCCGACACCGGGCAATGTAATCATGCCGTCGGGGCGAATGGTGACTTGACGGTCAAGCTCCGGGTCCAAAATACACTCGATGTCGATAACATCCAAAGTGTCGAGCCTGTATGAGCCCGCCGGAATAGTCCACTCGGTCTGGAAGTTCACTGACAGCTGATCGTCCGGGCCGAGGTGATAGTTTCTGCACACAATGTCAAAGGCCTCGGCAAGATCCTTTATCTGGGGGTGCTTGCCTGGGCCGGGAAAGGGCCTAAAGGGTGACGGCGTTAGACCGATGCAGCCGCTCAAGGAAAGGGCGCACACGACAAGAAGCAGTTTTCCTGGAATACTTTGAGGTTTCATCATGCTGAGGTAATTTCATGCCCCGATACATCAAGTTGTGGGCGCAACCTAGCACGGCTACTCGTGGATTGTCAATAAAGATCGTGCGCTCCAGGAGCTGAGGGCGTATGTTTTATCACATGTGGAATCTGAGCCCGTCTGATGGGCTCCAGCCGGCATGCGCGGTTCCGTGCCGCATCACTGACACTCACCGTAGCCCCGAAATGAGTCTCATACCGATGTGCTTTCACAAAAGTAAGATCGGCGGAGCTTTTGTTGCAAAGTAGATTTTTCCAACCTGTTTCTCAGAAATTTGTGATAATCGCCGAAAGCGGCATGTTCTCCTTGAGAAAAGCAGGTTTCGGCAATTGTGAAAACTCTTGGAAAGCAGTTTGGGGAGAAACTTCTTTCAAGAAGGTTCTCCCCAATATTACTTCTTTGATTAAGTATTGGTCTCAAGCCTCCAGGAGCTGCCGAAACTCCGGCTCGTTCAATACCCGAACCCCAAGTGACTGTGCGGAGTCCAGTTTCGAACCTGGATCCTCCCCGACTACGAGGAAATCCGTCTTCTTTGTAACACTCCCGGTCACCCGGCCGCCTGATTGGATCACCAGCGCCTTAGCCTCAGCTCGCGGCATTATTAACGTCCCCGTAAACACGAAGTTCTTGTCCTTGGCCGGACTCTCCCTCGAAGTTCTTTGCGATAAAGATACGGGCGCCACCCCCGCAGGTCCGAACTTGCTCAGCATTTTCTTGTTTTTAGGGTCCTTGAAGAAGAGAACCACACTCTGAGAAACCTCGGGTCCGATGCCGGGTATCTCCTGAAGTTCGGCCAAGCCTGCCCGAGAAAGTTTTTCCATGTCCGTATAGCGCTCCATGAGTAGGCGCGCCACGTGTTCGCCCACAAGGGGCAGTCCCAGTGCGTACAAAAAGCGATCCGCCGGGGCCGACTTCGAAGCGTTGATCGCCGCCACGATCTTGGACGCCGACTTGTCGGCCATACGTTCAAGCGATTTCAGAGTGTCCGCGTCGAGGTAATAGAGATCCGCCGGATCTTTGACATGCCTCTTAGTGACGAGTTGCTCGATCAGCTTTACCCCAAGTCCTTCAATGTCCATGGCGCCTCTGGAAACAAAGTGGCGAATGGTCTCGACGACGCGAGCCGGACACGAGATGTTCATGCACCGTTTAGCCGCTTGATCTGGTATGCGCAGGGCCTCGGCGCCGCACACGGGACACTCATCCGGGATATTGTATGGTTGCGAGTCGGTTGGTCTTTTGTCGACAACGACTCGCACCACTTCAGGGATGACGTCTCCCGCCCGTTGAATGACGACGGTATCACCTTCACGGACATCCTTCCTGTCGATCTCATCCTGATTATGTAACGTGGCACGACTTACTGTCACACCGCCTATTTCTACTGGTTGCATAAGCGCTACCGGCGTCAAAACCCCTGTTCGGCCCACGCCCACTTCGATGCGTCGGACAACCGTAGTCGCCTGAAGCGGGGCAAATTTAAAGGCAACCGCCCAGCGTGGAGATCTGGTTTTCACCCCGAGAGCGGCTTGTTGCGTCAAAGAGTTTATCTTGATGACAGCGCCGTCAATCTCGTACGGTAAGTCTTGGCGTATGCGTTGCAGGAAGCGATAATGCTCCAGCACGTCGGCGATAGTGCAACACGGCTTTGTGTACTCTAGGCTCGCAGGGAGGCCGGCACGAGCGAGATTTTGCACTATTTCAATGTGAGTTGTCGGCGCTGCGCCTTCTACTCGACCCACGCCATGAGCTACGAACCGTAAAGGTCGCGTAGCTGTCACCTGCGAGTCCAACTGACGGACTGATCCCGCCGAGGCATTGCGCGGATTCGCAAAAACCTGCTCTCCAAGCTCCTCACGTGAGCGGTTGAGCCTGTCGAAGTCGTTACGGTTCATGAAAATTTCGCCTCGCACATCCAGGAGATTCGCCGAAGCAAAGATTCCGTTCGGGAGCAGTCGGAGCGGCACAGCACGAATCGTTCGCACATTGGCCGTAATGTCTTCCCCGACGAGGCCGTCTCCTCGTGTGGAACCGGACACAAGGGTTCCTTTTTCGTATACCAGCTCCACTGCGACGCCGTCATACTTGGGCTCCACTACGTATTCAGGTGTTACGCCCGATCCCAGGGCCTTGCGTGTCCGCGCGTCAAAGTCCGACATCTCGTTTTCCCCGAACACATTGGACAACGACAACATCGGGTATGCGTGCGGTATCTGGCCGAACTTGTCGAGGCCCGCGCCGCCCACGCGCTGGGTAGGACTGTCCCGTGTGATCAGTTCGGGATGTTCCTGTTCCAAGAACTCGAGTCGGCGAAACAGGGCGTCGTATTCGGCATCCGTGATCTCCGGCGCGTCCATGTTGTAATACAAGTGTTCGTGCCGACGAATTTCCTGCCGGAGGTCCATGATCTCCTGTTCAAACGTGGTTTGCATAATCATACCTGCTCCCGTCGGCTATGAGCCGGCCATAGTTTGGATCGCTACTCGAAGACCCAATGCGATGAGCGCCAGACCGCCGATGCGTTCAGCCCATTCACCCAAATGGGAGCCTACGCGTCTCCCGATTAAGATACCAATGTAGGTGAGGATGGCAGCCATTACGCCGATGAGCGCCGAGGGCCACACAATGGGCGCATCTACCAGTCCCAGGCTCATCCCTGCGGCAAAGGCATCTATACTCGTGGCGACGGACAATCCCACGAGACTCCAACCTCGGGTAGGATCAAAGCCTTCGACTCGCTCCTCTTCGCGAAAGGATTGCCGAATCATGTTTGCCCCGAGCAAGCACAGTACACACACTGCGATCCAGTTGTTGAAGCCGTAGGTAATGGAGGATAAGGTTGCGCCGCCCAGCCAACCTAAGGTGGTCATCATGGCTTGGAAGAGCCCGAAGTGCCACACCAGCCGAAAAGTATGCCGCTTGGTAAATATCGCCAAAGCCGCCGATACCGCAGCCGCAACGGCTAACGCGTCCATACCGAGGGCTGCGGCTACGCCGAACAACGTGAGGGGGTCCAAGTTCTTGTCCTTTGTGTAGGTTTGCGGATTGGTTCACACGCCTGAGAAGGCTCTGCGCCCGACCAAGACCGAAAGGGAGAGCCGGATCGCTCCGTGCCGCCCCATCCAAACAATCGGCCGACGCTCTAGGAACGGTGACATGACGCATACCCGGTCAAGTCCGCTGCCTGGGTGACGAGTTTTCACATAACCGAATAGTGTGAGATATGCAACGGGAATTACAGAGCATAAGCGTATTAAAGGGGAGGTCTGCCGTGGCTGAGTCTTCATAGGTAATCATTCCGTACATAGAGGCTCCGGCGTAAGGCGAAAATTACAAATGACGCATTGCACGAAACGCGTACCCGACATTCGTTAGGCCGGCTTGTGGCAACTCTGCCACACGAGGTCAATCGAGGTGATGCGTGAAACTCGCCGCTACAGCTCCGTGACAAAAAAAGGCTTTGAATGCAGAGACTTTGATATGACAAACATTTCTTCACAAACCGATGTCTCCTGTGATAAAGTGAATACGCCACATCAAAGTGAATTTGAGCCGCTGGTGAACGTTTTTTGGATGCAATCGCAATATAATTCCCCCCTGAAGTTCGTCCTGGCGTCAGGCGCACTCGAACCCATCAGGCGCCGTCCCGGCAAGTGGCTCGTCGATCAATGGTTTGCATTGAACCGGAGCAGGGCAGGGCGCGGAGCGTTCCTAACCCTGAAAAGTTCCGGAAGCCGAGTTGATGGAGAACCGGACAATGCCTTCTCACAACAACCCTACGGCGCTCCTCTTGAGTGAACGATCCGAAGATGCAGCGCTGCTCGATTCCTTGCAATTAACGTTGGTTCATCTGCATTCCCTCGAGGGTGCTCACGCATATTTGCAAGAGAACGAATGCGCAGTCGTTTTGCTGGACGTAGATCTCTTGGTCGGCGATAAACGACCACCGGAAACGTCTGCTCCCGTTATTGTACTTACGGGAAGGGCCGACTTGCCTACGGCTGCCCACGCCCTCGCAGACGGAGCTTATGATCTGGCGCTCAGGCCGCTTCATCCGGAGCTGCTGAACATCATTATACAGAGAGCCCTTGAACACGCCAATTTGAAACGTCTGGAACTAAGCTATCGGAAAAAACTCGCTGAGGCCCAGGAGCAAACGTATGCAATCGCTAAGAGTGAGGAGTTTCTTCAGAAAATCCTCAACGTTCCTTCTTTAATAAGCGTAGTAGCCACTGATTCCGAGCAACAGGTGCTCTTTTGGAACAAGGGCGCTGAAAGAATCTTCGGGTACTCTCGCGAAGAAATGATAGGCGAAAAGATAACCCGTCTCTACCCCGCAGATGAGGCAAGCGCCGCTGTTGTGGAGGGATTGCAGCGCATGGCCAAACAGCGCGACATAGCGTACGGCAAAATGCGACAATTGACGAAGGACGGCCGCGAAGTCATTGTGTCCCTCGCTGTTTCGCCACTCCGTACGCCGGAGGGAGAAATCCTTGGAATGGTGGGCATCGGCCAGGATTTGACCGAAGAGACTCGCCTTCAGGAGAAACTATCCCGTTCTTTTGACCTGCTCCAGCAAACCCAGGATGTCTCCATCTTCAGCTTGGCCAAACTCGCAGAGTGTCGCGACGAAGAGACCGGCCGCCATCTCTTGCGCATTCAAGAATACTGTAGAATCCTGTGCGAGCAACTAGCGATTTTAGGGAAGTACAGAGCCCTGCTGACGCCCGCATTCATCGAAGATGTCGTGCGCTCATCAGTGCTCCACGATATAGGTAAAATAGCCATCCCGGATTCCGTACTCATGTCCACGGAGCGGTTCAAAGGGGAGGAATTCGCGGTCATGCAGAGTCATCCCCTGGTGGGTGGTCAAGCGCTCGACGAGGCGGTGTCGCTCCTCGGGACGGAAACCTTCCTCAATCCGGCGCGAGACATAGCCTTCTACCACCATGAACGCTGGGACGGTAGCGGTTATCCCTTCGGTCTCAAAGGCGAATCCATCCCCCTTGCGGCTCGAATCGTAGCTATAGCTGATGTATACGACGCACTCGTTTCAAAACGAAGGTACAAGCCCGCACTCAACCACTGGGAAGCCTGCGGCTACATCGAGGAGCAAAAGGGCCGCCAGTTTGATCCCGTCGTTGTTGAGGCTTTCCTGAACGGCCACGAAGCTATCGAGGCTGCTCGGAAGCGTCATAGGTGAAACACACGAGCGCCCAAGCGTCATAAGCCGGGAAGAGGGACATCGGTTTCGGGGCGCGTACGCCTGTAGCGTCCTCGTTAGCCGATAACCATGCAGGCGCGACCTATCGCGAACTCCTCATTCTTCAGTATCAAAGTATGCTCACACCACTGGTCATGGCGACGCATCACGTCTGCGTATCGCGGCCTCCTTACAGACTCATCTCTCATGCTTTAGTGACTGATATTCCCTCTTCAGCTGACCGCCACAGATCCAAGACGCCCCTCGTTACGAGCGTGTTGCATTTTGTAATAGCATCCTCAAGACCGCTATAATGGGTGTTTTTCGAGACTGGCGCGATAAATAAAGCCAAAGCCCCGAAGAGACGTTACGGATTGCAACATATAGACTTCTCGCATCGAGCGGTTACGTATACCGAAATGCTGAAATTAAGTCTTCAAGCGGGTCTCGGGGTTTGGCACGATAATTGATATATGAAAGCCAACACACGACGAAAACCGGAGGCCAAAATGAAGACATGGATAGAAAGATTCGAAGCAATCGCAATGGCCGTAACCTTCGCAGAAAGAGGCGAGTGGGAAACAGCCGGCTTTTTCACGGACGGTGAAAAGACCAACGCCAGTGAGAAAGACTACGAGACCAAACGAGAAGAAAAAAGCCGCAGGCCCCGCGCATATCGCATGTAGTTCGCCGGCGCTTCACAAGGCCTCGTATCATGAATAGCGATAAGAGTGACAATTAGCACTTAAAATCATAGGGAGGTAATGTATGGCCGCTCAACACGGCATTAGCAAAAAGAAACTGGTGATTAAGACAATCGCATTCGGAGCGCTCACCGCGGCAATGTATGCCGCTGTCTTCACACACGCCAATGCAATCCTTGAAGTCTTTACACGTGGCGGCGCTTACGCTGCCTTACCTATTGCGACCGTATTCGCCTTCTCGTTCATTCACGGCACGTTCGCCTCAAATTTATGGTCAACTCTGGGCATAGACGCAATCATCAAACCGGCGACCAAGCGGCCGGAAGTGCGACCTGCACAAAGACCTGCGAAGAGACCTCGCGCTCGCTTGAGCATAAACGCATAGAGTTTACATCGGTTTTTTGGCACTACGAATATCCCAAGCGGCGACTTTCATCAAGCGCCCTGAAGACATAATTTACATCGCCGGCGGGGAGTCAATCCGTGAGCGGACGCTTATCGTCCGCCTCACCACACGATAGATTCGCTTTCTTCTCGGGCGGCATGGAGGAATTACATAATGCATGACTTGACACTAGAAGGACTCAAGTTCATTGACTTGACTTGGATTTCAGTATCGTTTCTCTTCATAGTGGGTTTCATCGGCGGCCTGGTTAGTGGATTTATTGGATCCGGGGGCGCTTTTGTGCTCACACCGGGCATGATGAGTTTGGGAGTGCCGGCGGCCGTGGCTGTGGCGACAAACATGTGCCACAAATTTCCAAAAGCCATGGTGGGAGCTTACAAACGCTATAAGTACGGGCAAGTAGACCTAAAACTCGGTATCGTCATGGCTATTTCAGCTTCCGTTGGTGTCCAAGGCGGCATCATGATTCAGGAAATAATCCTCACTAAATGGGGCGAAGCGGGTTCCAACCTCTACGTGAGCCTCTGCTTTGTGGCGGTCCTTGTCTTAGTCGGCGGATACGTATTCTATGACGCCTGGACGAGTTCCAAGTCCAATCTTGGCGATCAGGTTTCCAAATTGGCCTTGCGGCTCCAGAAGATTAATCTGCCGCCTATGATTCACTTCAAGACTGCCAACGTGACCATCTCTTTGTGGTTCACCATTCCCGTCGGCTTGGCCACTGGTATGCTTGCGGCGACAATCGCAGTCGGCGGCTTCGTGGGCGTTCCCGGCATGATCTATGTCGTAGGCGCATCCGGCTTGATCTCATCCGCTACGGAACTCGTGATCGCTTTCATCATGGGTCTGGGCGGCTCGATAAAGTGGGCGGTTCATGGAATGGTGGACATTAGGCTCACACTCATCATCTTGGCCGGCTCATTGCTCGGCGTGCAATTAGGCGCCATCGGCACCACCTATGTCAAAGAGCACATGATCAAAGTGGTTATGGGAACCATCATGGTTATCGTGGCCGTCAGCAGAGCACTCGCAGTGCCTAAGTATCTGGTCCAACTGGACATCATTTCGATGAACGCAACCGTCGTTACGTATATGACCCAGGCGAGCTTCATCATCATGTGTCTGGCACTCAGCATCGGCGCAGTTATCATCCTTGGCGCCATGTGGAAGGGCTATCGGGCCTCTAAGGCGGAAGAAGCGGCTTTCGCTCTACCTCTCGCCGAAGAAAGCTACGAACACGTATAAGCTGCATTTTGCGGCGTAACTTCCGCAACGGGATCTCACAAGGGAGCCTTCCTTCAAGAAGGGTCCCTTGTTGTGTTTCGAAACAGCGGTTGCATGGTGAGCTTAGACATCGAACGGTTGCTTCCAAGTCCGGAATAGTCGAAACTTCACTGGACAAATACGCGAGCCGTCGATGAAAGGCCCGCTTTAAGGAGCGTTGCATGAAAGTATTGGTTGCCGTGGATAAAGGCCCGGAATCGCATATGGCCTTGGCGTACGCCTGTCACCTGATGGAACATTTTGACGCGGAAATTCATGCCGTGTATGTCAAACCGCAGGATCTTGAGATTGCTTCTGATAGCTTCTATGCTCCCTTTTTCTCGAAAGACGGGCTCCAGGAGTGGTTACGGGATGATCTGGAGCACATGCAAAAGAGCACTGAGGACACCTGTCGCCATTGTCTGGCCGGTCGCGTTCCTTGCACACCTTTGGTGGTGAGCGGTGACCCGGCGGAGGAAATCCTCTTCAGCGCCCGCGAAGGTGATTACGACATGATCGTCATGGGATCACACGGGCATTCGGCGCTGAGGGGCTTTCTTGTGGGGGCCGTTCACGCAAAGGTCCTGTTGCATACCCGACGGCCGGTGCTCCTGGTGCGGGATTACCGAGAGATCAATAGTGTGCTCATCGTCTACCGCGGCTCGCAATGCGATCAAGACGCCATACGATTTGTCGGCCCACTCCTCGCGCGTAAGAATCCCAAGATCACGGTGCTGAGTATTAATGAGCGAGATCGTCCCGCAGACCCTGAGATTCCTCAGATGGATTTAACGCTCATAGAGCGGACGCTGGCGCAGTATGGTCACAAACCCGATATTCGGATGGTTAACGGCGACTATGTTGATGAAACTCTCAAAGAGGTCAACCGAATCCCGTACGATCTTCTCGTGCTCGGCGCCCATGCCCACGAGAAGGGAAAACTCTTCCGTGTGATAAGCGATGAAGCGCTCAATGTGGTCCGCTCAACGACGAGGCCGGCCCTCATCTTCCGCGACAAGGGAGAGACATGAAATGCGGTCGGCTGAATCCGATTGTTTGATAGGCTTGCATTGTGGCGCTACCGCGAAGCGTCGAGGGCGTCACCTCTGAACCGAAGACATTCGCCCTGAAGACGCGCATTATTCCAAGTTGTAGCGCTTTATTTTTCGCCAGAGCGACACCCTGTCGATCCCGAGCGTTTCGGCGGCCAAGCTTCTGTTGCCGTTCGTTTCCTCGAGCACTCGCTTGATGTATTCCACTTCCTGTTCTTCCAGGGTTGGGAGCCTGCCGTCCTTGCGACGATACGTGGTGATTTGGAACTGTCGAATATCGTCGGGTAGATGTTCGGGCTCGATGTCGCCGTCCGATACGAGAGCAAGGCCGCGCTCGATGATGTTTTCCAATTCCCTGATGTTGCCGGGGAAATCGTAATTACTGAGGATCTCGGCGGCTTCCTTTGAAAGACGAGCGGGCCGACGCCCCATTCTCGCTGAATGTTTATCGAGAAAGTAATGGGCAAGCAACGGAATATCGCCTTTGCGTTCGGATAGGGGCGGGAGCGCCAACGAGACTACATTCAGACGATAGTAAAGGTCCTTGCGAAAATCGTTGCTCTGCATGGCTTCTTGGAGATTGCGGTTTGTCGCGGCCACAAATCGCACGTCCACATTGAGGGTGTTAGTTCCGCCGACACGCATCATCACCCTTTCCTGGATCACCCGCAGGAGTTTTACCTGCATATTGGGCGACATTTCGGCGATCTCGTCGAGAAACAGGGTTCCCCCCTTGGCCAATTCGATAATTCCGGGCTTAGTAGCGTGCGCGCCGGTGTATGATCCCTTTTCATGGCCAAAAAGCTCGTTGCTGAGCAGTTCTTCGCTGAAAACGCCGCAGTTTACGGCCATGAATGGGCCGGCGACGCGCTTGCTTTTTTCGTGGATAAACCCGGCGAGGAGTTCCTTGCCCGTCCCTGATTCCCCTTGGATCAGCACATTACAGTCTGTCTGAGCCACCTGTGCCGCAGTCTTGAGAATCTTAGTCATAGCGGCGTCTTTGGTCACAATCTTTGTGGACCCTGACTCCTTGAGGCGCTGAAGATCCTCCTTGAGCTGCACATTCTCATGCTTAAGGGTTACCTTTTCCACGGCTTCACGGACAACCTTGCGGACCTCATCAATACGATAGGGCTTGGCAACGTAATGGTAGGCGCCGTTCTTCATGGCCTCTATTGCGGTGTCCACTGTGGCATGCCCGGTTATCATGATGACTTCGGTGGCGGGATGCAGGCGCTTGACTTCCAGTAGGATCGCCATTCCATCCACCTTTTCCATCTTAAGGTCCGTGAGCACGACATCGAAGGTCTCGTTGCGCACCAGCTCCATGGCCTTGACGCCGGTATCAGCCGTAACGATTTCGCCTGCTTGCTTTTTGAGAATGTGTTCCAGATTCGAGAGCGCCAATTCTTCGTCATCGACGATCAGGATTCGCGGGGAATCTATCATGAGGGCGACTCCACGTCCTCAGGAATTTGCACCGTAAATACCGCGCCCTGACCCTCTTCGCTGTCCACCCGCACGGTACCGCCGTGCCGAACGATAATGTCGTGAGTGATGAAGAGGCCCAGTCCCGTGCCGTGACCCACGTCCTTTGTCGTGAAAAACGGATCGAAGATGCGCTTTCTGTCTTGTTCGGAGATTCCCTTGCCTGAGTCTCTGATGCGGACTTGCACTCCGCCGTTGGCAGTCTCTTTGGCCGTGATTTTCACAAAACCCTCTCCGTCGATCGCCTGCACCGCATTGGAAATAAGGTTCATAAAGGCCTGCTGCATACGCTGCTTGTCTGCGCACACCGTCAGGCTCTCGTCTATTTCTGTGGTTACCTGAACTGAGGCTGGTATTTGGCCGTGGAGCAAGCTCAAGGTCTTCTCAAGGGCGTGTTTCACGTTGAAACACTCTTTGGCGAATTCCCTATTCCGTGAGAACTCGAGCAGGTTGCGAACAATTTCGCGGGCTTTGTCCACCTGCTCCAGCACCTTACGAAGCAGGTTCTTTTGCCAATCTTTGTCCGCATCGTCGAGTTCCTCAATGAGAATTTCACAGGACGAGGAGATGTTGGACAGCGGATTGTTTACCTCGTGGGCCACGCCGGCCAGCATGGTCCCTAATGAAGCGAGTTTCTTCGATTCGACCAGTTGTTCCTCACGGACCTTGAGCTGCATGGCCATCCTGTTGAATGAATCGAATATTTCTCGAATTTCCTTTTCAGGTGGTAAATTTTCTATGGGCTCAAAATGGCCAAGCGCAATTCTGCGAGTGCTTTCGCCCAAGCGCCGCAAAGGTCGTAAAACCTTCGAAAAGAGAAATGTCGCCGTGCTCATGAGTCCCAGCGCCACCATTGCGAAGGCCACGAGCTGCAAGCGCATGGTGGTTTCAAGTGTTTCCTTGATGGATTGCCTTTTCTTGCGAATGACGTTTTCTGAAAAGTTAATAAGCGCTGAACCGTGTTTACGTATCTTGGATTCGTACTCGACACGTTCCGCGGGCGTCTGAGGGCACGTTTCGGCGCGCGTTTCCTTTGCGCAAAGAGAAATCAGATCTCCGTATGCGTCGAGGCTGCTCTGGAACTCCGTAACCTTTTCGGGAGAGGATAATTCCTTAATTTTCAGTGAGTTCTTATCGAGAAGTTCTTTCACTCGTTGCAGGTGATACAAGGCCGTGTTGAGAGATTGATCGTCGGCGTACAGAAAGTAGTTCTTCTCAAACCGTCGAATCTCCAGCACGGATTCCTCAAGCTTGCTCACATCTTCCAAGTAGCCGATTTTGTCTTCTAATCGGTGCATGAAATAGAAGGCCCCGAAGAGAGTGGCCCCCATGAGAATTGCCAGCGCTACCATAGAGGTAATAACTTTGTAACGTATACTCAACACGGCCATGCTATCAGGCTCCTATGCGAGAGTGGACAACGGCTGTTTTGTTCCTGCAACGGTCGCCGGCCGACCCTGTGCATGCGTTGGTCTCAATCTCTGAGCGCATCTTGTGCGTAGATCCGGCGCGAAACGCTTCTCAGATTCGTCACATCTTACGGTAGCCGCCATACGTTTGCGTAGGCTATAGTTGCATTATGAAACTACCTGTTGTGAGACGCAACAACCATTTCCATTAGGCGCATTATTCTTTCGCAGTCCGGGCTGTATGCTTGTTGTGTCGTCAAATAACACGCCGCCGGGGCAACCGGCTGCTGTGAAGGCGCACGTGCGTCCCTTCAGGAAAAACGCATGCTGCGCTGTTTAACAATGAAGCGTGCACTGGAAAGTATATTGGAGGCTCATCTGCCGTATGTGCATCCATGGTCCTTCTGTGAAATGGTTGCAAATTCCGTACTGGCCGGCTCACTCTTTGCATACCTTTCGCCCGAGGTGATCAATATGAAAAGAAAAGCGGAACCCGTTACACATTGCCAAAAGACCATAGATGAAAACATAGATACTGCGCCGGGTTCGGCAAAACAGCGGTCACAGGCGCCTACCGCTGAAAAGCCCTCTTTTTTTCAGAAGCTCCAAAGGAGTATGGCGGCCATAGCATATGCGGAAATGGGCGAGCACGCCGCCGCGACGCAGCTCCTAGATCCGCCCCCTGAGTCCAAGGCTGTTCTCCTCGTGATAGACGGGGAAGAGCCCGACCCGGCAAGCTTCACGTATGCGCTCAATCTCTGCCGTAGAAACGGCAACACGCTCGATATACTCCACGTTCTTCCTTCGTCGGCCACACGCAAGGTCTCCCGTGCGCGAGAGGCTCTCGACGAACTTCTTCCCGCCGTCAACGAGGCCAAGGTTCCGTTTCGGCTTACGCTCAAGAAGGGAGACATTCATAAGGAAATCATCGACTACGTCAACGAAAATCACAGGATTACCATGGTCATTTTAGATTCCTGCCGTGAGCGTCCAACCGGCGCAGCGGCCAAGGAGCGAACCACATTTGCGGAAGCGCTTGCCCGACGACTGGCGGTTCCCTTGTCCATGGTGAGGCCCAAGAGTCCGACACCGGCCTAGCCGCGCTATCCACCAATAAAAAAGAACACATTCATCCACAGATTTCGGAGATGCACGAGACAGTTTTAGCTCGCTTGTGAGAGAGACAGGGACACAAGAATCGTCAGGCCCAACCCCCTGTGCCAACCGAAGCGGGGACATTACGGCTTCCCTTCCGAGACCCGCGATTATCGACATGTCATCCCCGAGGGACAAAGTCGTCATTGCCCACCGGCGTTATCATGCACTATAGTGCTTCCATCACTCCATCGGAATGCGAGACGCGAATGGCATTTTTTAAGAAAACCGAAGAGCCTCGTCCCACGCTGCCTCAGGATCTCATTGATCTACGAGAGGCGATTGCAAAGGCAAAGACGCCGGATAACGTCACGGCAGTAGCGATGAAAGAGCTTGAGCGCCTCGAGAAGACGGACCCTTCCGCGCCCGAGTATGTTGTCGGAAGCAGCTATATAGATTTCCTCATATCACTACCGTGGAACCGCTATACCGACGACAATCTCGATATGGACCGCGCCGAACGCATACTCGAAATCGGTCATTTCGGCCTGGAGCAAGTAAAGGAGCGTGTTCTGGAGTATCTCGCCGTCAGGACGCTTCGGAATATGCGCGAGTTCAGAGTCCTCGTGGTCGATGATGAGGAGTTGGCTCGGTCCAACATCGAGCACGTGCTTCTGAAGATGGGCCATCAGGTTGACGGCGCTTGCAATGGTGTCGAGGCCTTGGCCAAGCTTGAGGTGTGTGAATATGATCTCATCATTACCGACCTCAAGATGGAGAAGATGACGGGCCAACAGCTCCTGGACCAAGCGAAGCGGCTCTGTCCATCAACCGACATAATCATGGTGACGGGATACGCCACGGTTGATTCGGCTGTAGACGCGTTGACCAAAGGCGCTGCGTACTATCTTGCAAAGCCTTTCAAGCTTGATGACCTCCGGTCTACGGTGGAACGGGTGCTCGGGAAGAAACGCACGACGCAAATCACACGTGGACCCATATTGTGCTTTTCCGGGGCTCCCGGCACCGGCAAGACCTCCATCGGTCAAGCGATAGCGGAGGCATTGGAACGCAAGTTCGTGCGCATTTCTCTCGCCGGTATGCGCGACGAGGCGGAACTGCGAGGGCATCGACGCACGTACGTGGGCGCGATGCCGGGACGCATCATCAGCGAATTGAAACGTCTCGGTGTGAAGAACCCCGTGTGTATGTTGGATGAAATCGACAAGATCGGCCAAGACTTCAAGGGCGACCCTGCGTCGGTGCTCCTGGAGATACTCGATCCGGAGCAAAACCGGAATTTTGTAGATTATTACCTGGATGTCCCCTTCGATCTCTCGTCGGTTATGTTTATCTCCACGGCGAATATCGTAGACAATTTGCCCACACCTCTGTTGGATCGGCTCGAGGTAATCAATTTCTCCGGGTACACGATGAAGGAAAAACAGCGCATAGCCGCCGACTACCTAGTGCCTCGGCAACTGCGGGCGAACGGTCTTACGAGAAACACGATCAAATTCCATTCCGACGCGCTGCTACGGCTCATCAACGACTACACTCGCGAGGCGGGGCTCCGCAACCTGGAGCGCGAGATCGCCAACGTATGTAGAAAACTGGCGCGCATAGCCCTGAAGAACTCCAGTGATTCACAACCCGTAGTCGTGGACGACGCAATGGTTGCGCACTTCCTTGGCCCTCGCAAGTTCATCCACGAGGCGGCTGAGGCGAAGAATCAGATCGGCGTCACCACCGGCCTGGTCTACACGGAATTCGGCGGCGAAATCATCTCCGTGGAAGCTGCAATCATGAAGGGCACGGGACAACTCATGTTGACGGGTTCCTTGGGAGCGGTGCTGCGGGAGTCGGCCCAGACCGCCCTGAGCTATATTCGAGGAAATGCGGACTCGTTCGGGATTGATCCGGACTTCCTCGTGGGGCACGACGTGCATATTCACATTCCTGCGGGGAGCGTGCCCAAGGATGGCCCTTCAGCCGGTGTGACCATTGCGATGGCGCTGATTTCTTTACTTACATCCCGTCCGGCTCAGCGCAATGTGGCCCTCAGTGGGGAGATCACTCTCAACGGCGGGCTTTTGCCGGTGGCGGGTATTCGTGAGAAGATATTGGCGGCTCAACGGGCCGGCGCCAAGATGGTGATCTTCCCTGCCGCGAACAAGATCGACATTGACTATTTACCCGACGATTTCAAGGCTGGGTTGCGCATCGAGTTGGCGGAGACTGTTTTGGAACTCCCGCCGTTGGTTCTGGCGTGAATTCAGCCGCTTATGTGACCGTGTTGTGGAGCGTAATAGCGGCTGCAAAGCTATAGGGGGATTGAACGTAGAACTCCCTCTAGCTTGCTCGAACCCTTCAAAAAAATTTTGACGTTTCTTAAATGTATAGATTCCCTCAGCTACACTTTCAGGATATAATACAAAATTATTTTGTCAAGTCAAAAAAGCAAAACCCCTACTGGAGCGGCTCGGCTCTATTTCGATACAGCTCTCACAGGGTTGAGTGTAGGACATTCATAATCAAAAAGTACTATTGGGGAGAACCATCTTGAAAAAAGTTTTTCCCCAAAACCAAATGACGAGAAGCGACCACTCAATGAATTAACTCCGAAAAACGACCCATCCGACACGATCAAGCACGCGGAACGTAAGTCGAATTCTCTTGGGGAAGTCTACCCTAACACTATCAGAAGAATACCTTTGGTTGAATCCGTTCTTGGAAGAGTAGGACTATCCTAAACCTTACTCTTTTGATCTTGCATGTGTTCGAGCGCTCTGCGTCTATCTTCCATGCGTCGTTGGATAGTTTCCTCGAAGCCGCGGCCGGTGGGATGGTAGAATGCGGCGCCTTGGAGTTCTTCGGGTAGGTGTTCCTGGTCTACCAGGGCGTCTTCGTAGTCGTGGGCATATTTGTAGCCCTTTCCGTAGCCCAGGTCTTTCATGAAGCGGGTCGGCGCATTCCTTATAGTCATGGGAGGCGGCAGTGCGCCCGAGCGACCGATCTCGGCCTGGACATTCAGGTATGCCGCTTCCAGGGCGTTGCTCTTGGGTGAAGTGGCGAGAAACACCACCACCTGAGCAAGGGCCAAAGCGCATTCGGGCATTCCCATGAACCGACATGCGTCATACGCGGCTACGGCCATGCCCAAGGCGTTAGGCGCGGCTAGGCCTATGTCCTCACTCGCCATACGTATGAGTCTACGTGCAATGTAGAGCGGGTCTTCGCCACCGGCCAGCATGCGGCCCATCCAGTAAAGAGCCGCATCAGGGTCGCTATCCCTAACGCATTTGTGCAAGGCGCTGATGAGATTGAAATGCTGTTCCCCGGCCTTGTCGTACATGGGAGCGCTTCGCTGCACCAGCTCCTGGACGAGTTCGGCGGTCAGTAGGCCGTTCTGATTGTGCAAAGCCTCCCGAGCCGCGGGTTCCATGATATTGAGCGCTGCTCGCGCGTCGCCGGCCGCAAATGACACTATGGCGTCTAGTGCCGGGTCTTCTACGACCAATCCCGTCCCGCCCAGACCCTTCTCCGTGTCGGATGCTGCGCGACCCACAATGCGCCGGATGGACTCGGGCGTGAGCGGTTGCAGCGTGAACACCCGTAACCGCGACAGCAAGGCCGAGTTCACCTCGAAACCGGGATTCTCAGTCGTGGCGCCGATGAGCGTGATGACCCCGCTTTCCACATGAGGAAGTAAATAGTCCTGCTGCGACCGATTGAACCTGTGGATCTCGTCCAAAAAGAGGATTGTGCGTGCGCCGGTGAACTTCAGGTCTTCAGCGGCTCGTGCGGCGAGCGCCTTGATCTCCTTGACTCCCACGCTTACGGCCGAGTACGGCGTAAAGCGCGAGTGAGACACCTCAGCGATTATGCGGGCCAATGTGGTCTTTCCCGTGCCCGGAGGTCCCCACAGCAGCATCGAGAAGATGCGGTCCTCCTCGATCGCACGCCGGAGTATCTTTCCCGGCCCGAGTACGGCTTCTTGACCCTCGAACTCGTCCAAGGATCGGGGGCGCATGCGCTCCGCAAGCGGCTGCTCGCCGCCACGCTTCATGGAATAATCAAAGAGATCCATAGCTCCTGATGTAATACCTCTTCTTCGATCCGCCGGTTCAGGTTCGTATAACCCCACCTGCAATTACTCACAGCGCATCCGCAGTAGAGACTGAGCGAATTTCCGAAGATCATGTCCGTTGCCTGCGATTCGTATGCGTGTGAGAAGCATTGACTCAGTACGGGAATAGTATCATGTTAGGAGAGATTGACAACGCTCATGATACGCAGGCTTACACGTGTCGCCTGAGCTTATTTCGTGATTACGGATTGTATATGCGGACAATAGGGTTCGTTCTGAAAGTGGGGGCGCCGGAGGCGGAAAGAGCGGCTACTGAGCTTGCGGCGTTCTTGCACGAGGCCGGCAGAACCGTTCTTGTGGAAAACTCGCAAGAAGCCCTCGCGTGCGATTGTCACGCCACAGTGAGCCACGACCTTGCGGTTGAATCGGACCTGCTGGTGGTGCTTGGCGGTGACGGGACCATCCTCCGAGCGGCTTCCCTGTTGCGGGACAAACCCACGCCCGTGATGGGTGTAAACCTGGGACGAGTAGGTTTTCTCGCTGAAATTCTGCCGGATCACGCGATTCCGGCGATGCAACAGGTGCTGGACGGTACGGCTACCTACGTCAATCGTATGATGCTGGAGGCTCAGCTCCCGGACGGCCGCCGGGTTTGCGCCCTCAATGAGCTGGTGATTCACTGGGGCGCCATTGCGCGGCTCATGGAGCTGGACATCCGGGTGGGTTCATCCAGCGCCATCGAACTTCGGGCAGACGGCCTTATCGTATGCACCCCGGTCGGCTCGAGCGCCTATTCCTACGCTGCGTACGGTCCCCTTGCGCATCCCGAGGTCGAGGGCGTGATACTCACACCAATCTGCCCATACGCCGGCCTGAAACGGCCGCTTCTTATCCCGGCGCACCTCCCCATTGAGATTATTCTGCGAAAAGGCGAGGATCTGACCCTCACAGTGGACGGGCACACACGATGGGCCTTGTGTCCGGGACAGTCCATACGCATTACCCGGGCCGCATTGCCTTTTGTCATGGTTAAATCACCGGGGAGAGACTACTTCGATGTGCTCAAGCACAAGCTTGGACTTACACAGGACGAGCGGCCGATGTAAGCGCACAATGCGCTCGTGCGCTGTGTTTTTCACCCGATTCCGGTATAATGCGCCTCATACTGCGGCATATAATCATTGCGTCGGACGGTTCGCCGCTACCGCAGGTGTTGCAACACTCATTCCACGGCCGACTGGACAAGCTCTATATGGCATTCGCCCGCCGGGTTACGGATCATGCTGGTATCTTTACGCGTTTCAAATCTCGCTATCATTGAGCGGATCGAAGTGGATTTCCATGAGGGCTTCAACGTGCTGACCGGTGAGACCGGAGCTGGGAAATCCATCCTCATCGGAGCGCTCAGTCTCCTTCTAGGAACGCGAGCGTCGGCCGACCTTATCCGCACCGGCGAGAAGGACGCCTCGGTTGAGGCGCTTTTCGAGATGGCGCCGGACATGCGCCTGCCCTTGGATATCGAGACCGAGCCCGTTGAACGAGAGGTATTGATTTCTCGAACAATCAGCAGGACGGGTCGATCCAAATGCGCCATTAACGGCCGATCCGCAACGCAATCAATGCTCGGGCGGCTCGGGCACGCTCTCGTGAGTATCTTCGGGCAACATGAGCAACGGGCGCTCCTGGACAAGGATGAGCACCTAGACATGCTCGATACCTTCGCCGGTCTGAACGAGCGCCGAGGAGGCCTGGCGAAAACGTTTCAGTTATGGAAAGACGCCAAGCGAGAGGCCGCTGCGGCCCGACGGCGCTTAGAGGAATCCCTGGCCCGAGCCGAAGAAAACAAGGCCGCATGCGAGGAGCTTACCGTCGCGGCGCTTAAGCCCAGTGAAGATGAAGACCTGGCCCAGGAACGGGAAGTCCTCAAGCGAGCGGTCCATATCCGTGAGAAGGCCTTCGAGGCGCATCAGTTACTATACTCGAAATCGGGGAGTCTTATCGGCGGCCTCACGGAGGTGAAGAAGCTCCTGGAGTGGTTGGCGAACGCCAACCCCAAGCTGGACGGCCTGCGCAGCGAATTTGAAGAGGCCCTGTACCGCATCGAGGACTCGGCCCTAGAGCTAAGGGATGTAGCCGAAAACTTCCGCGCCGATCCTCAAAGGCTCGAGGCAATGGAAGATCGGCTGACGCTCATCAAGAAGCTCAAGAACAAATACAAGCGCGATATTCCGGGACTGCTCGACTATTGCGAAGAGCTGCGTGCTCAAGAGGACGGATTCTTCTTCTCGGAGAAGGGGCTCAAGGCCCTTGAGAGCAAAGAGGCGGAGTTTGCCGCGGCCTACGTGCGGGAAGCTCACGCGCTTTCTCAGGAGCGCAAACGGGAAGCTAAGAGCTTCGAGGCCGCAATGAAGACGGAGTTGCGGGAACTCGCCATGCCCGAGGCATCTCTCACGGTGGAGTTTACGGCCCTTGACGCCGAGCGCGGCCGAACGTCGGGGCTCGACCAGGTAGAGTTTCTCCTTGCGTCCAATGCGGGGGAAGAACCGCGGCCGCTGGCGAAGATCGCCTCGGGTGGTGAACTATCCCGCATTATGTTGGCAATAAAGGCGCTGCTTGTCGATGATAACCCCGGCGTCACGGTGATCTTCGATGAGGTGGACGCGGGCATCGGCGGACACACGGCCTCGGCGGTGGGCTCTCGACTGGCCAGGGTAGCGCTGAAGCAGCAGGTGCTGTGCATAACGCATCTTCATCAGGTGGCGGCCCTCGCGGACCATCACGTGGCGGTGCGCAAATCCGTAAAAAAGGGACGGACCCGTCTCGAGGCCGTCGAGCTGACCTTCGATGATCGGATAGACGAGCTCACCCGCATGTTGGGAGCCGGTCCCGACGCAAAGGCGGCAAAGGACCACGTGCGGGATTTGATGAACGGGGGGAACTCCCCGGCCGGCGTGTAACGTCCTCAGAGCCGTCTCTAAGCGGTGAATCATTGGAATGAACGAAACTATGGCGGGTAAGTAATTGATACGCAAGGCGACGTTGGACGACATACAAGAGATCCATCGGCTCATTTCCGAACAGGCGCAATCGGGTCACCTGCTGGCTCGAGCCATGAGTGAGCTTTACTCTCAGGTGCGGGACTTTTCCGTAGTGTATGACGAGGCCGCGAAGCAATTAGCGGCCTGCGGAGCCCTTCAGATCGTGTGGCAGGATTTGGCGGAAATACGCTCGCTGGCTGTGGCGCAGTCTTCCCAAGGCGCCGGAATCGGCAGCCGACTCGTGGAAGCCTTGATGACGGAGGCGCAGGAAATGGGCGTGCGTAAAGTATTCGTGCTTACGTATCGTCAAAGCTTTTTTGAACGGCTGGGCTTTCAGGTAATGGATAGAAGCCTGTTACCTCAGAAGATTTGGGCGGATTGCTTTCGGTGCGCCAAGTTCCCGAATTGTGACGAGATTGCGCTCATGGCGCCGCTCCAGTGATATTTCGCTTTAAAACCGAATCGTATCCTGCTAGAATCCTGAGCGCCACTGGACTGGACTTCTTCGGGCTGGAGTAAATGCGAAGTATGGTGGGACGATTCGGCATAGTATGTGTGACGTTGTGTTTGGTCGCCGGGTGCGGCGTCGTTAATCTCGGCAAGTGGAAAGGCATCGAGTTCCCCGGTCGAGGCGAAAAATTCTACCTCGCCAAGGAAGTCTTCCTAACCCCGGGTTCAGCGTATGGTCCAAAGGAATCTTTTGACCATGCCATGAACGAATCGATCAACCTCTTCGTAATCCCCAGGAACGAAAAAAATCACTACATCTTGACGTCCATTTGGTATGACCCCTCAGGAGTCGAGTTCCGTAAGATCCGCACCACCCACGACCTCAACGAAGAGGGCAAGAAGGACATACAGCGCACAAAAGGCGGAACCACGCGTATTCACAGCCTCCCTACGAAGATGTTGGCGGACCACAAGGTAGGGATGTGGAATGTGGCCGTCTATTTGGACGACGAACTGGTGCGCAAGCTCAACTTTTATGTGAGGTAAGGTCGGCTCTAAACCCCAAAGAGTAACCTGGAATTCTCCAACCTGCGAATCTTGTCCCGGTATTCGGCGGCCTTTTCGAATTCAAGGTCTCGAGCCGCCTCGAACATGAGCTTGGTAAGGTTTTCGATTGTGTCCCCCAACTCCTCGGGATGCGCCTCATCGAAACCGTAGACCGGCCCTACCTCCACGGTCACGTAATCCTGTTCACCCAAGGAAGAGAGTACGTCATCGAGATTCTTTCGAACGGTCTCCGGGGTGATGTTGTGCTCGGTGTTGTACGCCCGCTGAATCTCTCGACGCCGCGTGGTTTCTTCCATGGCTTTACGGATGGATTCCGTTACCCTATCCGCGTAGAAGATCACCGTGCCCTCAACGTTCCGTGCGGCCCGTCCTGATGTTTGGATGAGGCTGCGTTCTGAACGAAGAAACCCTTCCTTATCCGCGTCCAAGACAGCCACGAGAGACACTTCCGGTATATCCAGGCCTTCTCGCAGCAAGTTGATGCCCACGAGCACGTCGAATTCGCCCTTCCTGAGATCACGGATGATCTCCATACGTTCAATGGTATGGATCTCCGAGTGCAGATAGCGTATTCGCACACCCATGCCGCCGTAGTACTCAGTGAGGTCTTCGGCCATTCGCTTGGTGAGCGTCGTCACAAGCGTCCTGTGGCCCTTTTCCACGCGGATGCGTATCTCATGAAGGAGATCGTCCACCTGGTCGCCGGCAGGTCGCAACTGCACCACCGGGTCAAGGAGCCCCGTGGGTCGAATGATCTGCTGAACCACGGAGCCTTCCGAGTGCTCAAGTTCGTATTTACTCGGTGTGGCGGAAACATACACCACCTGATTCACCAGCTTCTCGAATTCGTCGAAGCGCAACGGCCGGTTGTCCATGGCGCTGGGCAAGCGAAATCCGTAATTCACCAGGGTTTCTTTGCGCGCCCTATCCCCGCGGTACATGGCCCCGAGCTGCGGCACGCTCACATGGGACTCATCTATGAAAAACAGCGAGTCCTTTGGAAAGTATTCCAACAGCGTGGGCGGCGGCTCGCCCGGTCTGCGGCCGGTCAGATAGCGTGAATAGTTCTCGATGCCGTTGCAGTAGCCCATTTCCTTGAGCATTTCCACATCGAAGCGGGTTCGCTCTTCGATCCGTTGCGCCTCGATATACTTGTTTTGCTCACGAAAATACTCGACACGCTCCTTCATTTCAGTGAGGATTTCGTCCGCAGCAAGGATGAGCCTCGACTTCTCCGTGACATAATGGCTCGCCGGGTAAATGGCGATCTTGTCCAAGCGCCGGAGGGTCTTGCCGCGTAAGGGATCTATCTCGTAAATGCCGTCCACCATATCCCCAAAAAACTCTATGCGCAGGGCGACATCTTCTTCGTATGCGGGAAATACCTCTACTACATCGCCCCGTACGCGAAAAACCCCTCGATGGAAGTCCATATCGTTGCGTTCGTATTGGATTTCCACGAGCTTTCGCAGGACTGCGTCGCGGTCGCTCTCTTCCTCTTGGATAAGGTGCACGAGCATGTTGCTGTATGCTTCGGGCGACCCCAAGCCGTAGATGCAGGATACCGACGCCACGATGATGACGTCGTTGCGTTCCAGTAGCGAACGGGTAGCGGAGTGCCGCATCTTGTCGATGGTCTCGTTGATGCTCGAGTCTTTCTCGATGTAGGTGTCCGAGTGGGGGATATAGGCTTCCGGTTGGTAGTAGTCGTAATATGAGACGAAATACTCCACTGCGTTTTCCGGAAAGAGCCCCTTAAACTCACTGTACAGTTGCGCGGCAAGCGTCTTGTTGGGCGCCAGCACAAGCGACGGTTTCCCTGCATGGGCTATGACGTTCGCCATGGTGTATGTCTTGCCCGACCCGGTGACCCCAAGGAGCGTTTGATCGCGCACTCCGGCTTCCAGGCGTCGAGTAATCGCCTCTATGGCCTGAGGTTGATCGCCTTTGGGAGTATAGTCTGAAAGGAGATTAAATCGCGGCATGGATTACGTTGACACTCGTTTGCAATTGTCTGATGGACTTACAACGCCTCTACACGGTAGGGCGTTTCTCGACGACCGGTTCGGTGTTTTCTATATCAAGAACCATGAGTGTGCCCCCCACTACGGCGGCCGGCACGAAAAATATATTAACCAAGGGGATGGATGCCATCGCGAGATTGCCGAAACCGAATCCCAGCATGGCCCGCAAGTGCGAGCGGAAAAAGGACTTCTTTTCGCTCCAGGAGAGTTTGCGCCGATCCAGCGGATAGCTCAGGTAATCGTAAGCGTACACTACTGAAGAGAGTATTGCGCTTACGCCCGTGAAAAGAACCTGTCCCAAACCCGGTATCAGCAACAGCATCAGCGTGGCGAGAAACAGCACGATATACAAGAACAGGATCTTCAGCGCATGGGACAGAGCACGGACGGAATCCCGCAGTAATCCCACAACGGAAAAGGGCGTGGTGGAATACACGCCCCGGACAAGCTCCTCGGTCTTTTGTGAGATCAGTTCATTAAAAGGCGCAGACACCGCCAGTACTATCCGTGTAAATATGAAGAAAAAAATGATGGAGAGCACCACCGCAACAACGATGAACACCGCATAGTAAAGAAACCCGGAAATCCACCCCTCATGGGGTAAGCCGGACAAGACCTTACGCACGAGATAGTAAAGGAGAAAATACGACCCTCCCAGCACTAGAATACTAATGCTGATGGGGGCCGCTGCGTACTTCCACAGCTTACTGTGGTGGAGAAGGAAACTAGCCCCTTTCCAGATGTAAAAAGGAGAGCCTACTACTCCGGTTCCAAGGTTAACACTCACGTTGGCTTCCTACCTCCAGGGGCGGTGGATTCGCAAAGATCCTCATGCGTCGCCGGTCGGCCACTCGCACCTACCTGCAGCCGACTCGCTCTCTCACACTAACCGTAAATGTGTGGTTTGAGTTTATCGACCACTTCGCCGGGGTCCGGAAACCGGCCCAGTTGCGCCTTGGAAAAAACCAATTTCCCTTCGTATTCGACTTCAAAGACGCCGCCCGATGATCTCACCAGCTCGGATGTGACGCCTAATTCGTTTTTAAGTTGATCCGCCAAACTGACGGCTTTGCCCTGATAGTTTCACATTCCGCAGTATGTAATCTTACAAATATCCATTGCGGTCTCCTTGAGTGGTATGCGTGGAAACAAGTATATGCCCTGAAGGGCGTCATTACAAGCTTGCGGCAGATTCTCTCCGCATGGTTACGCGTGGCGGTTAGATGGTGTAAACTGTTCGTGAAGCGTCGTGATGTGGCTCGAGGGTAATCACGGGCGCCCTTATTAGACGTAAGAAAGTTCAACCCGATACCGCTTCCTGGACTGCGGATCGGCATAAGGAGATGAAATGCGAAGACGACATACAGGCGGATTGATTCTTACAACGGCCGTATGCGTTCTGCTGTGGGCAGGCCAAAGCTACGCGGAAAAACGAATTCTGCCCCCGCCGAGCGAGGACGTGCAGAACGCGTCACCCCTCATGGGCATTGACCCTAACATCTGCGCGGCTCTCCAGAAGCAGGTGGACAGCGTTACCTCCATTTCCGGATCAGGGCTCACGGAGCAGGAAAAGATCAACAGACTCACGCAGCACCTGGCGCAGTCCATTGCGTCTATGCGGCAATCAGCTAAGGGCGAGCCTGACGCGGCAGTCCCAGTCCAGCAGTATGTCACCCTGATTCAAGCGCTGCTTGCTGTGGTGCGAAGCACACCGGACGCGGGAAACAGCTCCGTGCCCACGGCCGCGGCCGAAGGATTCCAGAAGTTCCAGGCGCTTACATCCACGTACGTGAACCTGGTGAAAGTGATGTGCCCCAGCGTGGCTCTACCGACGAATGTGACGAATCCGGACCCAAGCGCGGGGAAGAAGTAATACCCACCTAATAAAAGAAGTAATATTGGAGAGAACCTTCTTGAAAGAAGTTTCTCCCCAAACCCCTCTACAAGAACTTTCAAAATACCCGCAAGTGCCTTTTCTCAAGGAGAAAGAGTCACTTGCGGTGCATTTAAACATTCTTTCATAGTAGTTAGGGAAACCTGCTTTTACAAAAATGTGCTTCACCTATATTCCTCGTTCGACAGCACATTGGTATAAGACTATTCTACCGCTTGTAGTCAAGCGGCTCTATTTTGATCTTGCCCACGAGCTTCATGAGCGATTGAGCGCCGTCCGAGCCGTCTTCGTTGATCTTGATGTGGGTCGCGTCCGCGGGAAGTTGCCCGAATGTAGGATCAACAGCAAGCCACCCGTTCACGTAAGATTCCGCCCAGGCGTGGTAGAGGAAGCCCAGCCCTTCGGAATACACAAGTCCGGTAATCACCCGTGATGGGATGTTTTGCGCCCTTGCTAAGGCCGTGTAAAGATTCGCGTGTGCCTGACACTCTCCGCCCTTAGACCGTAAGACCGCAAGCGCAGTGAACGAATCCTGCATCTTGCCGGTGATGTTCTTGGCGGTCCACGTGTTCAGTTGGGCAACCTTTTCAAAGGGCGAATCATTCTTTGAGACGATCTTGTTACTCTGATCTACGATCTCCGGGTGCGTTGCCGGAATACTCACGGTAGATGCTAGATAATTCTCCATGCCCGAGGGCATGGCTTGCCCTTTCGGTGAAACCTCCTTGAATCGGCTCACATCCTCGCTGGTGACCGTAAGCGCAAACGAATCACCCGACACATCACTCTTCTTCTGTCGATGGTCTTCAGGGATTAGACTCGGGTCCACGCCTGAGACCTTCAGTTTGAGAAACCGGATTGTGGACGGCGTAGGCAGCGGCTTCGCTGTTTTCACGAGGCTGAGGTCCAAAATCACGTCACGCCCCGCCTTTTTCTTTTCGAGAAACTTCTTCGCTGTGGTCTCGTCTTCCACAACGGTGATCAGTTGGCCCTCAAGGGCCTTTTCCAGAACCGTCTGACCCGCGGGGTTCAGCCAGGAATATACTACCGAATTCCCGTAGTTATTCTTCACCTTCCAGACGGCGTTATTCGGCCCCGGTTCGCCTTTGACCGCCATAACCAGCTGCTCGATCTTGTCCATCCCCTGCTTTTCCGGATTAAAGATGGTGAAGGAGTTTGTCCTGCCCTCCTTGAGCCCCTTGAGCGCGGGCAGGAGCGAAATAGCGCTGGTGTGGTAGAGCTTGCCTTCAACGGGGTACTCACGGTTCATCTTCTGGCCGTCAACATCCATGCTGATGAGGAACAAGTCCGCCTGCATGTTCCCATTCATCTTAAGTGTCGTTTCGTTCATGCGCACGCTGGAATCGAACGCGATCATGCTGAGGTCCGGCCGAACCGTGACGGCTTCCTTCATCTGGACCTCGTTGGTGTTTTTCATAGCGGTCAAGCGCATGAGGGATTCGCTGTGGATGATAAAATTATCGCCGGCCGGTTCCATGCGATAATGGCTGTACCCTACCTTGTCCTCGTGGAAATACATGCCGTACCATGCTTCCTTGAACGGGAACTTGCCCACGCTGCCGTACCCGTCGGCCGGCGCGTCCACAGCCGGTGACCCCGCCATTTTCGAGCGGAGATCGGTGTACACGCACGACGTGAACCACAGGCAGGCGCACAGGACCACGCCGACAGCGCGCAATGTGAAGGCACGGGGATGCGACATGGTTCTCATTTCAGAAGTGGAATTCATCAGCATGCGCCGATGTCCCCTCTGGGGGGCGCCATGATTCCCGACGGTGAAATGGTTCTCGTATGAAGGCGCATGGTGGTGAGAGCATGATATATGAGTTCGCTTCAATTGAATAGATAATATTGTAGCTTGCGGCCGAAGGATGGCAAGGAGATTTATATTCTCGCCTGACCACCCCGTAATCACTGCAAAAATCAGATTGTTCCCGATTAACGCTTACGGAAATTCATACCGTTTTGCTTTAAAAGAGTAAAATTGACAAACCTTACTAGTGTAAAGTAGGTTTTTTCCAATATTAATTCTTTCAATGCAAACCGGTATCAGCGTCGCAGGGACAAGCTGATGCGCTTTCGCGGAATATCCACTTCCAAGACGGTGACCTGCACTTGTTGCTGAACCTTCACAATCTCCGCCGGGTCGCTCACGTATCGGTCCGCCAGTTCGCTGATGTGTACAAGCCCGTCCTGATGAACTCCGATGTCTACAAAGGCGCCGAACTTCGTGATGTTCGTCACGATGCCGGGTAGCTTCATGCCTGGTTGTAAGTCCTCAAGGAGGTTTACATCCTCGTTGAAGCTGAAGGCCTCGAATTCCGCTCTCGGGTCCAAACCCGGCTTGGCCAGCTCGTTTATGATGTCATTTAGTGTGGGCAGTCCGATTTCCGACGTGATGTACCGGTCCAGGCGCACTTTTGAACGTAGGTCGGCGTCCTGCATAAGGAGTTTCACGGACGCATCCACGTCCTTGGCCATCTTTTCGACGATATGGTAGCTCTCCGGGTGCACCGCCGTGGTATCCAGGGGCGTCTTGGAATCCCTCACGCGAAGAAAGCCTGCGCACTGCTGAAACGCCTTGAGACCGAGCCGCTGCACCTTCTTCAGGTCCTTACGTGACCCAAAGCGGCCGTTCTCGTCCCGCCACTGCACGATGTTCTTGGCTATGGCCGGTCCCAGGCCCGCAACATAGGTCAAAAGCTCT
Source organism: Desulfomonilales bacterium (assembly GCA_038205805.1). Lineage (GTDB taxonomy): Bacteria > Desulfobacterota > Desulfomonilia > Desulfomonilales > Desulfomonilaceae > JBBSBY01. The sequence continues at coordinate 31,348 of JBBRBO010000008.1, forward strand.
TTGCTTGCAGTGTTTAGTTCCACGCCCACGCTGTTCACGCAACTGCTCACCACTTCGTCCAGGCTTCGCTTGAGAGCGCTCTGATCCACATCGTGCTGGTATTGCCCGACACCGATGGACTTGGGGTCGATCTTCACCAGTTCCGCAAGAGGGTCCATGAGGCGCCTGCCGATAGAAACCGCTCCACGGACCGTGATGTCATGATCCGGGAATTCCTCACGAGCGATCTTGGATGCGGAATAGATGCTTGCGCCGGATTCGTTTACCATCACCACCAGCACGCTCTTGGGAAGCCCCAGGGACTTCACGAAGCTTTCCGTCTCCCGGCCGGCAGTGCCCGAACCCACGGCGATGGCCTCAATGTCATAAGCCTTACACAGTTTGAGCGTCTTTGCGGCGGCCTCCTTGCGTTCCTTTTCGGAATGTAGCGGGAAGATTGTGTCGTAATGAAGCAACTTCCCTTGGCTGTCGAGACACACCAGCTTGGCGCCGGTGCGGAAGCCCGGATCCAAGGCCATGACGCGCTTACCGCCGAGAGGAGGCGTGTAGAGCAAGTCCCGTAGATTCGAGGCGAACACCGTTATCGCCTCCTCATCCGCCCTTTTTTTGACGTCGTTTCGGATTTCCGTCTCGAGGGAAGGCGCAATCAGCCGCTTGTAAGCGTCCTCTCCCGCAAAGAGAACCAGTCGAGCCGAGTCGTTTCTCGCCTTGAGCGTGAGCTTTTCCACAATCGCCGAGGCTTCCGCCTCAGGTGGACGCAGGCTTACGGACAAGATCCCCTCTTTCTCGCCTCTGAAAACGGCGAGTATCCTATGACCGGGAGCCGAGAGTATCTTCTCTTGTGCGTCAAAGTAGTCCCTGAACTTGGCCCCTGCCTCTTCTTTGCCTGGGACAAGCTTGGATTGCAACTCTCCGCGGTTGTGGAATAGCCTACGGAGCGCCGCCCGCACATCTGCGTTTTCACTGATCCATTCCGCCATGATGTCGCCGGCGCCGGCCAGGGCTTCGGCTGTGGTGTTGACGCCCTTGTCCGCGTCCACAAAGTTCTGCGCCGCCCGCTCGGGATTGAGCGATGACTGCTCGAAGACGGCGCGGGCAAGGGGCTCCAGGCCGCGTTCCTTGGCTGCCGAGGCTCGGGTGCGCCTCTTAGGCCGAAAGGGCAGGTATATGTCTTCCAGGACCGCGAGCGTATTCGCGCCGGTAAGGCGACCGCTCAGCTCATCCGTGAGTAGTTCCCGCTCTGCGAGGGATTTCACGATGGCCGCACGCCGCGTATCCAGAAGGGCCAATTGTTCGAGCCGATCCCGCACGGCCATGATGGCCACTTCGTCCAAGGAGCCCGTGGCCTCCTTACGATAACGCGCTATAAAGGGGATAGCGCAGCCTTCATCCAAGAGGGCTGCGACGCTGTTCACTTGATCCGGCCGGATCTTCAGCTCACCGGCGATACGCGAAGAATAATTGGGGTTCATGATGTGAATAACTCACCAGTTCGTAGAAAGCGCTGACGGCGCAGGCGCCGAGAAGCCGGTCGCCGAGCCGCATCAGCGGCCTGTGATATATCCTAATCCCTATAATACACAAGTTTGCGCCGGATTTCGACCCGGTGAGTAGGGTTCGATAAGAGTAAGAGCAGGCTTGCTTCCCGTGAAAGTAACATAGAGCGAATGCCCCAAGGTAAGTCGTGCCGCCACAAGCGTCCGACACGGCGCCCGCGTGACAACCTATGTCGCTAAAGCCTGCGGAATGGCTCTGAATGGGAAAAAACTTTTTTGGGTTGACAGGCCCAATGCTCCTTGAGATACTTTTAGGTAAGCGAACGAGATCTTCTTCAACCGTAGCTTGGGCGCCCCCCAAACTGCGGAAGCCGCTATCTTATTCAAGAGTGCGGTTATCTTCCTTGTGCCATCACAATGGTTCATCGAACGCGAGAAGGCGCCCACTTCCGACATCTTCATTGTTGTCCAATAGTTGGGCCTTTTCCGAAGAACGGTGGCTCGATATTCCGGTGTTCACCGGGCCTAAGGAGGTTCTCTGTCCCGTGAATCCTCACGAATAGCCCGCTATCGGCACAAAAACGCTGCTCGGAAAACTAAGTATAAAGAACTGCATGGCTCGACCGTCACCGGGGTCCTCCAGGTAATGGATCCACGGCCGCGTTCGGGACGTGCTTTTCAACTCACCGGTCGTCCCCCAGAGACCTTGATCGGCATCGCCGACTCTCCAAGGGTCCGAAATCCGGTGAACCAACTAAGCATCGAGTTAACGCCATGGACAAACTGCAAACGTATAAAAAAAAGCGGCATTTTACCATAACGGATGAACCTGAGGGTGAGGTGGCGAAATCCTCGGAACAACTCATGTTCGTTATTCAGAAACACGACGCTCGGCGTCTGCATTATGATTTTCGCTTGGAAGTAGGCGGAGTGCTTAAATCCTGGGCGGTCCCTAAAGGCCCAAGCATGGACCCGGCGGTCAAGCGCCTTGCAGTGGCCACGGAGGACCATCCCCTCGCTTACGCCGACTTCGAGGGTAAGATCCCCCAAGGCGAGTACGGCGGCGGCGCAGTGATCGTCTGGGACAAAGGGATCTACAGGAACATGACCCAGAAGAACGGCCGCCACTTGACCATGGAACAAGGACTCGAACACGGCCACGTTACTGTGTGGCTCCAAGGCGAAAAGGTGCGGGGAGCCTTCTCGTTGAACCGATTCGCCCAAGGGCGGCAAGACCAGTGGCTCCTCGTCAAGAAAAAGGACGAGGAGGCAAACCCGAAGCTCGACCTCGAGGCAAGCAGACCCGAATCGGTATATTCAGGCGCGACCGTCGAGGGCATCGCTTCTCAACCCCGTTTGGGTCGCAGCAAAGACATCGTTCACGCGGCGGCCAAGCTTAAGAAGGGCCGAGCGGCGCCCATGCCGGAGCGCATCGAACCGATGTTGGCCGTACTTGCCGAAATGCCGCAGGATCAATCCCTGTACGGTTTCGAGTACAAATGGGACGGTATTCGTCTGACGCTCTATTGGGACGGTCGCAAGCTCCGCCTCGATAGCCGCAATCTCATTGATGTAACCTTCCGCTGGCCGGAACTTCAGGGGATATGCGACCTCCTCGGGGAAACCACAACCGTGCTCGACGGCGAGTTGGTGGCCCTCGACAGCAGCGGCAAGGTGAGCTTCAGCGCTCTGTCACAACGCATGCTCTTGTCCAAGCCGCCCTCTAAAAGCGCCATAGAGGCCACCCCTGTGACGTACATGCTCTTTGACGTCCTGTTTCTCGCGGGCAAGGATTTGACGCATTTGCCCTACGTGGAACGACGCACGATCCTGGAGAGCTTAAAACTGAACGCTGAGCGATGGCAAACCCCGGCGTATCACTCCGGGATAGGCGACGAGATTTTCGCCGTAGCCAAACAGAACGCCATCGAGGGCGTTGTAGCAAAGGAACTGGCCGGAGTCTACGAACCTGGCCGGCGAAGCGATACCTGGTTGAAGATCAAAACCGTTAACCGACAGGAACTGGTGATCGGCGGGTGGCTTCCCGAAAAAGGCGAGATCGAGAATGGAGTGGGCGCTTTGCTCATGGGCTACTATGACGCCTCCGGGGAGTTCGTCTTTGCCGGCAAAGTGGGAACCGGGTTCGATGACAAGGACCGTCAGGATCTCAGGCGACGACTGGAGCCGCTGGCCGAGGCGACCAACCCCTTCAACGAAAAGGTGAAATATCCCGGCGTTCTGTTCGTCCGGCCTGAACTGGTCGCTGAGATCGAGTTTCGAGAATGGACCACCGCCTACCGTCTACGTCATGGCTCATTCAAAGGGCTGAGAAACGACAAGGCGGCGGCTCAGGTGGTTATCGAGCGAGCAAAGCCTAAGCCTGCACGAAAGCGCGTATGATCTACAGGTTCATATCTCATAATTATTCATTCAAGCTTCGTGAAGAGGATCGACAAGTGCCTAAAGAACAAGCATTTACCGTCGGCGGAAAAACGTTGCAACTGAGTAACTTGGCGAAGATCTACTACCCGGAGTCCGGCTTCACCAAAGGGCACATGATAGACTACTACGTCAAGATAAGCGAAGTGTTGCTCCCACATTTGAAGGATAGGGCGCTCACCTTGAAGCGTTACCCGGACGGTGTTGAAGCGCCGTTTTTCTATGAAAAAGAATGTCCTAGCCACCATCCTGAGTGGATGGAAACCGTTACTGTGCCGGGTCGTCACAACGACGTAAACCACTGCGTCATAACGGACGTGGCGGGCCTGGTATGGGTGGCGAACCTCGGTTCCATCGAGCTGCATACATCGCTGTCACGGGTCGGCGACCGCGCCTCACCCACAATGATGGTGTTCGATCTTGACCCAGGAGCCCCTGCCGGCCTTTTACAATGCCTGGAAGTCGCGTTCAAACTCAAGGAGGTGTTCGACCAATTCGGGCTGGAGGTCTTCCCGAAGGTTTCCGGGGGCAAGGGCCTGCATCTATACGTACCGCTCAACACGCCTGCGAGCTATGACGACACAAAGGCGTTCGCCCACGCCGTGGCGCAGCTCCTGGAGAAGACGAACAAAGACCTTGTTACATCCACCATGCGGAAAGATGCTCGGGTAGGGAAGATTCTCGTGGATTGGAGCCAAAACGACGAGCACAAGACCACCGTGTGTGTCTACTCTTTGCGAGCCCGCCCGAGACCCACGGTTTCGGCGCCGGTCACCTGGGATGAACTCAAGCGCGCCCGGAAAAAGGGCAGCGTGGTTTCTTTGCTTCTGGAGGGGGATACCGTAGTAAAGCGCGTGGAGAAGAGTGGGGATCTCTTTGCAGCGCTCAGCACCCTCGAGCAGACGCTCCCGAAGCTGCACTAGCGTCGCAGGGGTTCGTTACGGGATGAGGTCCGCAGGCGCGCGCTGGCGACTCGGCTGCGGTGTGCTCCATACGTTCATGTGACCCGCACAAATCCGTTTGGACCGCTGCGTTTGAACCACTAGGTGCGCTGTGAGAGACGGGCCATGCGATGCTACACAGACGACTTACTTGTAGAAGAGCTTGTAAAAGTCTCCGTAGAGATACGCGGTGTTCGTGGAGGTCCCGGACAGGCCTGTGAACTGCCCCGCTGAATTGGCGTACTTGCCGTACACGGCTTTGAAGGAATCCTCGAACGCATTGAGCGCTGTAGACCCGTAATCGCTGCGCAATTGGCCTTCCTTGAGCCGCAAGGTGGTCAGCAGGTTTCTGAGCTTGGTGGAGGGAGCGCCGCGAAGGTCATCGGTGAGATACGACCCGGCCGCCCGCAAGTTCCAGATGGCCAAGACCGCGTCGGAATGCGCTTTGGGGTCCTGATACGCCGCTCCTGTTTGCGCCCACGTAAAAGTTTTGTCCATGGCCTGAGAGTAATATTTTACCTGACTTCGGATGTATGACGCGGACATGGTTCCCGATGCCTTGTGATCCGCCCATCCGTAGACGCAATCACCGGCGTACCAGGCCAAGGCCTCGGTGAGAAACGTGAGCTGACTTTGGATGGCGGGGCTCCAGCGGTCGGCCTTGGCGTAGTTGAAGAACATGATGTGGGCCGTCTCGTGGGCGATGGTGTTGCCCCATGCTGCGTAAGGTTCCGATTTCAAATAGTTGGTGTTGAGAAATACGCAGGAATTGAGGGCGTTCCTACCGGGTGACATATACCCGTAGGCGCCGTCCTTTTCATTGTAGAGCACGAGATTGAGTTTACCCAACTGCGACGGATACCGGTAATCGTAGCCAATCACGGAGAGAGCTGCGTTGTAGGCCTTGGGGAGGTAGCTTTCTATTCCACGGGCGTAGGTCAAGGCGTTCGCGTCCGCGGGCTTATAGTAGATGTTGTAATACGGCGTGGAATAGAGGCTGTAATTCGGCGCCGCCCCGTATGCGACCGTGGTGAATACAAGCAGGAAACAGACCAGCAGTGCGATGACTCGCGGCCATTTATAGCGTCCGCTGCGGTGAAGTGACATAGGCAAACCTTTGCGAAACGGCATCGAAGCCGTTAACAAGCCTCCCCTGTCACCTCCCTCCTGCTTGTTTAGGTGATTGAGCCCAAAGGGCGTGTATTGTTCGAAGAATAAGCCTTACATTATCATCAATTCAGTGAGAAATCCAGAAAAAGGTCAGGGTTCGCATGAGAAAGCTAATGGAAATGAGGAGTTAGCAGGTAGCTTAAAACGCTAAGTGTTCTTGAAACTGTCGGTAAAACGGGAGCTTTTTGGGTTTCACGGGAAGAGTTTCTATGGAGCTTATGTAACGTGTTGCAATAACGTAATTTTGGCAGTGGAATGCAAGTAAATAGTCATGGTGTGGTGAAAAAGCAGCATTGCTAATTAGTTATAGCCAACTGTGTAGCGATGCCTCCGGGGTCGGGGTAACATGGTCTGAACCATTGGACCTCTTAGGCGAACTAATCTCACCAGAGTGGCGATTCGGCTGCCGCACGCGCAGCATTATCAAAGGGTATTTCCGCGGTTCAGCAGCATATTGGGGTCAAGCGCGCTCTTGACGGCTCTGATGTGGTCCAGGGTAGCCTTACTCGCCATCAACTCAAATAGGGGCTTCTTAAGCTTACCGATGCCGTGCTCACCTGAAACGGTTCCTCCCATTGCGATGGTTTGGGCGGCCAAGTCCTTCAGAATTGCACGAAAGTCCTTCAGTTCGTCGGCGTCGTCGGGCATCAGATTGGCATGAAGATGAGCGTTACCGATGTGCCCGAAGACATACGTGCGTCCCTCTGGGAGCGCGTCATGGAGTTCAAGGAATCCCTCAAGGTGGCGCATAGGGACGGCGCAGTCCGACGCGGCCTTGGTAAGTCCCGGGCGAATGCGTTTGTTCAGCAGCTCCGGGACCGCCCGTCGTTCGATTATCATGGCACGAACCTGGTTTTCGGCCACAGCCGCCTCGATCTCTAGGGGATAACCATGATCGGCCATCAGCTCTTGGAAATCGGTCCATTGCTCGAGGTATGAGTCGGCGCCCGTTCCGGGCCGGTATTCCTGCTCTATGTAGAGTCGGCCATAGAGACTCGGGGCACTGCGATCCGACACCAGCCGGGAGGTTGCGGCGTCGAACCACTCCATACAAGCGGGGCGTATGAGATTCAGGCGCTCAGCGGCGGCGGGACTTGTGACGAGCGCAAATACCTTGCTGAGGTCCGCATCGGAGTTCGTGCAAACTGCCTCTTCTCGTTCGGGGTGGGTGAACATGTCTAATACCTGCACGAGCGCCACAATGGTTCGGCGATCCGGGACCAGGATCATGAGAGAGAAAAAAAGATCTCTCAGAGGGAGCAATCTTGTGCGAATGTTGACGATCACCCCGAAGAGGCCTTCCGTGCCGATGAACAGATCCACAAGATCCATGGGCTTGGAAAGCCACAAGCCCGCGGCGGACTTCAGGTCGCGCCAGGACGGCGAAATCTCCGGCGATAGAGGAATAGCTATGTCATGAGCGAGCCGAGGGTAGGGCAAGGATGCGGGGATGACGAGCGTGTCATCGCGGCATAGAACGTCCCCGCGTCGGATGTCGATCAACTCGCCTGTGGGGAGAACGACTTGCAGTCCGTCGACGTAATCCCTGGTTGGGCCGTACAGGTAGCTCAGGGCGCCTGAGGCGTTACACGCAACCGTCCCACCGATGGAGGCTATGTTCTGGGATGTGGGGTCCGGGGGATAAAAGAGCCCCAGGGCCTCCACTGAGCGTTTGTAGTCCAGCAGGATGGTCCCCGGACGTACTAGGGCGGCGTCTTGCGGTGAAACGCCCGTCAGCCCGCTGAGGTCCAAGACCACTCCGCCTTGGGGCGTGGAGGCTCCCGTGACCGAGGTCTGCATGGCGATTGTGGTGACCGGTATGCGATAGCGGTTCGCTGCCGTGAGAACGGTCTGGACCTGCGCAGCGTCGGTGGGTCGCACCCAGGCGTCCGCGTAGCCCGTGTATCGAGACTCATCATAGAGCTTATCATCGAGCGGCGCCTGCGGAACGGGAACGCCGGCGGTCTCGCAAACGCCAAGAAAGCGACTGATATCGTATAGATTCATGAATGACGTGTTACCGGAACGAAAGCAAAGACGCAAGTGGGCAAAGACCCCCCGAGCGACTCGATACGGGACGCTGAACGGAGTTTTTGCTATGAACCTGGATTTTGCAAGTGACTCTCCAGGATTCCAGAAAGGTATCGGAACTCTAATCGGTTATGACAAAAAAATATGATACTTTCTAAGTTCTACAGAGGTTTGACATAACAGGCTGTTATAACGAAGCCTACCAAAACTTCGGAAGCCTGCTTGCAAAATCTAGGATGAAGCTCATTTCGGGACGCGCTCACCACAGCGGTAGCGGCATCAACCGTGACGCAGCGATTACCCAAGGGGGCGGACCATAACAAATGGAAATCACGATCTAAATGTAAATTGTGCTCTCGGCGCACGCATAGCGTCTCTACCAGGTATGCGCCGCCCCCCAGGCAAAGTGAACTTCAAAGAGTGATAAGTATGGACGCTTGGAAATGCGCCCTTCGTCGTTAGCCTTCCGTCTTGACCGTTTCCCGCAGGGATTTTGCAGGATAGAATCGCGGTAGACGCATCGCGGGGATGATCATGTTTTCGCCGGTTCGCGGATTGACGCCTCTTCTAGGGTTCGTCTCGATGACCTTAAATGTTCCCAGATCCGAGATGCGAATCTTGCCTGTGGAGTTCTTCAGTGAGTCGTGAATGGTGTCGATGAGGACTTCCAACACCTGATTGGCCACTTTCTTGGGTATATCGGCACGTGATGAAATCAAGCTGACCAATTCCGGTCTCGTCATGGCGCCTCCCTCCTTGTAACAGGAAAATAATTCCCCACGGATTGGCGCGCTTTAGAAGCGATCTATTCATGGGGTGACAAACGCATCGGGTTTACGATGTACTGAAAAAATGTGCAATCGCGGGACCAAGAGCCCTTTTTATGAACAGAGGCTCTGAAAGCGCTCTGCTCAAGCGTATTCCTCGGCATAAAACTTGCTCGTAGGCAAGATTGTTGGCTGGAACGTCCACATTGTGTGCGTATGTGCGATGGACCGCTTTCCCAGCGGGTCCGTTGCGCCAAATCCGCCTGCCGCCGCGTAAGGCTGGTAACGCGATTCAAGTTGCGATATACTCTGCAGTTCAGTTGAGCGGCGCCATGAATAAGCACGCTCCTACACTTTACCACGAGAGATTGAGGGGATATGCAGAGAACGCTGTCGATTATTAAACCGGATGGGGTCCAAAAAAACCTCATTGGAGACGTGATTAAGGTTTTCCAAGATAACGGATTGCGTATCATCGCAATGAAGATGAAGCTGCTCAGTAAACAAGAGGCTGAGGGGTTTTACTACGTGCATAAAGAACGTCCTTTTTTTGGCGAGCTGGTGGAATTCATGACATCCAGCCCTTTGGTTCTCATCATCCTCGAGGGTGAAAACGCCATTGCGGCCAACCGTAAGATAATGGGCGCCACTGACCCGAACGAGGCCGAAGCCGGAACAATCCGCGCCATGTGGGCCGACAGCAAACAAAATAACATCGTGCACGGCTCCGATTCCGAAGAGAGCGCGGCCTTTGAAACCGGGTACTTCTTCGCAGGTATAGAAATTTTCTAATGCCGCGTCGGCTTTGAGGCCGCTCTGCACCGAGTGCCCATAGGAGGGGACTCATCTCTCCTCCGAATGCCCAATGGGCGGCCGAGTTTCGTCGAGGGCTATCGAGATATCGTGGGGTAGATTCCCCCCTCCGACGGGCGCTCTTCAGCTCAGGCGAACGGACTGTGTTCTCCACTTATTCCGAAGTGCTTTCACAAGAGTAAGATCGGCGGAGCTTTTGTTCCAAAGCAGGTTTTTTCAACCTCTTTCTATGGATGTATGATAATCGCCGAAAGCGGCATTTTCTCGCTGAGAAAAGCCGGTTTCGGCAATTGCAAAATGTCTTGGAGAGGGGTTTGGGACCCGTCCTTTCTTTCAAGAAGGTTCTCCCCACTATTACTTCTTTGATTCGGCATTGTGTCAGGCGCAGAACTCCCCGGTCACAACGGTAACCGTATCAGAGGCGACAAACCATCACAAACATGAATGAGCAATCCTCAAAAAGCATTTCTGAAGCGCCGCCGAACCTCATTGGATTAACGCAAGAGGAACTGGAAACCTACCTTCAGGGCTTAGGTAAACAGAAATTTCGAGCGACCCAAATCATGAAATGGGTTCACGGCGCCATGGTGAATTCCTTCGAGGAAATGACCAACCTGGGGAAGGACTTCAGAGAAAACCTATCCCGGACCACGACCATTCACCTGCCGGAGGTTACGCTCGAAACAGCGTCAGCGGACGGAACGCGCAAATTCCTCCTGGAGCTTGCCGACGGCGAGGCCATTGAGACGGTGCTCATTCCCGGGCCGGATCACGACACATTATGCGTGTCGTCCCAGGTGGGATGCGCAATGGGGTGCCGTTTCTGCCGCACGGCCGGCATGGGGTTCATCCGCAATCTCACCTCAGCGGAGATCGTGGGGCAATTGCTCCGTGTTCGCCGCGCCTCACCGGGGTCGCACATCACGAACATTGTATTCATGGGTATGGGAGAGCCCCTGGCTAATCTTGACAACGTGGCTCGCGCCATCCGCATCATGACGAGTCCTAATGGGCCTCAGATCTCCTGGCGACACCTTACTGTGTCCACGTGCGGCCTTGTCCCTCAGATACGGCAATTGGGTGAAACCGTGCGCGCCAAACTCGCCGTGAGCCTGAACGCCACCACGGATGAGCAACGCTGCGCCATTATGCCCATCAACAAAAAGTATCCTATCGCCGAGCTGATGCGAGCCTTGGCTGAATACCCTTTGCCTCGTCGAGACAGAATCACCATCGAGTATGCCCTCATCCGCGGCCACAACGACTCGGATGCGGATGCGAAACGGCTTGTGCGGCTGCTCAATCCCATTCGAGCGAAGGTCAATCTCATACCCTTAAACGACGACGCAGTGTGCGATCTCAAGAGTTCGCTCCCTGAGCGGGCGCACAGATTTCAAAAGCTGCTGATGTCAAAGTCGCTCATGGCCATAATACGCAAGTCGCGGGGCAGAGACATCCTGGCCGCGTGCGGACAACTGGCCGCAGATCGAGGCAAAGCCCATGAGTGTTCCCATTGTAGATCTGATTCAGGCGCTCTCAAACCCTGAAATCTACCCGCATAAACCGGCGTCGGTGAGCGTGGTTCAAACCCACGCCTCCGTAGTGTTCATCGCCGGTGAGTTTGTTTATAAGATCAAGAAGCCACTTAATCTTCACTTTCTTGACTACTCCACGTTCGGAAAGCGCACACACTTCTGCAGTCTCGAGGTGAAGCTTAATTCCCGATATTCGACGGGTGTTTATCTGGGCGTGGTCTTCATTCACACGGGTCCGGCCGGCTTGACCCTTGAAGAAATCGGCGACCCCGTGGAGTCGGCTCTGCTGATGCGGCACGTTCCCGAGGAATTGCTGCTCATCAATCAGATCAAGACTCACCTGCAGCCTATCGAGCTGGTGGAGCTGGTGGCGGACAGCATCGCCGGTTTCCATGCCGTGGCTGAGCGGAACCCGCACATTACGGAATTCGGTTCACCGTGCTGTATCCGCACAAATCTCCAAGAGAACTTCGACCAAACCGAGCGTCTGATAGGCCGCACGATTTCGAGGGAAATCTATGACGGCCTCCAGGCGGCCTCGGAGCTGTTCATGAGAAACCATGAGGACTTGTTCCAAGCTCGGATGAGCAGGGGCTACATCAGGGATTGCCACGGCGACCTGCATTTGGACCATGTGCTCATGGGCGAAAGCGTCATGCTCTTGGATTGCATTGAGTTCAACCACAGGTTTCGGTATGGCGATACCGCCTCGGACATGGCTTTTCTCCTCATGGACCTCGATTTCCAGGGCTACCGGGAGGCCTCGCAAAAGGCCGCTCTGCGATACGCCAACGCTGCGGGGGACGAGAGCGCTTTGAAGCTCTTCCCGTTCTACAAATCGTATCGAGCCTTTGTCAGGGGCAAGGTCTGGGGCTTTGTGCTGGACGAGCCCGAGGTGGCCGCCCAGGCAAAAGAGGCTGCCGCACGCCTCTCACGCGACTATTTCGCCCTCGCCGCTCGACTTCTCGGGGTGGCGGGCTGACAACGGCGTCGCCGTCACGTGATTGGCGTTGATGAGTCCTTGTCCGACACAGGCAGCTCCAATGGCTGTGTATGCCGATGCACGGGTAGTTGGCTCTCGTCCGGCCGCAATAATTCCTCTCCTCGCGTACTAGTAGTCATCGCGTGTGAAGCCGTGACACCGATAAACAGTCGTGATTTAATGGCGGAATTTTTTGGCGCCCTAGCTCCTTCCATAAATATTCACATGTCTTACATTAAGAATCAACCGCAACTTGGCTGTTTAACTGAAGATTGCCTTGACAAAAACCTTTAAGAACCATATACCTTATGTGCGACACAAGGTGCGTAACCGTTCACCCGACGCCGCTAATCGTTGGAAATGATGACCAAATTGTGCTCAGGCCAAGCTCGACTTCTCTTTACGGTGGTTCATCGTCATTCCACGAATTTGCGGGTTCGGTGAGCGATTACCACTATCTCGTATGAATGAGGGTTACCCATGGCGAACATCAGGCTATTGACTTCCACTGCCGTGATATGTGTGCTCCTTTTGGGCTGTGTTCCTCCGGGCGCCCGCGGTCCCAGTCCCATGAAGAATGAAGCGCAACTGAAATACCAGCTCGGAATCGCATACATAAATGAAGGAAAATCGCCTCAAGCCGTAAAAGAACTGCATGCCGCCCAGACCTTAGAGCCGAACAATGCGGACATTGAACATGCGCTGGGTTTGGCATACCAGCAAAAGCAGCTCTTCGATAAGGCCGTTGACCAATACGATAAGGCGCTCAAGCTGAATCCTAAGCTGACGGAAGCGCGGAACAATTACGGCACCGCGCTTATGTCTCAGGGAAAGTATAACGAGGCCTTGGCGCAGTTCGAGTTGTGTTTGAAAGACCCGGACTACACTACCCCTGAGAAGGCGCTCTACAACATGGGAGTGGCGTATTTCAGCAAAGGTGATCTGGACAACGCCATCGAGCAATACCAAAAATCACTGAAAGAGCGGGAAGATAACGTTAACACGCTCTTTAACCTGGCCTATTGTTTCGAATCTAAGAAGAACTATCCCAAAGCCATGGAATTGTACAAGAAAGCCATGGAATGGGATCCCACGTTCAAAGACCCGCAGTATAGAATGGCCATAATCTACAGCGAACAAGAGAACTACCCTGCGGCCCTGGAGCTACTGAGCAAAGCCACTGAAAAAGACACTTCAAACCTTGAGGCGCAGTTTCTCTTAGGGCAAATTTACCTCAAGATGGGTAAGATGGACGCGGGCCTCAAAAAGATGGAACTTGTCGCCAAAAGCGACCCAGGCAGCGAGTTGGCCCAACGGTCCCAGGAAGAGATCTCCAAGTCCAAGCTCATCATGGGCGCCAAAGCGGACAAGAAATAGTGGTGGGGAGACCCTTCGAGTAAGAAGGCTTCTCCCGACGCCCGTCTCCCAGAATGCCGGCGATCGCGAACGAGCGCTTCTCGGAGAGACGTGCTCTGTTGCGGCGCAGAGCAGGCTTTCTTAGAAAAAAGTTGAGAAAGTCCAATTTGTAAGAACAAGTTTACCGATAATAGCTCCGTTGTATGCGAATAGGTAACCGGTCCGCTAAACAATCATCAAGAAAACACAGGTGACACTATGCCTAAGATAACCAGGGCGCTCATCAGCGTCACGGACAAATCGGGAATAGAGGCTTTCGGAAGGGCGCTTTCCGAGTTCAACATCGAACTGCTGTCCACCGGAGGAACGGCGGCGACCCTTGCCAAAGCCGGGGTCCCCATCCGGGAGGTGTCGGATTTCACGGGTTTTCCTGAGATGCTTGACGGTCGCGTGAAGACGCTTCATCCCAAGATTCACGGGGGGATTCTCGGAATCAGGTCTAAAGCGGAACATTCCCAGGCAATGTCGGATCACGGTATAGTTCCGATCGACATGGTAGTTGTGAACCTATATGCCTTTGAGAAGACCGTGGCTCGTCCTGGGTGCGATCTCGATGACGCCATCGAGAATATCGACATCGGCGGCCCTACGCTGCTGCGAGCTGCGGCAAAAAACTACAAGTTCGTAACCGTGGTGACGGATAGTCACGACTACGATACAATTGTTCAAGAAATGAAAACGAATGATGGATCGGTTTCCGTCCAAACAAACTTTGCGATGGCCAAGAAGGTCTTTGCCCTAACATCACGCTACGATGGGGCGATTTCGGATTACCTGGAGAGGCGGTGACCGACAACATGGATATGCACGGCTCTCAAGCCCTTATTCTCATGGGCAGCGACTCAGACCTAAAGGTCATGAATAAGGCTGCGGAAATACTGGGCGCATTCAAGATCGCCCATACGATGACCGTAGCTTCGGCGCACAGAACCCCGGATCGAGTGATGCGACTGGCAAAGGCCGCTGAAACCGCGGAGGTCAAGGTCATCATAGCGGGCGCGGGCATGGCCGCACATTTGGCCGGTTTCCTGGCCGCGCATACCATCTTGCCGGTAATCGGCGTTCCATTGGAGGCGTCCCCGCTGGGTGGACTGGACGCCCTCCTCTCGACGGTCCAGATGCCGGGCGGTGTGCCCGTAGCCTGTATGGGCATCGGGTCCGCAGGCGCCAAGAATGCGGCCCTGTTCGCTGTCGAGATCCTGGCTTTGAACGACGAGGGCTTGCGGACGCAGCTCCGGGAGTATCGCGCTCGTCAAGCTAAGAAGATCGAGGAAAAAGCGGCGCGCATAGAAGCTCGGTACGCCGACGACGAAGATTTCTCCGGTATGGACGATACTCTGGCGTAGCGGCGCCGTCCCCTGAGCGCTGCATCTCATGCCAATGCGCAATCAAAGAAGTAAGAGTGGGGGACAACCTTCTTTAAAGTTTGTCTCCAAACCCCTCTTCAAGAGCTTTGGCAATTGCCGAAACCAGCTTTTCTCAAGGACAAAATGCCGCTTTCAATACTCCCTAGTCTCTTAGAAGAGCTGGGAAAAATCTGCTTTGCAACAAAAGCTCCGCTGATAGTACTTCTGTGAAAGCACATTGGTATCAGACCGTCGGACGCGAGCGTGCATGTACGCCTGCGTCCGATGGTTAGGAAGAAGCCTTCCGTCAGGAAGCTTCTCCCTCTCTTGCTTCTTCAAGCAAAGTTGCCGTTAGTCCTCGAAATTGCCCTCAGGGCCTTTATCCACGTCCATTTTGGAGGCCCTTTCTCGATACTTCTCCTCGGTCCAGTTGTTCGGGTCTTCTATGCGTTTGGCCTTAGGTCCAAGGTCGTACGAACCGGCCTTGAGAATGCTTTCTATGGCTGGACCCGCCGTTTCATCCCCGTTGAATACGTCTTTGATCAGGGTGTAGACGAATTCCTCAACCCCTGCGACCATACGATCGCGATCCGCCTCCGCCATGCCGAGCAATTTGTTTTCAAAAGGCTTGTTAAGTTTCTTGAAGTCGCCGCGCTTCCAGCCCTTTTCTTGGGCGAACGCCTGCATTTGATCCCACATTTCCTGAGAGGGTCCTTTATCCGGCAGTTTGACGAAATTGCCGGCCTCGTCCATGTGTGCGTTTCCATATTCATTGACCTGAAGGCCCCAAGAAACCATTTGCAACGCGGTGGCGACATTGGCTTTAGTGGTGTGCGTTTGCTTTACGATAGCTCGCAAGCGGTCAAAATTGTTACCGGACGTGCCGTGTTGAGCGCCTGAAATGCCATAGGGTTCGAGCGCCTTGTGGATCTCCGCCGTGAGTTCAATCTGTATTCCCGCATCCGAGGCCTCAATGCCGTGGGTGGTGCCGTTATTCAGCGCAATCCAATCCGGGAAAATATCGTGAGCGTTCAGGCCGCGGATGAGGAAAAGCGCCTCCTCCTTTGTTGAAAGGCCTTGTTTCCCCTTGATCTCGCCGACTTCGGTTTCATAGCCCGACCAGGAGGGAACAAATTTGCTCAGCGTGATGTTGCTCGTGAGATTGTCGGCGTCCGGCATGTGCGAGGCGTCGATGGCGATGGAGGTAATACCCGCGTCAAAGAGGCTGGTGATTTCCGTTTTGGCTTTTTCGCGATCTTTCTCATTCTTAATGCCGTAATGGTCCGCATGGATGGCTATGGGAACGGTGATGCCCATTTCGTTGCACAAGCTATCCACCAGTCTGGCCATGTTCCACAAGCTCACGTCGCAATACGCATCGGCGCCGCCTTCGGATTTGGCTATCTCGATGAGTATCGCTGCGTTGGCCCGTTGCGCGGCCTTGAGCGCCCCACGGGCGACGAACGAGTTGCGTACGCTCGCTGCAATGGCCATTGCGTCGCCTTTGATGAGCATCGCTCTGTCGATAACCTTACCGCTTACAATGAGGGCCTTCGAGTTAGGAAACAATTTCTGTACGTTGGGTGGTCTGCCGATTTGTAAAACTTTGTCAAAATCAGCGCTGGAAATGCCCGGTATGGATGACATAAAGCTCTCCTCCAGTAATGTAAGAAAGGTCGTTAAATGAGCGAGAAAGATCCTTTTTGCGGCGCGTGGTCACACTGTACGCCTTTCATACGAATGTGCAATAAAAGAAGTAATATTGGAGAGAACCTTCTTGAAAGAAGTTTCTCCCCAAACCCCTCTCCAAGAACTTTCAAAATAGCCGCAAGCGCCTTTTCTCGAGGAGAAAAAGCCACTTGCGGTGCATTTAACCATTCTTTGATAGTAGTTAGGGAAACCTGCTCTTACAAAAATGTCCTTCACCTATATTCCTCGTTCGACAGCACATTGGTATCAACCCTTGTCTGAAGTTCTACACCTTACCGGCGACGTGGCCGACTGCGGCGTATGATTAAGCCGTTGTTTGAACCATCAGTAAGGATCAAAGTTAAGTATAGTCTTTCGAACAGGCTGCTACAACGGCATCCGGGCGCTACGTGCGGCCCCGACCCTTACTTTGTCGCAATAGAGGCTTACTCGCCCCGGAGAGGGCAGAGATTAGGCGTCTTCCCAGAGTAACCTCTCTCCGTAGCGTTGAGTCGCGATATCCTACATTTGATGTTTGGACGATGAAAGTTTCGTAATCGATGGTCGGCGTGATGTAATACCAATACGCGATAAAAGAAGCACTATCGAAGCGCTCTTCCCTGCCGGAAGGCTTCTCCCCGAACCCCTCTCCAAGAATTCTTACATAGCCGAAAGCTGTTTTCTCAAGGGAAAAATGCCGCTTCCGGGGAAGGTAAACACTCTTAGACAGTAGTTAGGAATAACTATCTTGCAGATAGCCTTGATCGCTATTTCTTGTTTACAGGCGAACTGGTATTAATAGGGCGACCATCATGGCGCACCATTCCATAAGCCTTGATCGCTTACTCGTCACGGCGATTTGATCGCTACTCATAACGATAAAAGCGAACCCCTCTTTCTATTATTAGAATCTCAAACCTTGTCCAGGCTGTCAAGTCAAAAAAGTAAAATCCCTATTGGAGCCACTCAGCGGGGTCAATGAGTAATTAAAGCCCAGGTACGGCGGTTCTCAGTCGAGACACATCCGTAGATTCCGTTCTCACGGTTTTTTAAAACGGGAAAGCAAACCCTTGGCGGCCTTAGCTGCGGGAGGGATTCCCTTTCTCAGCGTCTTTAACGTCGGCGAGACGATCAGACGCAGTTCCATCCCCTTCGGCACATGCGCTGCCTTTTCGATGCCCACCAGCCGCAACGGGACGGACTCGTTCCAAGACGCTATCCTGGGTTCAAGGAGCTGTTTCACATTCGGGATTTCGTTCAGCCTAACGGTGATGAGTTTGCTGCGGTCATCATACGATGTGTAGGGACCGAGATCACAGTTTTTTAAGGCGAAACCGGTCAAATTGTTGATAATGACCTTTCCTATGAGACTCGCGATCTTACCGAGCATATTTGCGCCGACAGGGCGACTTTCTTCGTCCACATGCACAACAAGGGTTTGTCGCGCCTCGGTCAATGTCAATTCCCGTATCCGTAAACGGATCTGCCCCTCATAAGCGATGCCGTGGGATTTCCCCGCCAACTCGACGAGAACACTTTCCGGGTCACAATGCAGCGTTTTCAGCGTGGAAGCGATTTCCTCGATGCGCATGACTTCACGTCGAATTGCGTCTTCCGGAATGAATAGCCTTCCCTCGGAGAGGTGTTTGAGCGCATCTCCGCTCAGGTACTCAGTGAGAAAGGCTTGGATAGTCTCGCGGCGATCACGAGCGCCGTCCAAAACGCTCTTACAAAAACCCAACAGTGAGTCGGTAGACATTCATATTCCTCCAGCTCGCCCTACAACTTGTAACCGCTACTCGGGTGTAGAGCTGTCTCATACCAATGCGTAATCAAAGAAGTAATATTGGGGAGAACCTTCTTGAAAGAAGTTTCTCCCCAAACCCGTCTCCAAGAACGTTTGCAATTGCCGGAATCGGCTTTGCTCAAGGAGAAAACGCCGCTTCCGGCGATTATCACAAATTTCTTAGAAAGAGATTGGAAAAACCTGCTTTGCAAACAAGTCCGCCGATCTTACTTTTTTGAAAGCACATCGGTGTCAATCGGTGAACCATTAGTATGTAAGCGCAGAAAGTATACCACAGGTCGGCAGTTTGTAAGAAAGCGATATGGCTGTGGGATTCGGCAAAAACGCGCTCACGAGCGCTTACGACAGGGGACTAGTTCTTCGGGAGAAAGAGAACGCTTGCTCCGGCGACCTTTCCCGGTTCAGGATCTCTTCTGAAGTCGGCGGGCGGATACCCCGAAGCTCGGGAGATGTGGAGGTCATATTCCATTCGGGTAGATCGCACGGGTGTTTTGAGGGGGCAACGGACAGCGCCGAACCGCAGGGGCTTGAACGCTTCAGGATCTTTGAGGGAGTACTCAACGCCGTCAAAGGCGAAATCGACCTTCTTTATCCACCAAAGTGAGCCGTTGTGCAGCTCCACCTTGAGATAGGGCGAACCGTTGTCTTCCCTGTGACGCAGGTACGCCGTTACGAATACGGACTTGAGGTCTTCGTTTGTCATGACCTCATACGCCGGACGCGCTATGGAGTTCCGAAGGGAGAACACGAGCACACACATCGCGGCGAAAAACACGATTCCTATCACACCTGCCACAACGTATGTCTCATTCCGCTTGAAAGCGGTTATCAGCTTTTGTTTCATCCCGTCTCATCCGCGTTTCGCGCTTGTGTTACCATTTTGCCGGTCTCGGAATCGTATTTGTGGAGCGACTTGCTTCCCACAAAAAAGGCGACGCCCGTGAATGCGGGTTTGTCCTTGGCGCGTGTCTTGAGGCTCAGGACAACCTTGGGTGGAATCCGCACCATGGTTTTCACCCCATCAGGTGTGGATAAGTAAAGCTCACTGCCGTTCCCGGTGATTTCAACATCGAAATACTTGTGTTCCTTGACGAAGAAGTCTTCCTGCACTTTTGCGGCGAGCATCAGGGTCTTGGCCGCCTGTTCGCTCATTCGGCGCTCTTTGTATCCGTCCAGTAGAAAAAGGTATATTACCGAAAGCGCAGCAATAATTGCAACAGCGGAAATCATTTCCAGGATGGTAAATCCCCCTTGGGATTTCAATCTGCGCATGTATCAGACCTCTCCGGATGAGTATTCCACGATCTACGGATATACAATACATCCGTGTACCGACATGTTGCAACTCTTATGTGAATAAAAACGTCATGTCAAGAAAGACTTTACCTTAAAAAATGGACCGATTCCCGGCTCAAGTCAAGCAATCAATGGGACTATGACGGAGAGGAACCGAGAAGAGATGCGTTTCCCTTCCGCAGGTAACAGGACGCAGAGCCGTCGACGGCCGGGTCAAAAAACTTCCAGGGTTCCTGAAAAAACCTCGATTGCGGGACCGGTCATTAGTACGGATGAATTCGCGCCGTTCCACGCAATGTGCAACGTCCCGCCAAGAAGCTTGACGTCCACAGGGGAGCGCACGGCTCCTTTGAGAATCCCCGCAACCGCGGCAGCGCACGCTCCCGTGCCGCACGCGAATGTTTCGCCGCTCCCGCGCTCCCACACGCGCATGTCCAAGAAGTGATCCGATGTAGCGTGGATGAACTCTACGTTAATCTTGGCGGGGAAGAAGGGATGAGTCTCCAACGTGGGGCCGTATGTTATCGGCATGTCCGCCAAGGATTCATCAGTGAAGATGACGCAATGGGGATTGCCCATTGACAGGACCGAGCATTGAAATTCCCTCCCGAGCACGCCGACGGGATAATCTAGGATAGGTACGCGCTCTGCTTGGATTGTCGTGGGGATTCGGTCGGGCTCGAAGATGGGGCGCCCCATATCTACCGAGACGTGTTCGACTTTGCCGGAGTCGCCCATCTTCAGTTCCACGACCTTGACGCCGGCCCGAGTCTCCACCGGAAGTGAGGTTCGGGTAGTGAGTCCTTTATCATACACGTACTTTGCAAGGCAGCGGATTCCGTTCCCGCACATCTCGGCGTATGAGCCGTCGGAGTTGATATAATCCATGAAGAAGTCGGCTTTGTTCGAACTCCGCACCACGATTACGCCGTCCCCGCCGATCCCGCGACGTCGATCACAGATGAAACCCACTTGCTCGGGCGTGAGCTTCACCGCGTCTTTCAAGTCGTGAAAGACCACGAAATCGTTCATGACGCCGTGCATTTTGCTGAACTCAATTCGCATAAAAACCCTTTATTATCAAAGCCTAATACAAAAAGTACTATTGAGAAGAACCTGCTTGAAACAAAGGATGGGTCCCAAATCCCTCTCCAAGAACTTTCGTAATTGCCGAAACCCGCGTTTTTCACGGAGAAAATGCCGCTTTAGGCGATTATCACAACTTCCCTAGAAATAGGTTGAAAAACCTGCTTCCCAACAAAAGGTCCACCGATTCTACATTTGTAAAAGCACATCGGTATACGTATACATTCTTAACCGGGCCTCACCGAAGAACTTTACAGAGGCCGCCGATTTGCCGGCGCCGATTTGCTCCGAGATAGTGACGCGGACCCGCATTTGTAGCATGATGGGACCATGAAGTACCTGCTCATCGTAATCTGTATCGCTTCGGCGCTTTATTTCACGCCCATTAGAAAGATGCGTCAAATTACTCTGTTTGAAATGTGGCGCGGGGTGAAACAATGGGCCTCCAAGTTGCACAAGGTAGCCGGCTACGTAGCCTTGGCGATCCTGGGTCTCATGGCGCTGCGGATAGTTTATCTCCTCGTGAGTCGGCTCTTGATGGGCAGGTGACTACCGGCCTCACCGGCTGTAATCAAAACAAAAAACGGAGCCCCTTTTCATGGTGACTCCGCTCTATGAGCCGATGCAATTTACTCAAATGAGCCGGTCAGGATCTTCGTAAGCTCCACGGTGTCCAGCCATTCGGATACGTTCTGCTTACAGCGCGGACATTGCTTGAACTGGTCCGCCGCCGAGTACCCGCAGTAAGGACACGTGCGCGCCGGCTCTTGCTTGTGCTCGTTCATTTGCTTGAGCGCCCTTTTATCGAAGTACGCCTGTGATGCCAGACCCGCGTCTATCAGCTTCTCAAAAAGGTCTTGCAAGCCTTGGAACGAGATTTCGTACTTCTTGATGAGGTCCGAGTCCGACAAACCCGCCTTCAGGTCGGTCATGATCGCCTTTGCGCTAATTTTTTTGGGTCCTTGTGTTTGCGCCACGTGTTTCTCTTTGGTTGAAGATTGTCTTCACCGAGAGCGAGACCACTCTGCCCCGGTGAAGACGCCGGCTAAAAGCGTTATACGAGTTCGATTGCGCACGCCATGGATACTCCGCCTCCACCGCACAGAGTCGCCAAGCCCAAGGTCTTGTTTCTGTTGCGCAAAGCATGGATGAGAGAGACGATCAGCCGTGCGCCGGTGCATCCCACAGGATGACCCAACCCGATCCCTGAGCCGTTCACGTTCGTGATCTCGCGATCTATGCCCAGCTCCCGTTCACAACCCAGGTACTGAGCCGCAAAGGCCTCGTTGAGTTCGATCAGCTCAAAATCCTTCAAAGTGAGCCCTGATTTCTTCAGGAGGTTCTTCACGGCGGGCACCGGGCTCAAGCCCATGATGGTGGGGTCGCAAGCGCCCATACCCGAGGCCTTGATGCGCGCCAGCGGTGTCTTGCCTTCGGCCTTGGCCCGTTCGGCGGACATAAGCACCAGAGCTGCCGCGCCGTCGTTGATACCGCTGGCGTTTCCCGCTGTGACCGTCCCTGTTTTGGGGATGAACGCAGGCTGAAGTCTCGTCAGTTGCTCCATGGTCAAACCGGGTCGAAAGTGCTCATCCGTCTCGAATATCTTAGGGTCACCCTTACGTTGAGGTACCTTAATCGGGACGATTTCTTCGCGGAAGGAGCCATCTTTGGTCGCCCTTTCCACGTTGTTGTGGCTGCGCAAGGCCAACTCGTCCTGATCCTGTCGGGTGATCCCGAGCTTACGCGCCACGAATTCCGCCGTATGGCCCATTATGTACGCCTTACCGCGAAACTGCTCCACAGGACCGTCCTGGGGATACGGCAGCAGATCCGACCCGCAGTGCAACCCGGTCGTGAGCGCATCCGTGAGAACACTATTGTTCATTCGGAGTCCCCAACGGGCTTTCTCCACAGTATACGGCACGCCGGACATGTGTTCTACCCCGCCGGCCAAAATTACGTCGGCGTCGCCCGCTTTTATCATCGCGGCGCCGGACAAAGTGGCTTCCATGCCCGAGATGCATACGCGGTTGATGGTGACGGCCGGTACGGAATCAGGGATCCCCGCCATGAGGGCGCCGATACGTGTAACGTTCATGGCGTCGGTAGGATTCAGGCAGCAGCCGAACCTCACGTCGTCTATGATGTCGGGAGAGATTCCCGCGCGCTCAATAGCGGCTTTCATGGGAACCGCTGAGATTGTCGCCGCGTGCATATCTCGCAGCGTGCCGCCGAATTCACCTATTGCGGTTCGGCAGGCGGATACGATAACCACGTCAGTCATTCTGAAACTCCTCAGTTGTAATCCGACACACGGCGCTCGAGGACGTAAGCCCCTCCCGAAGCGGTTCCGACTCGAGGCCGTGTTCTTTATCGTGTAATGGTTTACCGGGCGTGAGACGGCTCTGCGCCCGATCGAAACCGGAAGGGAGACTATCTCGCCACCGGATCACCCCATCGTGCTTGTACGTGATCGGCCCTTACCCGGAGAAGCGTTACCCTTCGTGGGAAAGGTTGAGCCGATTACTATCGGTATCCATCACTTAATTATCGTCGCCTCATCGATGGATAATTTTTTCTCGAAATCCTTCCAGAACTCTTCTTCGGACTTGCGCCAATCGGAACCGAAACGCTTTCTGAAGAGAGTCCCCACGTGATCCAGTGTTTTTTGCCACGCCGTCTGGTAGTTCAATTTGAGCACATCTTCCAGAAACGGCGCGAGGGAACCCAATTTTTCTTTGGGCAGATAGGCGCGAGCCCCCAAATCAATGGACTTCCGAAGCGCCTCGGGGGTAAAGGCGTGCGCGGTAAGCATAACCACCGGAAAGCCCGCCGTAGTTGCAATTTGCAGCAGCTCGAAACCGCGAACTCCCATGATGTCCAGTATCACGAGATCGTATGTGTAGGACAAAAGGTATTGCTGCGCCTTCTCAAACGTTGTGGCGGTGTGCAGTGTGATGTTCGCCGAGTCGTACAGTTCTTCCTCGATGATCTCGAGGACGTCCTCCTCATCATCCACTGCAAGAATGAGTTTGTCTTGCAAGATCTCAGACGTAGGCATCAATCTTCCTTCTTCTTGAGGGAATCACATCCATAGCGTATAGGGGTCGAGCTTCCGGGGAGTTAGCGCATACGGATCACCGACCTGGAAGGCCTGTGAGATTCCCGCGGTACGGATCAGTATAGGGTTCGGCTCTCTCCATGCTTACCCGGATAGACCCACGAAGTCAACTTTTTCGGCGTTTCTCCCGCATATTAAACACCTTTTTTGGGTTGTCGGCACAGGCGTTTGGGCAGTCGGTCCTCACTGAGAGCGAGGGGCGGCGCCCAATCCCTGGTTCAGAGTGGTTGGATGATTCCTGATGAACGGGCTCCGGAGTTCCGGATGTGACCCGCGACGGCTTTTCCTTTAGGGGGCGACTTTCGGCGCTCCTATATGGTATATATTTCCGTGAGCGCCGCCACCGTGCAGGATGAGCAAAGGGCCGCTTTCTCGACATGATGTTTTCTGCGCCGAAGAAATCCCATGAGGTTCCTATGTCTATCAAGAAATACGTCGTTGTTCCACCCATCGAAGGTGGATTGCAAACCCTCAGAGAATTGGCCGAAAATTTCTGGTACACCTGGAACATCGAAGCGGTCGAGCTCTTCAATCATTTGGACGAAAAATTGTGGGAAGAAACCAACCACAACCCTTTACAGACTCTTATACGTTTGTCCCAACAACGTCTGAATGAAGTGCTTCAGGACGAGGGATTTTTAGCCCATGCGGAAAAAGTCCGCGATACCTTTCGGGCCTACATGCGACGCACCAAATCGTATGATTATCGATTGGATACTCCCATTGATTTCATCACCGCATACTTTTCCTTGGAGTTCGGCATCACCGAAAGCCTTCCCATTTATTCGGGCGGCTTGGGGCTGCTCGCGGGAGATCACCTAAAGTCCGCAAGTGACCTGAACGTGCCCCTGGCGGCCGTGGGACTCATGTATCAGGAGGGCTACTTCCGGCAAAGCCTCTCAACCGATGGTCGGCAGCAGGAATACTTCCCCCGAACGGACTTCGACACCTTGCCTCTGGAACCTCAGCTGGACGCGGAAGGCCGCACGATTCTGGAAAGGGTTACCCTAGCGGATGAAACCGTCTACTTCAGGATACTCAAGGCGAGTGTGGGCAGGGCGCCGCTCTACCTCCTGGATGCGAATATTCCCGAAAACCCACCGCCCTTGCGAGCGATCACGGCGCGTTTGTATGGCGGGGATCTGGAGATGCGTATCCGGCAGGAATATTTGCTGGGTGTGGGCGGATGCCGCGCGCTGAAGGCTCTTGGGCTCACTCCTATGGTTTATCATCTCAACGAAGGTCATGCTGCGTTCACGCTTCTCGAGCGCGCACGGTTTTTCATCGAAGAGAAGGGTCTCACCGCAACGGAAGCCGTGGAGATGGTGACCAGCCAAAGCGTGCTGACGATCCACACGCCCGTTCCCGCGGGGAATGACGTATTCGACCGCGGGCTCATGGAAAAGTACTTCCGCCACAAAGTGGAACGGCTCGGATTCAATTTCGACACTTTCCTGGGTCTGGGGAGACGAAACCCCGAAGACTGGAACGAAGGGTTTTGGATGCCGGTCCTCGGATTGCG
The DNA here is from genome assembly GCA_038205805.1 of Desulfomonilales bacterium. Taxonomy (GTDB): domain Bacteria; phylum Desulfobacterota; class Desulfomonilia; order Desulfomonilales; family Desulfomonilaceae; genus JBBSBY01. The sequence continues at coordinate 56,805 of JBBRBO010000008.1, forward strand.
AATGACGGCGCGGGCGAACGGCGTGAGCAAGATTCACGGCCGGGTGACTCGAGAGATGTGGCACGAGGTGTGGCCTAACGTCGAAACCGCTGACGTGCCGATTATTCCCATTACCAACGGCGTGCATATTCCCTCGTATATATCGAGAGATTTGGCGCGCTTGTATGATCGGTACTTGGGTCCGGGATGGTCTGAGGACCCGGATAACGCAAAGATTTGGGACCGCGCCGAAAAGATCCCCGACACGGAACTCTGGCGCACCCACGAGCGTTGTAGGGCACGCCTGGTGAGATTCGTTCGTCACCGAATCTGTGAGCGTTTGCGCATGAGAAACGCCCCTGAGCATGAAATAGAGGCCGCAAAGAACTTTCTTGATCCCGATGCGCTCACAATCTGCTTTGCACGACGATTCGCCACGTACAAGCGCGCTACGCTCCTCTTTCGGGAACCCGATCGTCTCGCGGAAATCCTCACGGCAGGCGACAAGCCCGTGCAACTGATCTTCGCCGGCAAAGCCCATCCCGCAGACGAGACGGGCAAGGAATTCATCCAAAAAATTATTGAGTTGTCGAAGGACGTGCGCTTCCGTGGAAGATTGGCCTTCATTGAGGATTACGACATTAACGTGGCCCGACATATGGTCCAGGGGGCTGATGTCTGGCTCAATAATCCACGACGCCCTCTTGAGGCCTGCGGAACCTCGGGAATGAAAGCAGCGGCGAATGGGGCCTTGAACCTCAGCGTATTAGACGGTTGGTGGGATGAAGCCTACAACGGCGCAAACGGCTGGGCCATCGGATCAGGGGAAGAATACGCCAATCCCTTGTACCAGGACGATATTGAGAGCTTGGCGCTCTACGATCTACTTGAGCAGAGCGTGAAGCCCCTGTTCTATGAGCGCGGTATGGATGACATGCCTCGCGAATGGATCACGATGATGAAGCGTTGCATCGGCACGATTTGCCCCGAATTCAACGCCCACAGGATGGTCTCGGACTACGTGGAAAATTGCTATATACCTGCTTATCGTGCGGCGGCTGATCTTCAGCGCAACAACTACGCGGTCCTTAGAGAGATGGTGAGCTGGAAAGAGCACATCTCCAAGGAATGGGATCGTATTAGCATAAAGGACGTGGAAGTCGGTCCGCAGCCGGCGGTCAAGAACCACGAGCTGGACGTGAAGGTTACATTGGATTTGGCGGGCCACAAACCCGAGGAATTTCGCGTAGTGCTTCTCCACGGTCCTATCGACACTTGGGAAGAGTTCATCGTCAGGCACACAACGTCATTGACGCCGTTCACCGAGTCGGCCTCTCCATCGAGTAACGGGGCGGTATTTGCAGGGAAGGCGCCGCTTACGCATACGGGCCTATATGGCTACGTCGTGCAGGTCACGGCATTCCATCCGAACCTGCCGTTCTCTCAAAGCCGATTCTTGGTTTTGCGGGGCTGAGCGTCTGAAAGCAGCGGGCCGACCGAGGACACCACTCGGCATGGCGGGTAGTGGGGGGTGATAAGCTTTTGCGTGCGCTAAGTGTGTTGTAAATGTCCCGGCGCCTTCGCCCCAAGAAGGCGTTCAGTGTCATTTTAGCTGTGATTGCAGACACATACGCTGGGAGTCTGTCCGTGTACGCCTTCCACAGATGGCATTCGCGATTCAGGCGCTATGTCGGATTGAATGTTGAAGCGAGGAGAAGAGTGGCTGGGGCGGGAGGATTCGAACCTCCGAATGCGGGTTCCAAAGACCCGTGTCTTGCCGCTTGACGACGCCCCAACAGAAGGGAAACGCAAAAGCGCTTTAATCGAACCGGATGCCGTGCTCTATGGGTTCCGTGATGACGGAGTACCAATTGTCGAAGAGAAGACCGCTTATATGCTCCAGGAGAGGCTGTTCTCCGAGAGCAAAGACCGTGGGGCCGCTCCCGGACATCAACACCCACTCTGCGCCGAGGGATACGAGTTTCTGACGGACCCACGCTACTTCGGGCCACAAGCGTTCCGTAACGGCCGGCAAGTCGTTATGGAGCACGTCGCTCGGAGACTTCGCGGTCTTAAGCACATCAATCAACCTACCTGTCTTTTGGGGGCCTGTCAAGGTTTTCGAGAATTCCGTGAAGACGCGGGCCGTCGATACCTGAAAGCCGGGATTCACCAGCAAAATAGGATAGCTGAAGGGTAGGGGCGTGTCCGTCAAGCGCTCACCGATCCCTTCGCCTATGGCGGCTCCTCCGTGCAGGAAAAAGGGAACGTCGGCGCCGAGTTCGCACGCTGTACTATGGAGTGTTTCTCGGCTCAGTTTCAAATCATAGAGTTCATTGAGGGCCACTAGGGCGGCCGCGGCGTCCGAACTACCTCCGCCTAGTCCTCCGCCGACGGGAATGCCCTTCTCAAGGGTGACGTTCACGAAAAGTGGCTTGCCCACTATGGCGCTCAGCTTGTCTATGGCCCAAATGATGAGGTTCTCGGGCGTTTCAAGCTCGGGCCGGTTCGGAACCCTTAATTCACTAGGGGAGCCGGACTTGGTGAACGTAATCCGGTCGTAAATACCCACAGCCTGGAAAAGAGTCTCCAGTTCGTGGTATCCGTCCGTCCGACGGCCAAGAACCCTCAGAAAATAATTCACCTTTGCCGGGGTTGTGACCCGTATGGAATCCATATAAGGTAGCTCCTCGAGATCGTAGGCCCAAGGGCGCCGCATGCGCCCCAATGAGTATGACCAGGTATAGCAACACGATGGTGTTTCGGAATGGACGCAAGCATTTCACATATTGTGCTGGATCTCAACGGCCTCGTCGTAAAAATGGAAATCCCGGCCCCGGAGCGGTACGCCGAGCCCCCAGAGCCCATAAGCGATGTATTACCTGCATCAACGCGGGCCTTGGGAAGCGCGGCTTCGCGGAGCGACAAGCTTCTCTTCTGGTGGGAGATAAGCTCAGCCGCCCTTGTGTTGGCTGAATGCCTGCTCGAGGGGCCTTCTCTTCACGGACTGAGAGTTCTTGAACTCGGCTGCGGACTTGGCCTCCCCGGAATAGTTATGGGGCTCAGCGGAGCCCACGTGACCTTCACGGATTATGACCCACGAGCCCTGGAGCTTGCCCGTGCAAACGCCGAACTCAACGGCCTCTCGAACGCTCAGTATCATACCTATGACTGGGAACATCCGCTTGCCCTGGGTGAGTTCGACATCATCATGGGATCCGAAATTATCTATGACTACGCCGTGCATTCCGATCTGTTGCGGATCCTATTGCGTCACACGCGAGCGGGCGGTGTCGTGTTGTTAGCCGATCGCAAGCGACTGGCCATTTCACGCTTCTTGGGTCGGATGCGTTCAAGCGGCTTCTCCTGCGATGAGAGCACGCGAACACCAATGATAGCCGGGTTTCTCCGTCAAGAGATCAGCGTTTTTCGCTTACGCCGAGAAGGCGTAGCCGACGCATGATACCTATTTGCAAGCAAAGAAGTAATATCGGGGAGACCCTTCTTGAACTAAGTTTCTCCCCAAACCCCTCCCTAAGAACTTTCGCAATCACCGGAAGCGGTTTTTCTCAAGGAAAAAAGGCGGCTTACGGCGATTATCACAAATGTCTTAAAAAGAGATTGGAAAAACCTGCTTTGCAATAAAAGCTCCGCCTATATTACTTTCCCGCCGGCACATCGGTACTGGATGGCGGCTTGCCGTCATCTGCCGGTCCCTCGCACAGAGGGCAGTCTGCGCATAGCGGCTTCGTCTTGCAGAAGCGTGAGCCCACCGCTACAAATTGCGCATGGAAGTCATTGAACAACTCAACGTTGCGGGGCAGGGCCGCATGAAACAGCTCCTGCACGGACGTGTAATCAGCGCCGGCCGGCAATAATCCATGGCGCTCCAAGACTCGGTTGGTGTACGCGTCTACCACAAAAATCGGCTTGTGCGCTGCGTATAGGATGATACAATCAGCGGTTTCCATCCCCACACCGTTCACGGACAAGAGTCTCTGTCGCATATCGCCGATCTCCAGTGACAATAAGGGTTCAAGATGGTCACCGAACTCCTCCGTGAGCAGGCGTATAAAAGCCTTGAGCCGTTTGGCCTTCACGTTGTAGTATCCCGCGGGTCGTATCAGTTCAGCCAAGGCGTCCTGAGGTAGTTCAGCAAGATGGGAAATGGTGAGCGCTCCGGCGGCCTCTAGGTTGGTGATGGCTTTCTCCACGTTGCGCCATGCTGTGTTTTGAGTAAGGATGGCTCCCACACAGACCTCGAACGGGCTCTTAGCGGGCCACCAATTGCGCCGGCCGAAATGAGCGAATAGTGTGCAATACAAATGTATGAGCGTTTGCGCCTTGTTCATAAACCGTTTGAGCAAGCCTTCTCGTGTTGTGATTCGATGATTAACATGGTTAAGCGGCCATTTACGGCGTCTGGACACACCTAACGAATATCTGTTAGTCTTCGGGATGGTAACCGTTCACCGCTAATGGGTCAAACATGTTCGTATGACGATGGGGTGGTTCGGACAGGAGATGAGTCTCCATTCCGTTTTCAGCGGGCACAGAGGCGTCTCCGACCGGTGAACCACGAATCGTTACATCGCAAATTTTGAGGAGATACAATTGTGCTGAAGGCGCAAATCTTAGCATTGCTCTTAATTCCCTTTCTGTCCGGAGCGGCGCCGCGAGACGGCGCTACCGTTTCACCGCTGAGCCTACTGGGAATGCAAGAATACGTTACGTCGGACTTTATTGTGGGTCAGTGGCGATATTCGGATGAATTTTTCAGGTGGGGAATAACGGATAGGGAAAAATCCCGTATTCGGCCTGTAAAGGGCCGAGGTCTCATGACGGTCAACGCCGACGGAACCATCAAGATGTCTAATCTTTTCAAGCCCGATGCAGGCCACTGGGAGCTAACACAGGACGGAATCAAAATCACCGATCCGAGTTTGCCCGATCATACACCGCAGCTATTGCCCATCCGTAAGCGTGATGCGAACCACATATGGGTGCTGCTGCCCTTTACCGGTGGGGCCGCAGGAATCGGTATGGCCAGAGTAGTGGAAGACGCAGCGGCGCCGGTGGTTTCAGACAAACGTGAGGAAACCAAATCAGAAGCCAAGCAACAGCGCACGCGAAGATCCGTGTTCCAGGATAGAAGACCGTACCAGCGATGGGATCAACCCGGCGCCATGCGTAGGCAAGATAGTGATACGGAGTCTACACCAATGAGCGGCTTTGGGTCTTTTGGGTCTTCGACCGCGCCCGCGCCGGGTCGCAGCTTTGAGTGAGCTACGCATTAGAGCTTGCCGTATAGGCCGGAAAGGTCATTAGAATACGCTGCGGGTATAGTCACAGGTTAAGGCTCTAAAAAGGAAACAGGCGCCCCTCGTATTTGTCGCGAAGAATAGACAAGCGCCTTTGCGCTTTAGCCGCCGCCGTTAGATACAGTTGAGCGTTCAGAGAGTCGTTCCGCGCCCGACTATCCTCACCGAGCAGGGCGAAGACCACTTCCAGGCTTTCGAGGGCCGCTCCTGATCCCGTCCGGAGTGGCGTAATCAGGGCTTGCAATTGCGGTATTGAGCCCACAAGGTAGCGCAATACATCGGGATGGAGCAAAGTTGCCGCTTCGGCTTTGCGAGCTATCATGCGAAAGTAATTCGGTTGCGGATCCGCCAGGGCTATCGCCTTCATTCCGGTGAGCGTAGGCTCGTGGAGGACGCCCGTCTCAAAGTATTCTCTCCACGCTTGGGTGATTACTTCCACTTCTTTATTCCGGTACACGAAGAGTTTCCGATCCGCTCCCGTGACGGCGGTTAGCGCAGACCTTCTGACCGGGCACAGGCTGCGGGCGTCGGCATAGATGATGGTCCATTCTTGGAGCCGCATGAGACGCACAGCCGCTTGGAAATCCATGACGTCCATAGTTAACGCTGCGATTGCAACGCCGTGTTTATCAAGAATTGTTCGTACTTCTTCGAGTTCGGCGGGGATTACGCCCAGCGCTCGGAAGTATTCCGAAATTACGTCGCTCGAATAGTAAGACTGGTCTCGCACATCCATGAAGAGCTTGATATCCGGTATGTTGCTCATAAGATATGAGGAAATTTCCCATCCCGGGAGAACAGCTTTGCGTAGCGGAGTTGATTGCAGAAAGGAGACCACACCCGGAGAGAAGTTATCGAAGGCCATCAGCTCCCGCGTCACAGGTCGAGCAGGCCTGAAAGGATTCCCAGGTATGTAGGGGAGAACCGAGCCATAAGCTATGTATGCGGCGAGCAAGACGCTCACTCCGTATGCTGCGACGCGGACCGGCAATCTCAGGAGCGCCCTTGCCTTCGCGCCGACCATCGCAAACAGAATTGCCGTCAAAGGGATCAGACCGAGTCCCGCGAATAGGACTAAGCGTCTAAACTTGATGGAGAGAGCCACCAACGTAACGCTAATCACTATTGCAGTGAGTGTTGGCGAATCCAAAACCAGGCTGTTGAGACGCCTTGTGGAACCGGCCCACAGCACGAGGGCGACAATGACTATTAGTTGCAGGAGATAGGCATAGACCGCTCCAGGGCCAATTAGGTAACGCGTGTACGCGACCGAATCCAGCAGACTGACCCAGTCGGCTGAATTGTGCGTCACCACCTGAGAACCGACTTGGGTGAACGGCATGAGGATGTTATCCACGCCGTACGGATTCACAAACGCCGCCACAGCGAGACATGCCAACGCCGTTGACCACCGCGCGGCGCACGAGTGGGCCGTTTCCTGAGGGTCAAGTTTGGTCACAAGCGCGATGATGGAAACGCAGGCGCACAGGAAGAGCATAGCCAGACCGAACATGAACGAGCCGTGAGCGTTGGCCCAAAGCGCCATAACAAGCGCCGACCCGAGGATACGCATGAGCCATGACATTCGAGTAAGTGTTAGGAAGAGCAGAGCGCAAAACAGTATTACGCCGATGTTCTCCGGTCGCAGGGCTACAAAAGGAGCGACTGCGCTTAATCCTAGAGTGGAGGCCGCCAACGCCGCAGTCGGCAGAGATGTGAGCCGCAGGCCGCACATAAAGCTAATGAGCACGCACCCAACGAGAGCCGCAGCCTTAATGAGGAGAGGTCCCGAACAGCCCAGAGTCTGATACGCCGCCGAAAGGAGTCCATGGCTAAGCCACGCTTGATTTATCCACACGTGCGGCGGTTGCGTGAAGGACCAGTGATCCGGATGCAAAACACCGTTCCGGAGAATATCGGCCCCCACAGCTAACGAGAGAAACAGGTCTTCGTTTACGTTCGTATTGGTAAAGGCCCTGAGAGCCGCTACGGCGATCACAAGAAGCAACAGGGCCTGGAATGCTCTTGATTCTTCCTTCATAAACTGCATCCTATGACGAATGAGAAGACTCATCCCTACGAATCCTTTATCGCGGTTCCAAGGGGTCGCCTCACCTCGGCGCACATCACGGGGTCACTATAGAGCTATTTACCGTGTTTGGAATGAAAAACTTGGAAAACTTCTTTTGCGGATATGAGCGAGTTTCACTGCGCAAGCGCTGCGTCGCCGGACTGCTCATGAGCCTTTGGTGCATGAGCGGCCTTAGCTGGAGCAAGGTGGAGCCTTCGGGTGGCGCTGATTGCCCTACCTTGCCGGCATGCCCCGGCGTGACCGCCGAGCAACGGGTGCCTTTACCGCCCACAGTTCAGCAGGCGGTTCCCGACCCGAAACCGGTGAAGCCGCCGCCTCTCAAGCCCGCTCAGGGCAAGGGTAAATATGAAGGAATGTACCGCGTACCTGTATCCATCCTGGAAATGGGGAGCCCAAACGATCAGGGTAGACCCGACGAACACCCACAGCGCCGCGTTACCCTCCGTGAGTTTTACATTGCCAAGGAAATGATCACGGCGGCTGATTTCAGCGAATTTCTTACCAAAGAGGGGCTACGCTCTCGGGAGGGGAGCGCCAGGATCAAGCTTGACGCCTCGGATTGCCCCATCGTGCGCGATGGTAAGGTGTATCGCCCCAAAGAGGGAAAGGGCGGGGATGCAGTCACGTACGTATCGTGGTACGGCGCTGCGGAATACGCTGAATGGGCCGGGGGACGCTTGCCCACATCAGCCGAATGGGAACGAGCAGCGTTGGCCACCGGAGCGCCGGTGATCGAAGACAAGCAGGTGTTTCTCGGTGAGGCGCCCCCAAACCTAGCCGCCATGAAAGACAAGATGGTAGGTTTTCTCTGGCAGTGGTGCTCTGATTGGTATGAGAAGGACTACTATACGGTAAGCGTAAATGTGAGCCCTCCGGGACCGGCCCTTGGCTTCGAGAAAGTCATTCGTGGAGGATCGTGGGCTGCGGCGGAATCGTCCAAGCGCATCAAGAACCGACATAGAGCGGCGCCGCAGGGGTATTATGACACCGTGGGTTTTCGGATCGTAAAGGACTAACGGCGGCTTTACTTCACCGCAAGCGGGGTCACGCATCGGCCCCGCAACAGACCGGTGCGTGAATGCGTAAATGTTCACGGGACGCCGATCATCCACTGGGAGCCCGGTGACCGGTTACCTAACCAGTGTGGAAAGCCAAATGATCGCCTTCCACCGAGCCTTGAATGGTTGACCCGGCTTGGGCTTTCCCTGAAAGTAGCTCCAGAGCCAAGGGATTCTCGATAAGCCGCTGAATGGCCCGTTTGAGAGGCCGAGCCCCGTATGCGGGGTCGAAGCCTTCCTCAGCCAACAAGGTCCGCGCCTCGTCGGTCAAACGTATAGAGATCTTGTGTTCAGCCAAACGCTTGTTGACCCGTGCAATCTGAATATCCACAATCTCTTTGATCTGCTCTTTGGTCAACGCATGGAAGATAATAATATCGTCCAGACGGTTCAGGAATTCAGGTTTAAAGTGATACCGCAAGGCTTCGAGTACCCGATTGCGCATAGTCTCTTCGTCGCGGCCGGCGAATTCGCGTATTTCGCTGGATCCTATATTCGAGGTCAGGATGATGATGGTGTTCTTGAAGTCAACGGTGCGCCCTTTGCCGTCCGTCAAACGTCCGTCCTCCAAAATCTGGAGTAGGGCATTAAAAACTTCAGGATGCGCCTTTTCTATTTCATCAAAGAGCACCACCGAGTACGGTCTGCGTCGAACGGCCTCAGTCAAATAGCCGCCCTCCTCGTATCCGACGTATCCGGGGGGCGCTCCGATGAGCCGAGACACGGAATGGCGTTCCATGTATTCGCTCATGTCAACGCGAACCATGGCTTGTTCGTCGTCGAAGAGAAACTCGGCGAGGGCTCTAGCAAGCTCGGTTTTGCCGACGCCCGTCGGACCGAGAAAGATAAACGAACCGATGGGCCGATTGGGGTCTTGTAAACCCGACCTGGCCCGTCGCACTGCGTCCGCAACGGCTCGGATGGCTTCGGATTGCCCGATAACTCGCTGAGCTATGCGTCCTTCCATGTTCAGGAGCTTTTCCAGGTCACCCTCGAGCATCTTGGATACGGGGATACCCGTCCATTTGGCGACCACTTCAGCAATGTCTTCCGGGCCTACTTCTTCTTTCAGTAGACCGCCCGCGTCTTGGATCTTGATAAGCTCCGCATTCTTCTCTTCTATGTCCTTCTGGAGGGCGACTAAAATGCCGTATTTCAATTCCGCCGCCTGACCGAGATTGCCTTCGCGTTCGGCTTTTGCGGCCTCGGTCTTGGAACGCTCGAATCGTTCCTTCAGTAGGCGCAGTTCCGAAATGATGCCTTTTTCCTGATTCCACTGCTTCTTGTAAACGTCAACCTCTTCCGTGAGCCGCTTGACGTCGTCGTTTACCTTCTCCAGACGTTCCTTACTCGCGACATCGCCCTCTTTGGTGAGCGCTTGCTGCTCGATCTGCAACTGTATGATCTTGCGCTGTATTTCGTCTATTTCCGTGGGCATGGAATCAATTTCGATCCTGAGCTTCGAAGAAGCTTCGTCCACTAGGTCGATAGCCTTATCGGGGAGAAAGCGATCCGTGATATAGCGATTCGACAACGTAACCGCAGCAATAATGGCTGCGTCTTGGATACGCACGCCGTGATGGACCTCGTAGCGCTCCTTGAGTCCGCGTAGAATCGAAATCGAATCCTCGACACTGGGTTCGGCGACGTAAATCGGCTGAAACCGGCGCTCAAGGGCCGCGTCCTTCTCGATATATTTGCGATACTCGTTGATCGTCGTAGCTCCGACGGCTCGTAGCTCACCTCGCGCGAGCGCCGGTTTCAACATGTTGGAAGCGTCCATGGCTCCCTCAGCCGCCCCTGCACCGACCAGAGTGTGCATTTCGTCTATGAAAAGGATAATTTCACCCGCCGCTGAGGTAATCTCCTTTAGCACGGCCTTCAGGCGCTCCTCGAATTCGCCCCTGTACTTCGCGCCGGCGACCATCTGGCCGACGTCCAGGGCCAAGACTCGCTTGTTTTTTAAGGATTCGGGAATGTCACCCGAAATAATTCGTCCTGCGAGGCCTTCCACAATAGCGGTCTTCCCAACACCAGGATCGCCGATGAGCACAGGGTTGTTCTTCGTGCGTCGCGAGAGGACCTGAACGATGCGCCGGATCTCGTCATCTCGGCCGATGACGGGGTCGAGCTTGCCCTTTCTCGCCGCCTCGGTAAGATCCTGAGTAAACTTCTTGAGGGCCTGATATTTATCTTCAGGGGATTGGTCCGTGACCCGTTGAGAGCCTCGTATATCCGTAAGCACCGTGTAGATGCGATCACGTGTCACGCCCTTGCCGCTCAGGATGCGGTGAGCGGCCGAACCGGACAGCTCAGCGAGGGCGATGAGTAAATGTTCTACGGAGACATACTCGTCTTTGAGCTGCTCCATTTCTTTAAAAGACGCTTCAAGTACGGCCCGCAGTTGCGTAGAGAAATACTTGTCGCTCAAGCTCCCTGACTGGCTGGGGAGTCGTTCCACGGCTTTCAGGGCGTCGTCTCGTACGCGATCGGCGTCTACTCCGAGTTTCTTGAGTATTTCAATACAGATTCCTTGTTCATCCGCCAGGAGTGCCAGGAGCAGATGCTCTGTGTCGACTTGAGGATTTCCGTGATTTGCGGCAATTTGTTGCGCCGCTTCGAGAGCTTCTTGTGACTTCAGGGTGAATTTGTCCGCACGCATAATTCTGGGCCTCCACGCCAAAAACATCAGTGAATTATTCAATTGGCGCCCTCGCGAACTGCCGGCGCAAGACGCTCTAATCAGGTATGCACTATCACCCGCATGTCAACCTCAAAAACAGCTGAAGTTCTTGACAGATTTGGGCGTTGTGCATACTATGCCATTAGGCGGCAAAGTAGTTTGTACGACCGCCCCAAGGCGTTTTGATGCGCCCTTACACCCCCGTTCGGGTAGCTGTTGCACGACCATGTTACCCTCAGGGAACTCCATGAAGAGCCTATATCTCACCCCTGTTACGGCTGACATTACACCGCCGAACGAGGGGGATACGCATACCGAGAGCATGAGCGCAGCATTGGCTGCCGAGGCCGCTAAATTACGTACGCAAGCCGGTCTCGTATTGGCTGTGGATGATGATGAGATCAGTCTGGCAGTGCTCAAAGAGCTGCTGGAACTCAGCGGCTTTACCGTTGTTACGGCACGAGAGGGCGAAAAAGCCATAGCCCTGTTCCAGGAAATACGTGCGGATCTCGTAATAACGGACATTAGAATGCCGAGGATGGACGGCCTTGAGCTGCTGCGGCGGATCAGACAAATTGATGAGTCTGCGCCGGTTATACTCGTTACGGGACACGGCGACATGGACTATGCGCTGAAGGCTCTTCGCAGAGGCGCTTACGATTTTCTCCTGAAACCCATCACCGTGGAAATCCTTCTGAATGCGGTAAGAAAGGGCATCGAGCATAGCAGACTCAAGCGTTTCGAGAGAGACTACCGCACGTTGCTGGAACGGCAAGTCGCCTCGCGCACCAAAGAACTTGCTGAAACGAACAAATTCCTCAAAGGCATTCTCAACAGCTCCACAAGCGTCTCGATTGTGCTCACCGATTTCAACAAAAAGGTTCTCTTTTGGAACGCCGGCGCCGAGAACATCTTTGGTTATACTGCGGGTGAGATGATTGGCCGGCCCATCACAAAGCTTTACCTGAAAAATTCAGAACTTCCTGCGGACTTGCCTCAATTGATGCGAAATATGAGCGGCCCCATGGAGGCGGTGAGGGCGAACGTTGTTCAGCGGGCGAAGGACGGGCGGGAGCTTACAATTTCGCTTACCATCTCGGCCATGAGAGACGACTCCAACAAGGTGCTGGGTATCCTCGGTCTGGGACAGGACGTCACCGAGCAGGTGCGGCTGAACGATGAATTGATACGTTCGTATCAGCGTATTCGGCGAATCCAAGGCGCATCCATTTTTGCCCTTGCTCGTCTCGCGGAATCCAGGGATGGTGAAACAGGCAATCACCTCGAGCGAATGCAGGCATATTGCAAGATTTTGTGTGATTATCTGAAGGAGCAGGAAAAGTATCGTCTGGTCCTCACTTCACAGTTTGTGGAAGATTTGATTCAAGTATCCGTGCTGCATGATATCGGTAAAGTGGGAATCCCCGACAACATCCTCTTTCATAATCAGAAGTATCAACCCGAAGAATTCGAGATAATGAAGCTTCATGCCCATTACGGCGGTCAAGCTCTGGATGACGCAGCTTCGCGGGCCGGCCAAAAAGAGAGCTATTTTCAACTTGCTAGGGATATCGCCTACTACCACCACGAAAGATGGGACGGCTCCGGCTACCCAGATGGACTGGTGGGCGAAGAAATCCCCTTGGGCGCTCGAATAGTGGCCTTGGCCGACGTATATGATGCGCTCACGACGAAAAGGCGCTATAAACGGGCATATTCACATGCGGAAGCCCGAGACGTGATCGTGGCGGACAGCGGCAAACATTTCGATCCCGATGTCGTGCAGGCGTTTGTGGCCATGGATCTCGAATTCGGCCGGATTCGAGCCTTGGGCGCCGGCGCACATTAACCGACCGCTTCTTCTCAATGGCGTCGCTTACTTTCATAACGACTCACCGGCGTTGAGGCGGTACCGCTGAACGGTTATCTCTATCTTACCCTTAGCGATTATTCTCCTGAAATCGTTCCCGCTATGGTCAGCTACACTTGCCGTCCCCATTCATCCTCTTTGTAAATAGCCCAAAAGCGCTTTATAGTGAATACATGAGCCGGGATGTTATTGCCCCGTCCGAGCGCACGATCGCCGCCTTTGCCCGACGCTGAAGCGGCCGTAATTGCTGAATGTTTACAGACCAGGAGGTATGCTAATGCCGACGTTATTCGATTCCTTTACTTTGAAAGATGTAACCCTACGTAATCGCATAGGGGTTTCTCCCATGTGCCAATATTTCTCCGACGACGGCTTTGCAAACGATTGGCATCTTGTCCACTTGGGTTCGAGAGCGGTGGGTGGCGCAGGTCTTATCATTGCCGAGGCCACCGCGGTCGAGCCGCGTGGGCGGATTTCGCCCTTTGACGCCAGCCTCTGGCAAGACGAGCAGATCGAGCCTCTGGCGCGCATCACCAAATTCCTGAAAGAGCTTGGAACCGTTCCCGGTATCCAACTCGCTCACGCCGGCCGCAAAGGGAGCGCAGCTCGGCCATGGGAGGGCGATCACCACCTTAAAGACGATGAGGGTGGCTGGGAGACGATTGCGCCGAGCCCCCTGGTGTTCGGTGGAAAGTTGTGGAAGGTCCCCCATGAGATGTCGAAAGAGGATATTCGCTCAGTGCAAGAATCGTTTAAAGCGGCAACCCGTAGAGCCTTTGACGCAGGTTATCAATGGGTGGAGCTTCACGGCGCACACGGCTATTTGGCCCACAGCTTCTATTCGCCGTTGACCAATAAACGCAACGACGAGTACGGCGGCAGCTTTGACAACAGAATCCGTTTCATTGTGGAGACACTTGCCGGAATCAGATCCGTATGGCCGGAAAACCTGCCCCTTGGTGTGAGAATAAGTTGCTCGGATTGGGTCGAGGGTGGTTGGACCATAGAAGATTCGATCGCATTATCTCGCAAACTGAAAGAAAACGGGGCCGATCTGATAGATTGTAGTTCCGGTTTCAACACACCTGATCACAAGCAGTATCCCTTTGGTCCGGGCTGGCAAGTTCCTTTTGCCGCGCGTATCCGGGCGGAAGTCGATATCCCCACCGCCGCGGTTGGTTTGATAACGGAACCTGCCCAAGGGGACGCAATTATCCGCGAGGGTAAAGCGGACATTGTGCTCTTGGCGCGACGCATGTTGCGGGAGCCCTATTGGGCGATCAACGCGGCAAAGGCTTTGGGGGCGGAAGACGCGGTTCCGGTCCCGTCGCCATACGCTCGTTGGGTTTAGTGTGGGAATTGAACGGCGCCCTGGGGATTGGCCCGCGGCGCCATTTTCAGACGGTAAGTTCGGAGATATCCACGTTGCGGGCGAGCCTTGCCTTCAGCTTTGCGAATGAAGACCCGACGTACACATTGATCACCGGAGTTGGCGTATGCAGAGCGGCTAGATACGTGTCATGACGGCAACGGAGCACCACCAGACGTCCCTTTTTCTCGGATCGCACTTTAGGACCGGCGGAATCGTCCCCGAAGTTCGCCTCGAAGGCGCGGCGTTCCAGGTATGCGGCCCAGCCGTGCTTGCTGATGAAATCCATGGCCTCTTGCCGTTTGACTTTCGGTTCTTTAGCGTCCTGCATCATGTGGATCGTGCCTCGGAAAAGGAGATCTTCGATAATAAACATGTACTTCTTGCCTTGAAGAGCGCCCTTGAAGGTGGCGCCGCGTAAATCTTCACGCTTCCGGGAAAAGAGTTCGAGTGTCCAAGAATTGTTCTGCTCGGGATCCGATATTACAAAAGTTTCAATGGTCTGGGGATTTTTTGCATACGGCGCCGATTCCGAAGGCGAAAGTTGAGCGCCCGCTTGAGGCGACGGCGTATCCTCCGCCGCTGGTCTTAGGGGAGCTTCGATGTTTTTGAGCTCAGGCCGCGCCGCTTTCCACCGCTTGAAATCGTCCTTCGTAAACAGTCCTTTGCGGAGAAGCATCTTCAGCAGGGATTCAAATTCAGGTAGACTGATCCCATACTTCTGCATAAAACGCTTAGTGCGCATTCCCAGCCGAAGATCCTCCAGTACGGCTTCGACGGTAAGTCGAGCGGCCGATGGATCGGCTGCGGATGTCTTATCATCCTCGAAAGTAGCATGCGCTTCGTCAGGGGGTTTCACGCCGTTCAATTGTACACAGCTCCATTCATCAGCAAAACTCAAGGAGGAATCCTACAATCAGACCAGCCTTAAGAAAAACCAATCGCTTAGGCGCCGCTTCGCGACATTCGTTAGCCGCCGGAAAATCACTCAAATGCAGATATAATGCTCTACTATAGCACAGAGCCGCATATTGGGAAACTACCATTCGTGGAGATCATTCACCGTGCCTACGGCAGTCTGAAGGGAACCACGGCTGCAAAGGAACTCAATTTCGTACGGAGCGTTCCACGAGAGTTTGAGGTGATCGGGTCAAGCCCGGTGAATATGCGCTTACGTTCCTCTTGACCGGAGGGACAGCGTATGCTGCATTTTGAGCGCTGATACATTTGACATTTACCCCGTGCAATGTTAGTTTTTACCTATTATGGAATCGGCCTCTTAACCGATTCTCCATCTTGACGGCGACTCATACGGGGATAATCATATCCGAGTCGTTCGGTAGAAGGGATTTGATACATCCAGCCTCAATACGGGGCGCCGACTTTACATTTCGAGGATAATCACCGCTGGGTGACCACATTCGGGCGCAATGAATACGTGCTTCCCACGTAGTATGTCCCAATGTGTGGACCTTTACGGTCACGAGCGAGCGTTGTGGGTAAACTCCGCGTGTGTGAGCGATTAGTCCTCTATGGAGATCAAGGTCGTCTGCGCTTCCGTTTCTAAGAATCTTGCGATTAGCCGAAAGGCAAATCACCGCTTGCACATCTATATTCAACAAGAGGGGACCAGCTACCGGTCTCGTTGTCTTACACTTTGGCCGGTGCGTCACGCGATTTTGTCGCGTGTTCCCTTGTACCTGAAAAAGGAGAAATCTATTAATGCCGGGAGTTTATCTAAAAGAGGACGAGCCGTTTGAAAACGCCCTAAGGCGATTTAAAAAACAAGTTCAGAAATCCGGGGTGTTGACCGAGACTAAAAAACGCAGAGCTTATGAGAAGCCCAGCGTGAAGCGCAAGAGAAAGGCTATGGCGGCTCGGAAACGGCTCCTGAAGAAATTGCGAAGAATGCGCAGCAGATAAGCCGGCGCTCATTATATAGATAATAGTTCACCAGGTCGATTTACTATTCGGCAAAAGTTCGGGTGGTCGGAAGGTGTGGGTAATCCTTGCTTCCGGTCGGTCAACTACGGAGCCGTCGTCGGCCTGGTGAACAATCACGAGAGTATAATGCCGATAGGCGGTATAGTTGACGCCATGCCGATTTCCGGAGGTTTGACGTAACGGATTGAGATCAAAAGCATTTATGGTGGTAGAGTGGATCGGTGAGAATCAGCTATTCCTGTGGGCTTCGTATGCCATGATAGCGGCTACACTGGCCGCGACCTACATCGAGACCGGGTTTGTTCCGAGAAACTCGTCCGCGACGGCGCTTATTGCGGCAATCGCTCTGTTCATGGTGAGCGGAATGCTGTTCGTGTTTTCCATCGTGAACCTCATTTCATATTTTCTATTCATACCCTCCATTAAGAATGATGCGGCGCTCTTCTCCACCGTCCATGCGAGCCATTTACTTCATCCGCTCACGTCGGCGTTTGTGTTTGGACTACTGGCCCTCAATCTGATCACCGGAGGAACAGCCGCGTGGGCTTGTTGGGTGGGCCTCCTCCTTATCTACGCCGTTCACACACATAGATTAACACTGGCTTTGGCCCTGGAAAGCGAGCAGCCTCAGGCGGAAACCCTGTTGCTCACCCTGAATCTCATATTCGGAGGAGAGATAGTCACTATGGCCGCAGGTGGGAAACCTCTGGCCCCCTGGCGCCTCAACGCCCTCCCGGAGAATACCTGGATCGTGGATGTGCGCACAAAGCATGAGTTCCAGTGGAATCGCATGGGAGCGGCGGAGAACTACCCGTGGGGTATGGGCTTGCAGGAAGCGTCCCAGGCAAAATCAAAGGACACACCCGTGCTGGTTGTGTGTCTTTCGGGCCATCGGTCGCCGGCGGTCGCCCTGAGTCTTCGCAGGTTGGGATTCAAGAGCGTGCACAACTTAACGTGGGGCTTGCTCTATCTCATGATCCTTAAGAAAGGCGAAAAAGGAGCCGGACCGTTTGCCTTGACCCGCTCACAAGAGGATGCCGAGCGGCGAGGTCAAG
>JBBRBO010000009.1:0-69279 GCA_038205805.1 Desulfomonilales bacterium
ACACATTATTAACTGTCAGCCACTAAAATACAGTAACGTGGCGCCATGTGGCAAACAGCAAAAACCCTCCGAATAAATGATTTCAAATACATAGCCTGTGGATAACTCCAAAAATCGAGATCAACTGTAGAAGATTAGCCAAAGCTCTTATAACACGTTACACAAAACCCTTCCCCCCGGTATTACTTCTCCGCGGTTTGTTTCGCCGGAGCGCTCTTGCGTTCCGTCAGGTACACCAAAGCGCCGTCAGCAAGACCCTTGGCGATCTTATCGAGATACGCCCCAGTGGCCAGCTTCCGTCGCTCCTTGTCATTGCTGAGGAAGGCGCATTCCACCAAAATAGCCGGAGCCTTTGCACCAAGCAGCACATAAAACGGCGCCTGCTTCACCCCGCGGTTCCGCCGATTGGGCAGCGAGCGCCGAAAGGTCTCGCTTACCGCAGTGGCCAACTTGTGCGATTCTATGTTTCTCGAATGCGCAAGGAGATCCCTTACCGTTACTTGCACATCATTCATCTTCTTGGTGGAAATGCCGTTTTCCCGCGCAGCCGCCCTCATTTCCTTTGAAGACGCCGCCGTGTCTAAGACGTAGGTCTCGATGCCCTTTGAGGTGACGTCCGTGGCAGCGTTGCAGTGAATCGAGATGAAGAGATCCGCGCTCAGGCGATTGGCGAATGCCGTTCGTTCCGATAGCGACAAGAAGCTGTCATCGCATCGCGTGAGCGCTACCTTCAATTCAGGGTGATTCGCTTCCAGGAAGCCTTTGAGCCGCTTTGCCACATCGAGAGTAATGTCCTTTTCCTTGAGCTTTTTGTCGCGGGTCACTGCGCCCGGGTCTTTGCCTCCATGACCGGGATCGAGCACTACCACGAAGTCTCCGGCGAGCGGCGGACAGGGTAGGGTGACCTGAGGCGTCGGCGGAGGCTCAGGCGGCGCAGGAATCGCCGGAATCTGGAGCGCAGCTTGTCGAGGGGGAGCCATCAGCGGGTATGAGGGCGCGGCCCGTTGAGGCGGTTCCACAACAGGCGTGGGCGGAGCGGCCACCGGCTGCGGCCTCGGTGTCGGCTTTCTCACGGGATTCCAGGGCGGCGCGGGCGCGGGAGCCACCCAGGACGGCCGCGGCTGTTCCGTCGGAGCAGTGGGCGCGTATTGATGAACTGCGGGCGGCTGAGTAGACTGCACAGGCTGCGACGTCGGCGAAGGGGGAAGGGGCTCCTCTTCCACCCCGGCTTCCATGCGTCTTTCTCTGAGGAGACTTCGCCAAAAGGGATTGCCCGTTTGGTTTGCAGCGATCAAGGTTTCGTCGGCGCCGGCCCCCGCGGGAGTGGTGTCGCTCCAGACCGGAGCGGCCCCGGAAGAGGCATTCCCGCCGACAGGACGCTTTGAGCCGGCCGAGACGCAAGCCGATTCGCTCTCAAGAAGCTTCTCCCTCTGCTTCGCTTTGATTGCGGTTGCGTACAACTCGGCCTTTTTGAGTTCGATGGAACACTGTCTCATGTCGGTGGGATTGTCGCAGAGTTCACGGCAGTGGGTGAGGCGTCGGATAGCGGCGTGCAGGTCCGCAGGTCGGCCGAATCGCTCAAACATGGAGAGCCCGGTCTTCCCCGCTAGGAACAGGCTTCGCCGGGCGACTTCCCTGTCTCGGGCGCCCGAATGCGCGGCCATGAGCCCGTCTAGTAACGGGAGCCAGACCCCACGGGAGGTCCTTGCTTCCGTTTTCAAGCACTCTAAGGCGGCTCCGTCGCCCGTCACGCCTTGGAATTCACGGCCGGCGCAACACCGGTCGCTCCAGCATATCAAGGCCATGACGACGAGCGGCGCATACGCATACCATCCGCGCCGAATGCCCATAGCTCGAGACCGGAAGCGCTCCATGAAAACGGGTTGCGCCTATCGCGCTTTGAAAGGAGTCGGGGGTTTAGGGCCGAGATTCTTGGAGTCACGGGGTTTCCTCCGCGCCGGACGCACCGCCACTACTTCGCTGGGCGACGCGTTGAGCGAAGGACACTCCTCTGCGATCTTCTCGTGGAGTTCCGCTGGGATAATTATGCTGCGTGACGATGTTCGAAACATGTGATACCTCCGTTAGTGAATAGACTATACCATGCGATACCGGTTGGTTCAATAGCTTTCCGAGAAACCGCTTCAGCTATAATCGGCGGAAGAGCGCATAATTCTTCAGCGCCTTGAACCAACCGCCGCAACTGGTCCCGCTCGAGGCCGCTTGAACACCTACGCTTTGTCGTAAGCTCCCCCACGTGTCGGGACCATTGCGCCCGTAAGCGCATCGAGCTTGCCTGCGTGCGCTGCCGCAATCCATTTAACCGGGCTCTATTCTTCCGGTTCACAGGACTGAGGATTTGTTCATTTCTCCATCGTATCTCTCTATCCTTGACTGCATGTGGTCGGCTTACGTTGGTAAGGTGTCCTTTTGTCGAGGGCGCATGGGTGATGACTATTTTTTGGAAGGTAGGTTTTTTCGATGTCTATCTGAAAATGTTTAATATGCCGAAAGCCGCCTTTTGTCCTTGAGAAAAGCCGGTTTTGGCCATTTCAACCGTTCTTGGAGAGGGGTTTGGGGAGAAACTTCTTTCAAGAAGGTTCTCCCCGACATTCCTTCTTTGGCGGAGCAGGCTCGTCTTGGGCCGTTTTGCTGGACTTTCAGCGGGAAATCTTGTCCAATGAGCGTATAATTCTCAATCGCCGATCTAAATCAGGAAGACGTAACCGTTCACCGGTCGGCTCTAAATTGCTCGATAGCGCGCTTAACACCGCGAGGCCGTCCCAACCCGGTGAATCATTCCCAAAAGAGCTGGAACCCACAATGAGTGAAGAAAAGAAAGAAAAAGGCGGCTTTTTCAGCCGATTATTTAAGAAAGAGAAAAGCGAACCACAGCCTGAACCCCAAGAGCGCGGCCCCGAGACCGAACCCGTCGCAGTCGAAGAGCCCGAGATCGCCCACGTCCCTGAGCAATCCGCGCAAGAGCTGGAGAAGGAAGAAAGCCTCGTTAAGTTGCGCTCCGGTCTCAAGAAGACGCGACGTGGCTTTTTGAGCGGCCTGGATGAAGTCTTCCTCGGGAAGAAGCAGCTTGACGACCAAGTAGTCTTCAAGCTCGAAGAGGTCCTGGTGAAGGCGGACATCGGGGTGAAAACCGCATACGAGCTGCTGGAGAGCGTCACCGAACGCGTGAAGCGCCGCGAACTCGATAACCCCGAGGCCGTGGTCATGCACCTGAAGACGCTCATCACGGAAATGCTCGATGAGGTTGAGGCCCCCCTACGCGTCGGATACGGCATCCAGCCGTTCGTGGTCATGGTAATCGGCGTGAACGGGTCCGGCAAAACCACCACCATAGCCAAGATCGCCGCTCGACATCAGGCCGCCGGCAGAAAAGTCTTGGTAGTGGCCGGCGACACCTTCCGCGCCGCGGCGGTGGAGCAGCTCCAGATTTGGGCGGATCGCGTCGGATGCGGCATCGTAAAGGGCAAGGATAAGGCCGACCCCTCCTCGGTGGCGTACGAGGCCATGGAAACGGCCCTACGTGAAGATTACGAGGTCGTGCTGGTGGATACCGCGGGAAGGCTGCACACACGCGCGCCGCTTATGGAAGAGCTCAAGAAGGTGCACCGCATCCTCGCTAAGAAGGTCCCGGGCGCTCCTCATGAAACCTTGCTTGTGCTGGACTCCTCGATGGGGCAGAACGCCATCCTGCAAACCAAGACCTTCAGTGAAATGATACCCGTCACCGGTATCGCCCTCACCAAGCTGGACGGCACCGCAAAGGGCGGCGTGGTGGTGGGCCTGTCCAACGAGCTGAAGATCCCCATCCGCTTCGTGGGCGTCGGAGAAAAGATGGACGACCTGCGCGAGTTCAACGCTCGCCAATTCGCGGACGCCCTCTTCACGGGCCTGGACACCTCAGACACGGAATGACGCGTCGTATATTCCACTACCGCTACGCAATCAAATAGGCAATATCTGCGGAGCTTTTTTGCAAAGCAGCTTTTTCTGACTTCTTTCTGAGAATTCCCAACATTCGCCGAAAGCGGGATTTTCTCCTTGAGAAAAGCCGGTTTCGGCAATTTTAGAAGTTCTTGGAGAGGGGTTTGGGGAGAAGCCTTCATTCAAGAAGGGTTTTTCCACTATTGTTTCTTTGCTTCCGCATTGGCATGAGGCGCGCCGGCTCCCCCTGACATTTTAACATCCTGCGCGCCCAAAAAACCTCGAGAAATCGGCTCCTGCGGGCGTGGACTTACCACTATACGCAAACAAACCCTACCGCAATGCGAAATTTTCTTGACATCCAAGCTATCTGAGTGCTACAAAACCCTAAACGGGATTCTTTCTTTGTACAAGACGATCGCAGTTCCCCCATGTCGATCCGGTAGGCCGCCGGAGACGTGTTGGGTTCCGCACTAGGTGTTCACTGCCATTATGGCTTGTTTTTATTTTGAATGGATTGGGAGGAAGAGATGAAAAGATTATTGACCATCCTCTTCGCGGGATTGCTTCTCACGGCGTTTGTAGCGCCGGTCTTCGCCTGGGAATACTCCATGAAAGGCGAATTCGAGTATCGCGTCCGCTATTTCGGTAGAACGGGTGACCACGATCTCTTCGGGTACGCGCCCTCGCAGAACGCCGCAGGATTCGCCGGCCCCGTAGGCGCACCCGGTACCCCGGGAGTCGGCGGGACAGACGGCCCCGAAGGCACCTTCGTGGGTTTTGCCGGCCCGAATATTTACGCCACCGGCGCGACGGGAACTTCACCTGACGACACAGGCGCAAGTTCAGGACTTCTAGCTACTCGCGGTGGTTTCTCAAGATACAACTCCGACGCGCTCTATGACGACGTGCGCTTGACCATGTACCCTGAAATTCGTGTAAACAACGCGATCAGAGTCCACGGTGTGTACACCGTCGGCGGCGTGCGCAATAAGTTCCGCCAAAGAAACGATACAGCGGGTAACGCGCCCCTCGAGCGCTACTACCAAATGAACGAGAGCTTGGCCGCGTACAACACGGCAGCTATCGGTTCCTGGGAACAATTCAGGGCCACCATCCAGATGCCTATCGGTATTCTTTCCATCGGTGTGAAAGACTTCCCCTTCGGCACCGGCGCATCCTTGGCTAACCATACACGTGCGAACTCGATCCTGTCCGTGATACCCTACGGCCCCTTCCGCTTCATTCATGGTCTGTGGTATGCCACGACTGCAGCGGGTTTCGCCACCAGCGGTCGCGACACCTTCCCTGATTCGTATGTGAAACCCTGGTTATTCCAAGGTCTTCTCGTGGCCTATGACGCAGGTGACCTCAGCGCAGGCGGCGGCTCCATCGTCCAGATTACCCATAAGGATGCGGCTTCGCCTACACGCGCACGTCCGTTCGGTGATACGGCCGCTCCTACTACGGCCGGCGGCGTACCTACTTGGGCAGCCGCGAATGGTTTTGATCAGAGCTATCAGCAGTACATGGTGTTCGCAAAGTACTTCAACGGCCGCTTCTTCGCCAACGCAGAGTATTATTGGAATACCTTTGACAGACATTACAATCGTAACACCAACTTTATCACCACGCCCTTGGATCCCATCGCAGTTGCGGCGCCTTTGAACTATGAAGGGTACATCGCTTTTGCGGAAGCCGGTTGTGTGGCCGGTCCCACGAAAATGTCCTTCATGTATGGTAGAAGAGGCGGCTCCGCTCTTACGAACGGCGTTAACATCGCCGGTCTTCGTAACAAGGGGAACAGCCCCGCCAACCTGAACTATCAGGTTATGGAGCCCTACAACTACTTGATGTTCCAAACATACGGTGGTGGTAACCAGTCCTTTAGCCCCGACGGTACGGGCGAGTTGTATGACGCCGAAGCATACGCCGTGCGTCTCGACTACGCAGTAGCGTCTAACTTGAACTTCTTCGGAACCTATATGTACGCCAACCGCCTTGAAAGAAACAGCACATTTAAGGGCGGCGTGCTCAACAACGGCGCATTTGCGACAGGAGCCGGCGGCGCAAATGCGATCAACCAGTTCACCACCCAGTATTACGGCGCCCCCACAGTCGCCGTGGTCCTCGGTCCCGGCACAGGAACAATCGTAGCGGCCCCCGGAACCACCATCAACCCCTATGTCGACAACAACTACCTCGGCTGGGAAGGTAATGTGGGCGTTGACTGGAAGCTCCTTGAAGGCCTGACCATGAATATGCGTTATGCTTACTGGCAGCCCGGCGACTGGTTCACCCAGGCGTACCAAGCCATCGTGCCTTTGGGCAACGGAACGGTTACCGCCAACGGGCGCCTCGAAAGCAGAGACCCAATCAATGCCTTCCACGGCTCAATGATCATCAATTTCTAGTGTAATTCGTTCGCTCTTTTGAGCAAAAGACCCGGAGTAACCCTCCGGGTTTTTTATTTTCGAATAGTGTGTAATGCTTTTCCTGCAATGAGGAATACCACTGTATGGGCCAGGGGCTTTCCCAACCTTTGGAACGCTCCGAATATTCCAGGTCTTACTACGAGAAGGAGGGACCGATGATGAAAATGGTTTCCAACCAAGATTCGGCGCGAGGCTGCGAAATCCCAGCGCAGGGCGCCGCAAGTTGTTCCGGTGGCAACGGCGCCGCGCTGAAAAGTTTTTGGATCTCTTTGGCGTCTCTCCTCGCGCTTGTTACCGTCTTGGTCCTATGCGGTTACGCACAAGCGGCTGATCCCATGAAAGAGGTGCGCGACGGCCTCACGATCATCGAACCGGACGGCAAGCCTGGGACCGCGTGCCTCCTGGAGCACACGTCCGTTACCGCGGATATCGCCGGCTTCATGACGCAGGTGCGCGTTACTCAGGTGTTCCGTAATACTGCGGACAAAGCCATCGAGGCGGTGTACACCTTCCCGCTCTCTTCCACCGCGGCAGTTCACGACATGACCATGAAGATCGGCGAGCGCGTGGTCAAGGGCGTCATCATGCGCCGAGAAGAGGCCCGGGAGATCTACGACAAGGCTAAGGCTGCAGGAAAAGCAGCGTCTCTCTTGGACCAGGAGCGCCCCAACATCTTCACGCAATCCGTGGCGAACATAATGCCCGGTGACAAGGTCGAGATCACGATCACGTACTCTGAGATATTGCCCTTCAAGGACGGCGCGTTCAGCTTCATGTTCCCAATGGTGGTCGGGCCACGGTTCATCCCCGGCGAACCCTCAGGGGCGTCAGGGACGGGCTGGGCTCACGATACGAACAAGGTTCCGGACGCAAGCCGCATCACGCCACCCGTGGCCAAGGAAGGGACACGCGCCGGGCATGACATCGACCTCACCGTGACCATCAACGCAGGTGTTCGAATAGGTGAAATTACGTCGAAGCTGCACGAGGTCACTATCCAACGGGACGGCGATACAAAGGCGACGGTGTCGCTCAAAGACGCCAAGGAAATCCCCAATAGGGATTTTGTGCTCGCGTATGCGGTGGCCGGTGACGCTATTCGTTCAGGCGTCATTGCTCACAAGGATGGCCCCGAGGGATACGTCGCAATCATCATGATCCCGCCCAAGAGGGTCACGCCGGCGGAGATCGCCCCACGCGAAATGATCTTCGTCATCGACTGCTCGGGATCCCAGCGTGGTCGCCCGTTGGACAAGGCCAAGGAGACCATGCGCTACTTCATCGACAAGATGGGGCCGAACGATACCTTCAACATCATAGATTTCAACACCGGAGCGCGGCAATTATTCTCAGAACCCAAACCGAACACCGCCGAGTATCGTGAAAAGGCCCTCAACTACATGCAGAAACTTCAAGCCCAGGGCGGCACCTGGATGGGCAGCGCGGTTGAACAAGTCGCCAAGGCGCCTGCGCCCGAAAACCGCTTGCGCATCGTGACCTTCATGACCGACGGGTACGTGGGAAATGACTTCGAGATTATCGGTCTGACCCAAAAGCTCAGGGGTGTGAGCCGCTGGTTCCCATTTGGGACCGGGAACTCGGTGAACCACTTCCTCCTGGAGCAAATGGCTCGTGTGGGCGGCGGTGAGGCCGAGATCATCAACCTGAACAGCCCCTCGGAAAAAGTGGCGTCGGACTTCTACGAACGCATAGCGACCCCTGTGTTGATCGACGCGACGCTCTCGTTCGAGGGCGTGGACCTCACGGACATCTATCCCGCGCAGGTGTCGGACCTGTGGGCGCAAAAACCCCTAGTGTTCAAGGCGCGCTACACCAAAGGGGGTAAGGGGACCATCACAATTAAGGGATTCGCCTCAGGGAAGCCGTACGAGCAAACGCTCTCTGTGACGTTGCCGGAGACGGAAAAGGACAACGCGGCGATTCCGGCCATTTGGGCGCGCGCCAAGGTTGATGACCTCATGGACAAGGAGTGGATGCTCATTCAGCAACGTAAGCCGTCCCCGGAAGTGAAAGAGGAAATCATCAAGACCGCGCTGGCCCACAAGATCATGACCCAATACACGAGCTTCGTGGCCGTGGAAGAGCGCGTGGTGAACAAAGACGGCAAGCTCGAGACCGTAACCGTCCCTGTAGAGCTGCCCCACGGGGTCTCCGAGAAAGGCATTTTCGGCGACAAGTCCGCTCCGTCCCCGGTGCTGCACTCTATGGAGTACCAGACTCGCGGCGTTGTCTCAAAAATGCTCGGCGCAGTAGGTCGGTATGCCGGCGCTATGACGGCCAATAAGGGAACCCGCGTCGCTGAGAAAGACGAGGCCAAGACCCCATCAGCCGCCGACGCGGATATGACCGCAAAGCTCACCCCGGAACTCATCGAGCTGGCGAACGGCCCCAAAGAGCGCGGTGGCTCTAGGAGTTTCACCTACAAGGGCGTCGCTGTGCAAAAGGGAAGGGCGCTCGTGGAAATCACGTTGTCGGCTGTTACCGCAGACGCGCTGAAGAAGCTCAAGGACATGGGTTTCGAGTCGGCGCCTGACCGATCCACAGGAAACAAGGTGGTGGGGTGGATTCCCCTGGAGAAACTCCGCGAAATGGCCGCCCTCCCGGAAGTAACGGCCGTCAAACCCGTGTCGGAGTAAGAGTAAGATGAAGAGTTAAGAGAGAAGAGAAGAAATATTGGGGAGGGCCTTTTTGAAAAAAGTTTCTCCCCAAACCCCTCCCCAAAAACTTTGAACCTCTTTAAAGCAAAGGTCTGAGCAGCCTTCTTACCAAGTCTTCCACCGATCTTTACTTTGTATCGGGAGGTTGTGCGCCGCTTATACCAAAGTGCTTTCCAACGAGTAACATTGGTGAAGACTCTTTTTGGGAAGGTAGGTTTTTTCGACGTCTATCTGAGAATGTCTAATATGCCGAAAGCGGCCTTTTCTCCTTGAGAAAAGCCGGTTTCGGCCATTTAAAAGTTCTTGGAGAGGGGTTTGGGGAGAAGCCTTCTTTCAAGAAGGTTCTCCCCGATATTACTTCTTTGGCTGCGCATTGGTATTAGACCGAAAACGCCGCTAAGCCGCTCCAGTAGGGATTTTACTTTTTTGACTTGACAAGATAATATAGTATTATACCATAGAACTATATAGCTGAAGAATCTTTATCTCAGAAAAATACATTTACACATCGTAAGAGTACTCGGGAAACTCAAGGGGGTTATGCGACGCGTTCGTTTCGTACATTTGTAGTATGATTTTGTCTCCTTTTTGCGTTTGAGAATTCTCTTCATGGACGATTTCCGGCATGAGAGTTGACCCACCCTTCTCAGAGGAGCGGACGCAGACGTCGGCGCCGAGTCGCAGGTTTGTAAGGCAGTATCCGTACATGTCTCTGACAACGGGACATAGGGGACTAATCCTAAAAGCTTCCCAAAATAATGGGTACGTTCATGACACGTTGTAACAATAAGTTTTGGTCGCTCTGGAGGAGATGGCGCGCCGCTCGCAGTTGGATAAACGGCGCTGCTTGGCTGTTTTTACACTTTGCCGGCAAAGGAGAAAGTGAGATTGGTGAATACTTTTTGTAAGACAGGTCGCTGCAAGTCGTTTCCTAGGACATCTATGATGCGCCGGGAGTCGTATTTCTCGCAGAGAAATGGGACTCCCGGCGATATTGTGGAAGTTCTTGGAGAGGGGTTTGGGACCCAGCCTTTCTTTCAAGAAGGTTCTCCCCAATATTACTCTTTTCTTCATCTTCTCTCTTCTCTTCATCTTCTTTCGGGGCGACGGGGGAACTACAGCCAGAATTCGGGGTATTTGCGTTTGGGCGCGGCGTTGTTCAAGAGCACACCGATTAGGGTCAGAAGAGCGGCGCCGACCGCCACGGGCATAAGGATGAAGAGAAAGCCCAGCTTGTGGACGGCGGGTCCGCCGATGACGGAGAAGAGGGCCGTAGCCCCGGCCGGGGGATGCAGGGTCTTCGTGAGGTGCATGAGCGAGATGGAAAGGGACACGGCCACGGACGCGGCAAGCCACAATTCACCGCTCAGAAGCTGGTAAGCCGTGACACCGATAAACGCTGCGAGTATATGCCCGCCGATTACGTTGCGTGGTTGAGCGAGAGGGCTTTTAGGCGCGCCGTAGATCAGGACCGCAGAGGCCCCGAAGGGCGCTATGAGGAGGAGAGCGTCCGTTCCGGCCAAGAACGTGTAATGTATGTACGCGAGCAGCGCCATGGCCAAGAAAGAAATCACGCCGGAGAGAATGGCTTCGGTTAAACTCACCCGAGGCGGACTTCCCCCGGTTCCGCGCATTTTGCTGAAGTATTTCATCAGGGCGCGCTCCACCGGTTGGATCGAACGATGTCCGCACGAGTCACAATGCCGATCAGGCGGCCTTCAGCGTCCACAACGGGAGCGCGATTAACGCTGTTGGTGGTGAAGAGATCCGCCGCTTCGACGACAGGAGTGGTTTCCATCACAGTCAGAGCGGGCGAGGACATGATTTCTCGAGCGATCATGCGTCTAGCGGGCGCGGCCATGCACACACGGCCGTGGAGGCAATTCGCGATGACTTCCATGAAGTTCTTCGCGGATCCGCCGGCCATCTCTCGAAAGAAGTTCCTTTCACTTATGACGCCGACCACCTGATCCTGGGCGTCCAAAACAGGCACGCCGGACACCCGGCGCTTGGCCATGAGTTCCGCCACGTCCTTCAAGAAGTCGGAATCTCGCACGAAGACAACGTCTCGCGTCATGACATCGACCACACGCACGGCGGTCATGATCCGCCGCACGGCATGGTCGTACGCCTTGAGGTACACCTCCTTAAAATCCGACGGTGTGATATCCAAGTACCCGGAAATGTCCTTCATCGCCTGAAACACGTCTTTGTCGGAAATTTCCACGGGAAAACAGGCGTCCAGTTGTTCAGCCATACGAGCCTCCAGGGCGGCGGGAGGAAGTTAGGAATGTTGGGGAGTTGGAGAGAACCTTTTTGAAAAAAGGTCCTCCCCAAACCCCTCCCCAAAAACTTTTGCAATTGCCGAACCGGCTTTTCTCAAGGAGAAAAGGCCGCTTTCGGCGATTATCACATATTTCTGAGGAAGACGCTGGGAAACCTACTTCGCAAAACCCCCCCGTCCTACTTTTGTGAAAGCTGTCGGTAGTGGTGGAGGGCTCTCAACATTCTTGTAAGAACAGGCTTAATTCTTTCCCGTGAGGCCGCGCGCCGCGCTGCGCATATCGGCAGAAATGGCGCTCAGTGGCTCCAGTAGGGATTTTCCTTTTTTGGGTTGACAGAATAATTTGATATTATATCATAGAAGTATGTAGTGGAAGAATCCCTCTTTCAGAAAAAGACATTTACATTTTACATAGCACGGGAAAACCCAGGGGGGTTATGCGACCACGTTCTTTCGAGTGTGCAGCCGCACACAAGCCTGCGCGCCGACCCGCTTTTGAACTCTTGAGCGGCTTCGAGGACGCTTTCTCACTCACTCTAAGGTAACGGTCGGCCCAGTCGGCATCGCCGGTCCTTGGCCGTTGTTCGCATCGCCTGCAAAGGAGAAAGTAACATTGGTGAATACCTTTTGTGTAAGATAGGCTTCTGCAATTCGTCTCTTAGGACAGCTACGATCTGCCGGGAGTCGTATTTCTCGCAGAGAAATGGGACTCCCGGCGATATTGTGGAAGTTCTTGGAGAGGGGTTTGGGGAGGACCTTCTTTCAAGAAGGTTCTCCCCACTATTATTCTTTTCTTCATCTTCTCTGTTCTCTCTTTTCTCTTCTCTTCTCTTCTTTGCGGGGGACGAGGGTAGGGAAAAACAAACGGCCGGAGGATATCCCGTCGGCCGTGGTGAAATAGGGCTGAGAATGACGTGTGGTGATTAAAAATCTTCGAAGTCGTAGGCGTCGTCGACGAAGTCGTCTTCCATTGAAGACAGCAAATCAACGGATCGGCCTTCCATGGGGTCTTCAAAGTCGGCGAGCGCATCTGACAAGGATTCGTCATTCATCCGCCCAATATAATAGTTAATATTGTGTGAATGCGGCATACGCCACCTCCCGCTTTCTTTCGCTGTATGTTGCCAAGCAACGAAATAACTAAAACATATCGGAAGGATGATGTCAATGTTTAAAGTTATAGTTTAACCGCTACGGAACTTTACTCACAGCGACTTTCACTTTAGGGCATAACACTCAGTAATGACACCAAATTCACGTGCATAGTCCCGATACTTGCGGCAGTTCACGAGATGGAATTCTCGCTCCGCAGGCGTCGTTTCTCTGGTGACCCGAGCGGGTATCCCCACGGCCAGACTGCCCGCCGGGATCACTGAGCCTGGGGAAACAACCGCGCCCGCTCCGACCACGGCGCCCTCTTCAACGACGGCCCCGTCCAGGACCAGCGCGCCTATGCCGATCAGGGCGCGATCCTGAATCTCGCATCCATGCAGGACCGCTCGATGGCCCACGATGACCTCATCGCCGAGTCTCAGGGGAAAGCGAACGCTGGTGACATGGAGCATACACAAGTCCTGGACATTCGTGTCCTTACCGATCCGGATGCTGTTCACGTCCCCACGGGCGACGGTATGGAACCATAACGATGAGCCTGAGCCGATTTCCACGTCGCCCAGGACTACGACGCCGGGGGCCAGAAACACGTTCTCGCCCAGCCGCGGCCGTATGCCTTTAAATGAGTAAATGAGCGCCTGTGGTGATTCCATCAAGCGCCGGCTTCCAGGATGGATTGGTATGCGCCTGCGGACAGGGTTCGGGTGCGTTGCGGATTAAAATTCTCGTCCATGCGACGGATTTCATCAAAGGGGATGATTTTCTTAAATGGCTTGTACCACTCATAGCGAACACACAGGACCTTGCCGGATTTCGCGTGCGGTCCCGGCATACCGTTGCGTATCTCCAGTTGTTCGGCGGGTTTCATGCGACCGAACGCGGTCAAGGCGCGATCAGGCTCATCCAAACGCCAATCCTCTACACGACCTGATCCCACTGCACCCATCTTGTTCACGTAGAACAGCACAGGCAGGCCTCGCCGCATCACGTGGGAGCCCGGAGCCCCGAACGCCAGGTTATGCAGATAACAAGACCGCCGCAGAGACGAGTCAAAATCGCACACGGCGTCATCTATGAGCACTGACTCGGGCGTCTCGATCAATCTCTCTGCGTGCTTTCTGGCCATGGGCAACAGGAGCGGTCGTTCCCCTTTCATGCGCACCCGAAGAGGGAAGAATAGGGTCTCGAGTTCATGGGATTCCAGTATCCTGGCAGGGGGGTGCATGATAATGTCCGAGCCGCTGCGGGTAATTCGATGCCAGCCGCTGAACAGGAATGGGAGCCGGTAATCCGTAGGTAAACGATACCCGAAGCCGTCGGTCTCGGGCCGGATCTCGTAACGGAGTGACTGAAAAAAATCCTTGAGGAACTCAACTACCTGGGAGTGGTCGATTACCTTGTGCACAAAATGCTTGCACAAGTGGACTTGGGGTTGGCTCTTCATGCCGCAGCACTGGGAAATGCCCTCGAACACGAAGCCTACGGATTTCAAAGCGGGCAAAAGCTCGGCGGCCGCAGGCTCGGGAACATGGATGGTGGCGCGTGTATACTTGAGTTCACTGAATTCGAGCACGATTTCCTGGAGAAACCGCAGGTCGATGGCCTTCTGCGTAGCCTTGGGGTGAAGTTTTAAGGCCAGGATACGCGCCTCTTCCTGAGTGCGTTCCGACCATAGGACCACACCCAGGATGGCTTTACCATTTTCGATGACCCTGCACCGGATGGTGTCCTGTTGTGGGTCATGAGCGAAATCGTCGAGGAACCGCTGGGTCTGGGGCTCTTCGGCGATCCACGAAGCGAGCAGTTTGTTTATCGAGGACAGGTCTTTTTTCAGAGCTTGCCTAAAAATGATTTTGCTGTGCATTCTCAGACTCTATCGTAATGGAGATTGGCGGAAATAGCCTTTTCAGGGACCGTTCCGTATGGGATAAGAACGTAACAACGGGCTTTGGCCGCCCATGTGTAACAATTACGTCTCGTGATTGTATTTTACCGGAAAATGACGGTAAATGCGATACCATCATGAGCCTTAGGTTAGAATTTTGTGGCGCTTCGGTTAGGATCGTTGTCCGTGTAGCCTCGTAACCGTTCCGTCCGGGAGTTCTTTGCACTCATGACGGGCTGACGCAGAGCCGCCTCACAAGCGCTCTGGAAGGGAAAAAGAATGAAAGACGTGAAGACACTTGTGATCGGCGCACGAGGTATGCTGGGCGTGGACATAATGAAAGCGGCCCAGACCCGCTCATTCATAGGGTTTGATCTGGATGAACTCGATATTACCTTACGAGATCGGACGCTCACGACAATCGAGGAGGTCAGGCCCGACGTAATAATCAACGCGGCCGCGTACACGAACGTAGACGGCTGTGAGAGCGAGTCCGATACGGCCTATGCCGTGAACGCGGTCGGAGCGGGGCATGTCGCCGAGGCCGCGGCTCACGTGGCCGCGTACCTCATTCACATCAGCACGGATTACGTGTTCGACGGCGCAAAGACAACCCCCTACACCGAGGATGATCCCGTCAATCCCCTTGGAGTCTACGGCGCGTCTAAGGCCGAAGGGGAGCGGCTTGTGAACGCGGCGCTCCCCGAGAACCGCTGTATCGTCCGGACGCAGTGGCTCTATGGCGTGAATGGTCCCAATTTTGTAAAGACGATGCTCTCGCTCGCTCAACGAACGGATACCCTGACCGTGGTCAACGATCAGTTCGGGAGCCCCACCTTCACCTTGGACCTTGCCGAAGCGCTCCTGAAATTGATAGACTTGCGGCCGAAGGGGATCCTGAACGTAACCAATTCAGGGGTTACGAGCTGGTTTGGTTTCGCCCAAAAGATTATGGAAATAGCCCATATCGACAAGGTAACCGTTTCGCCCATGCCCTCCACGCAGTTGCAAAGACCGGCCCCCAGGCCGCTCAATTCGGCATTGGATCCCGCTCGGTACACGGCCCTGTTCGGTCGCCCCTTACGGCCGTGGGACGAGTCCCTTGAGGACTACATGCGCCTGGAAACCACAAATAGCCTATGATGAAAAATCCTTCCGGAGAATAATGATATGCCTATGACAATCACTGAGAAGATACTGGCAGCGCACGCGGACAAAACCCAAGTCGAACCCGGCGAACTCATCCAAGCGCGTGTAGACCTTGCCCTTGCCAACGACATAACCTTGCCGCTCGCCTTGAAACCCTTCCGGGACGCCGGCGGCGCGCAGGTCTTTGATAAAGATAAGATTGTGGTGGTGCTGGACCACTTCAATCCCGCAAAGGATATTGCGTCCGCCCAGCTCATGAAGACGGCGCGTGAATTCGCCGCCGAAATGGGGCTCACGCACTTCTACGATGTCGGCGAAATGGGGATTGAGCACGTGCTCCTGCCCGAAAAGGGCATTGTAGTCCCCGGCGACCTGGTGATCGGCGCGGACAGCCACACCTGCACGTACGGCGCGCTGGCGGCATTTTCCACGGGGGTAGGCAGCACGGATTTCGCCGCGGCCATGCTCACGGGGAACGCGTGGTTCAAGGTCCCCGAAAGCATGGACTTCGAGCTGGTCGGCGAATTCGGTTCGTGGGTATCGGGCAAGGACCTCATCCTGCACATCATCGGCAAAATCGGAGTGGACGGCGCGCTCTACAAGAGCATGGAATTCACCGGCCCGGGCGTCGCGGCCCTGACAATGACCGACCGCTTCACCGTAACCAATATGGCGATTGAGGCCGGCGCCAAAAACGGGATCTTCCCCTTTGACGACAAGACCAAGGAATACACGGAATCACACGGCGACAAGCCGTACACCGTCTACGAATCGGACCCCGGCGCAACCTATTCGGATCACATGAAGATCGACCTGTCGGCCCTTGAGCCTTCCGTGGCCATGCCCTTCCTCCCCGAAAACGTGAAACCCATAGGCGAGGTAAAAGGCGTCAAGGTGGATCAGGTGATTATCGGCTCGTGCACCAACGGTCGCATTGAAGATCTGCGGGTCGCAGCGGCCATCCTCAAGGGGAACAAAGTCGCCAAAGGGACGCGGCTCATAGTGCTGCCCGGAACGCCCGCCGTGATGCTTCAGGCGATCTCCGAAGGGCTCGTGGAGATCATAATGACCGCTGGAGGGGCCATTTCAACCCCCACGTGCGGACCGTGTCTGGGGGGGTATATGGGCATTCTCGCCAAGGGGGAACGCGCTGTTTCGACCACGAACCGCAACTTCGTGGGTCGCATGGGCCACCCCGAAAGTGAAGTGGTCTTATCTTCGCCCGCCGTGGCTGCGGCGAGCGCCCTTGCGGGGGCCTTGGCGGACCCGAGAGACACCTCAGCGGCTGATCCGCGCTGACGCCGGCTCGCGTTCGAAGAAGTAATATTGGAGAGAACCTTCTTGAAAGAAGTTTCTCCCCAAACCCCTCTCCAAGAACTTTCAAAATAGCCGTAAGTGCCTTTTCTAAAGGAAAAAAAGTCACTTGCGGTGCATTTAAACATTCTTTCATAGTAGTTAGGGAAACCTGCTCTTACAAAAATATCCTTCACCTATATTCCTCGTTCGACAGCACATTGGTATAAGGCGCCGCCGACGTTTCGGGAAACAGCGGGCGGTCGATCGGCTAAGGCATCGTGGCCGGGAACACGAACCCGACCGCTGGGCAAGAAAAGCCTTTACGGAAATGATGTAGGCGTTCATCTCCTTTGTACCTTGCCGGGTGCAAATGTGGGAACCCCATAGGAGAGGCCGTTGTAGTTTGCCCCTGAAGTTTCCGTACGTGCTTGGCAGTGGCGTGCGACCAATGCCGCAACAGTATGTCTCGGGAACGAATACTTTGTTCAGCGCAGACGATATTTGTAGGACGCGCTTAGGGGAAAGCTGCTGTGGCAAAAATCGTCACCAAACTTCAATGTTTAACTGAACAAATCGTCCTATTGAGCTTCCGGGTAGAAATCATCCCGAACGGGGCTGAGCGTGGGGTGGCTATAGGTTGCTGATTTCTTTGGTGGTTATTCCCCCGGCATTTTCGGGCTCGTCGGCGATAAAAAATTGTATTGACAAGAAGTGACACATCGCGGAGTATTGCGCATGGACAAAATACCTGTGGTGTCTGTTCGTCGGAGGATCTTGAATCTCCGGGCGGTGTAAGCGGCGCTGGTCAAGGCCTGAGGGGAAAAAAGCTTGACTTGCCTATAGGATTCTGATAACAATTTGAGAAACAGGTTTTATGTGTCTATAATTCTAAATTCGGTTCCACGGTCGCCGGGCCGGTTGGGGCCTAATACAAGGAGGATTTGGGTATGGTTAAGAGAATGATAGTTGTGTGCAGCGCCCTGGCCCTGATCGTATCAGCGGTGGGTGTGTCTTGCGCTTTTATGGGTAGTTTACCGGGAGGCCCGGGCGCTCAAGCTGGGGACGTCATTCAGATCCCCATGAAAGTTAAGTCTACTTACATGAGAGACACCATGGGCACCCGCGGCGGCGACAGCACCCTGCTGCTCAATGGTTGTGAGCAATACACCGGTGGTTTCCGTCCTTGGGGCGTCTGGAAAGGCACCAAGTGCGCCATGAAAGTCCAGGTTATTCCGCCTAAGTGCGTGGCTCCCGCATGTGCGGGTCCCGTAGGCTGGGGCGCTCCTCCTGCTCTTACCCCCGGCGCCAAGTTGGTTTCCAACGTAGAGAAATACTCAGTAAATTCACCGGGTTGTAATCCCTGTGCGACCGGCGGCTTGAAGTACGAAATGGTTAAGAAGCAGGTCATTCGCTAACCTACGCTTACCCATATACATACAATGAAAAGAGACCGGGATTTCCTGGTCTTTTTTTATTGTAGTCGTTTACCGCCTTGAGGCGGCCTTAGCCTAGGTAATACCAATGTGCTTTCACAAAGGTAAAATCAGCGGAGCCTTTGTTGCAAATCAGGTGTTTCCAACTTCTTTCTAAGCAAATTTGTGATAATCGCCGAAAGCGGTGTTTTTTCCTTGAGAAAAGCCGCTTTCGGTAATTGCAAAAGTTCTCGTGAAATCTACCGTCCGGGATGACGTACAACGAGCACATGGAAGGATTTTCATACTTCGTTGTAAAGATACGTCATGGTCGTTCTTGAAGAGGGGTTTGGGACTCATCTTTTCTTTCAAGAAGGTTCTTTAAGATATTACGTGTTTGACCGCCATTGAACTTACGCGAGGTGCTCATCAGTGTCACATGCAGGCGCCGTCTTCATCATAGATTTTGGTTCCCAATATACCCAGCTCATAGCGCGTCGTATCCGCGAAATCGGGGTGTACTCGGAAATTATCCCCTTTAATAAGGCCCTGGAAGCGCTGGAGAACCGCCCATGTGCGGCCATCGTCCTATCAGGCGGTCCGGCGAGCGTCTACGACAAGGACTCACCGCAATTGGACCCGCGCGTGTTGGATACCAATGTCCCTATCTTGGGCATTTGTTACGGACTTCAGGCGATCGCTCACGGTATGGGCGGCGCAGTCGAGCAGGCCCGCGATCGGGAGTACGGCCGAGCCCACCTCAACTGGGTGTGTCCGACCTCGCCGTTGCTCCAGGGAGTGAATCTCGGCGCGCAAGTGTGGATGAGTCACGGCGACAAGGTCCGTGAGCTACCTGCCGGTTTTCGCGTGTCATCGAGCACCAACGACACGCAGTTCGCCTCTTGCGAGCATCCCGAACGCAAGATCTACGGTGTGCAGTTTCACCCCGAGGTAACCCATACTCCTGAGGGCGCTCAGGTGCTGAGAAATTTCGTGTGCGGTATAGCGGGTATAACCCCGGACTGGAATATGGCCTCCTTCATCGACACCTCCGTGGAGCAAATCCGCGAGCGAGTCGGTGAGGATCACGTCGTAGCCGCCCTTTCCGGAGGCGTCGATTCTTCCGTGATGACGGCGCTGCTGCACAAGGCCCTTGGGGAGCGCCTACACCCTATCTTCGTGAACAACGGCCTGCTGCGCAAGAACGAGGCCCAGCAAGTTGTCGCAAGATTCAAAGACCTTGGGATCACCCTCGATTACGTGGACGCTTCCGAGCAATTTCTGACCAAGCTTGAGGGCGTAACCGATCCCGAAGAAAAGCGCAAGATCATCGGCCATGAGTTCATTCGCGTGTTCGAACGGGAAGCCGCGCGATTCCCGAACATCAAGTGGTTGGCTCAGGGCACGCTCTATCCGGACGTCATAGAAAGCGTCTCGTTCAAAGGCGGGCCGTCGGTCACCATAAAGAGCCACCACAACGTGGGCGGATTGCCTCTCCACATGAAATTCGAGCTGATCGAGCCCCTCCGCGAGCTGTTCAAGGACGAAGTGCGCGAACTCGGCCTGGAACTCGGCCTGCCCGAAGAGATCATTTGGCGCCATCCCTTCCCCGGTCCAGGGCTGGCCATCAGAATCCTGGGAGAAGTGACCCGCGAACGCACTACTCTGCTCAAGGAAGCCGACGCCATCGCCATCGAGGAGATCCGCAAGGCCGGCCTCTATCGCGATATATGGCAGGCGTTCGTGGTGTTGCTGCCGGTTTCCTCAGTGGGTGTCATGGGCGATGAGCGCACATACGAGAATGTGGCGGCCTTCAGGGCAGTTCAAGCCGTAGACGGCATGACCGCGGATTGGTACAAGGTCCCATACGAAACACTCGGGGCAATCTCCAATCGTATCATTAACGAAGTGCGCGGGATCAACCGAGTAGTTTATGACATCTCGTCCAAGCCCCCCGCGACCATCGAGTGGGAGTAGGAGCAGCTACAAGACCTTGTTTGCGCCGGAGCCCTTCACTAAGCTTGCTCGCATGAGTAGGCCAACACACACAACACGCAGCGGCCTCTGTTAAGCGCTCCACAGCCCTCTTGTGCCCCGAATACCTTCAAGTAAGGCAGGCCCGCGACAAAGCCCTTGACGCGCTCGTCGCAATTTGATAATCGAATAAGAAACAACGATTCGCAGGCGAGCAGATCCCGTTAACGCAACTCCATCATCTGCGACGCCCCATCAGCAATCGCTGGAAAGTGAACGTGGAAGAAGAAGTCCTCTCGTACAAAATTCTTGACGCAGTCCACACCGACGGTGAAAACATCACCCAAAAGGACATCTCCGATCGCATAGGGTGCAGCGTGTCGTCGGTGAACTTCGCGCTGCGGCTGCTCGCCGTGAAGGGCTACATCAAGGTAACGGGCGCAAATCCCAAGAGGCTGAAGTACCACCTGACTCCCAGCGGCATCCTGGAGAAGACGGTCCTGGCGTACAACTTCCTTAAGCGCCAAAGCGCCCTTTACGAGGAAGCCCGGAAAACCCTTCTGGGTAGGCTGGAATTGCTCAAGGCCGCTGGCGTCACGAAGGTCGCCGTCTACGGTTGGACGCCTTTCACCGAGTCCGGGATACTCTACCTGATCTCTGAAGCCGTGCAGGTAACCGCAATCTATGTGCCTGAGCCCCTGGCCCATTCTCACTGCAATCGCATCCCCATCCGACTCCTCGGCGAGTTTGACTGCGATTGCGACGTAGTGGCGCTCATGGAGCCGCCTCCGCCCGAGAGCGACGGTTTTTTCCGGAACGTGAAGAAGATAATCTGTTACCCCGAGGCGTAAGCCGCCGGCCTCGAATCAATAGCGAAAGTATGGAATCACAAACGGCAATTTCTCAAATAGTCCCACAGGTCCCCGTTACCGATGACGAGCAGTGGACCACCATCATCCGCCCCCGGAACGGATGGTTCGACATCGATCTCGGTGAGCTGTGGCGTTACCGCGACCTCATCCGGCTCTTTGTGCGGCGGGACTTCGTCGCTCAATACAAGCAAACCATACTCGGGCCGTTATGGTTCGTTATTCAGCCGCTGTTCACTACACTGGTATTCACCATCATCTTTGGTCGCGTGGCCAAAATCCCAACGGACGGCGCTCCGGCTTTCTTGTTTTTCCTGGCGGGGACGGTGTGTTGGTCGTATTTCTCTCTGTGCCTCACGCAAACAGCGGACACCTTCGTTACAAACGCCCATATCTTCGGCAAGGTGTATTTCCCACGGCTTGTGATCCCGATTTCCATCGTAATCTCGAATTTGCTCAAGTGGCTCATACAATTCGGGCTGTTCCTCGGGTTTTTGTTCTATTTCATGCTCAAGTCGGGGCCGATCACCGTATCGGCCTGGGCGCTCGTAACGCCGCTCCTCCTCATCCAGATGGGGCTTCTGTCGCTGGGGTGCGGCATTCTTGTGTCGTCCATGACCACGCGCTATCAGGACCTGCGGCACGTTGTGGCCTTCGGAGCCCAGCTCTGGATGTATGCCACGCCCATCGTGTACCCGCTCTCGCAAATACCCGAAGGCTATCGGCTGTGGTTCCTCCTCAATCCCATGACGGCCATCGTGGAATCCTTCAGGTACGCCTTTCTCGGCACGAGCGCGGTCACGCTCAACTATGTCCTCATTAGTGTCGGCATCACGGCGCTTCTGGTGTTTCTGGGGATCGTCTCCTTCAGCAGGGTTGAGAAAACCTTTGTGGATACCGTTTAGCCCATGTCAACCGTCATCAAGATCGAAAACCTTTGGAAGGAATACCGCCTTGGGGTGATCGGCTACCGGAGCCTCCACCGTGACCTTCAATCCCGTTGGGCGCGGCTGCGTGGCCGGCCTGATCCGAACGCTCCGTTGGGCGCCGAAATCTCGCGCGAATCCGGCAAGATATGGGCGCTCAAGGACATCAACCTCGAGGTAAAAGAGGGCGAGATCCTCGGCATCATCGGCCGTAATGGAGCGGGCAAGTCAACGCTGCTCAAGGTGCTCTCTAGGGTAACGGCGCCTACACGAGGCCAAATCAAGATCAAGGGCCGTATTGCGAGCCTCCTGGAAGTGGGCACGGGCTTCCACCCGGAACTCACGGGCCGTGAAAACGTCTTCCTGAACGGCGCGATAATGGGTATGACGATACCGGAAATCAAGGCCAAGTTTGATGAGATTGTGGATTTCTCCGGGGTGGAGCAGTTCATTGACACGCCGGTGAAGCGCTACTCGAGCGGCATGTATGTGCGATTGGCCTTTGCGGTCGCGGCTCACCTTGAGCCGGAGATCCTGATTGTGGATGAAGTGCTGGCCGTAGGCGACGCCGAGTTCCAGAAGAAGTGCCTCGGCAAGATGGACCAGGTAGCCAAAGGCGGCAGGACCGTGCTGTTGGTGAGTCACAACATGTCGGCGATTGAGACTCTGTGTAACAAAGCGGTTTTGATGAACAACGGCGCCGTTGCGCTGCATAGCAGCGACGTACGAGGTGTAGTAGCCAACTACAGAAAGAATGACACTATCACTGCATTAAGTAAATGGGTGAATCCTGACGGTCGTTTGTACAGCAATCAATGGTTTACTCCTCTTGCATTCTATATTGGAGACGCCGCAGGACGTGATATAACCATGCCCGTCGCTAATGACACAGACGTTTGGATTCATTTTGAGTTTACACTGCACAAAACAAACGAAGCTTTGTCATTGGGATACGCAATATATTCTGAAGAGGGCTCAATGCTTTACTGGTCGTATTATACCGATGGCGCTGAAGACCTTTGGCCTAAGCTGGAGCCGGGATTTTGTCGCCTAAAATCGCGACTTCCGAGTAGGTTATTGAACGAAGGTGCTTATAAGCTGGAATTCATAGGAGGCATCCATTTTGCGGAATGGTTACTAGCGCCTGAAACCGGAGTTCCTATTATTAATCTGAGTGTGCAAGGATGTTTAAGTGATTCGCCATATTGGGTTATGAAGAGACCCGGACTGATTGCGCCGGTAATGGACTGGTTCTAAGGCTACGAACGATGAAGCTTCTACAAAAATTACGGTAAAATGAGACAAAAATATATTATGAGTATGTTCCATTATCCGCGACGATTAAAGACGGCGATACTCTCTTCAGTTAGCTGGATGCAAAAATATAATCGTCAAAGAAAAACATATGGCTTTCTAAAGCAGTTTATATCCGACGGGGATTTAGTGTTCGACGTTGGAGCCAATATTGGAGAAAAATCAGAGCTATATTTATCACTTGGAGCTCAAGTGATTGCAGTAGAGCCCCAGAAAGATTGTATAAAGGCTTTACAAGAACGCTTTCAAACAAATCCCAACGTTACTATAGTCCGGAAGGCGCTGGATGATTGCGTAGATTGCAATAAGGAACTTTACAAAGCCAATGCAAGCACTATCTCGTCAATGTCGCGAGAATGGATTGCCGCTGTCCAATCAAGCGGAAGATTCCCTGCTTCTAGTTTCGAGTGGAACTATAAGGTTCAGGTTTCAACCACGACCTTAGATGAACTTATAAAAATTTATGGTACCCCCACCTTTGTGAAAATTGATACGGAAGG
This sequence comes from Desulfomonilales bacterium, assembly GCA_038205805.1. GTDB lineage: Bacteria > Desulfobacterota > Desulfomonilia > Desulfomonilales > Desulfomonilaceae > JBBSBY01. Next base: position 23,778 of record JBBRBO010000009.1, read on the forward strand.
TCATGAGGCGAATATATTGCGTGGTCTTTCCGTCAAATTAAAAACCATATCTTTCGAGTTTGTTCCTGAACGTATCCAGGATACCTTTGAATGTATCCGTACTCTCCAAAACGTTATAGACTATCGGTATAACTTCACGTTGGAAGAAACCTCGGAGTTTGCTCTACCTACTTTTGTAAAAGAGGAAGAATTGCGCAGCCGATTACAACTTGTAAAGCCGGAACTGTGGGGTGATGTTTATGCAGTATCTTTACCGGGAAATGGTTGATGGAATCTACTAAGCAGCGCCCTTGCTGACGTGAGGTGGGTTGACGAAGAGCGCTATTTTCTTACTGCTACAAACCGTCTCTCTTGCAAAACAATTTTCCTGCATTGTTTCTCATGCTTATTCTAGCAGCCGCTCTCAGCACAATGCGTCGGAATAGGCAAGGTTTGGTAGTTGAACCTGGACTGTCTTTGAACGAAGAGGAAAAGAATTCGGAATCCGGCAAGTAATCCTATCCTCAAGGCATTGTAATGTGCTGCTTGAAAAGTGAAAATAACAATACAAAAGGACACAACGTGGAATTGACCGCACTGGACATGCTGAAATCCAAATTTTTGTGGCAAGAAGGGCAACCACTTCGGCTACATTTGGGATGTGGCGGCACATACTTTCCCGGTTACATCAATATTGATTTTCCTCCCGAGGAGCATACTACGTTAGCCGATTATTCTCCTGATCTATTTACAGATATTACTATGCTGGATTTTCCCGTTGCTTCGGTGGACGAGGTTAGGCTGCATCACTTATTTGAGCATTTCAGCAGACCCGTTGCCTTAGGTTTGCTCGTTCTCTGGTCTAAATGGTTAAAACCGAGAGGCCTTTTACACATAGAAACCCCCGATGTTCTTGGATGTGCAAAAGCGTTGCTGTCTACGGACCTAAACTTCTCACAAAAACAGGCGATGCTCAGACATGTCTTTGGCTCGCATGAAGCAACGTGGGCATATCATCTCGACGGCTGGTACGAGGAGAAGTTCAGGCATGTGCTGACTGCCTTTGGATATTCCACGAAAATCAAATTGTGGCAGTGGGACATGCCGCCCTACTTACACAATGTTGAAGTAATCGCCGTAAAACAACGCTCTATCGCAACGGCGGATCTCATTAAGGTCGGGTGCGATATCCTTAAGGAGTCCATGGTCAACGACGCGCCGAGTGAGCAACGGATGGCCGAAGTCTGGAAAGAATCTATGATCGCTTTTCTTGATAAATCACGTGGCGAGACGCCGCTCAACGCATATATTCCGCCGAACCGCGCACCCGAGACTAAAACGACTTTGCAAGCAGCCATGCAGTCATTGCGGAACCGCATACGCGGGTCCAAAAGACCACGCTGACCAGTGTCTACGCTCAGCGTAATTATCCCCACTTTTAATCGCCTGCACACCTTGGACAAAGCCCTCCGTTCAGGGGCGCTTCAAAATATACCCGATATGGAAATAATCGTGGTGGATGACGGATCGACGGATGGAACAGGGGAGCTGCTCACCAAGGAATGGTCCCAAGTGCGTTACTTGTATATTGAGCATTCAGGATTACCGGCGGTTGCCAGAAACAAAGGTTTGGCCGCTGCGAAGAGCGACTACGTGGCTTTTCTCGATTCGGATGATGAGTGGCTACCGGGTAAAATTGCTAGGCAAGTTTCCATACTCGCCAATAACCCGAATGTAGGTTTGGTCTGCTCAAATGCCGTGGTTCGTCGAGGAGATGCTGTGGACATGACTCTCTTGCCTGCAGGCAAAGACTACCCGCACCGTGCATTGACGGAACTTCTGTCGGGCAATTTTGTAATCACTTCCACTGTAGTCATTCGCAGATCGGTATTGAAACAAACCGGCGGCTTTCCGGAAGCGGCAAAGTTCATTGCTATAGAAGACTACCATTTGTGGCTGCGTATCGCTGCTATTTATGATGTCATTTATATAGATGACTGTTTAGCGGTTTACAGAGACGCTCCGTCTGAGAGCATACGAGGTCGCGTTTCATTACAAAAGCATTATGAAAGCATGATTTTTCTGATGCAGGATTTCGCGTCGTTTCTGTACAAAATTGAATGCAAGGATGATCAGGTCTATAGGGCTATAGATAAGCAGGTACAAACCTTTTTAACGCACATTATAAATCTTTGCCGGACGCATAGTGACTATGCCCAGCTGCTGCGGCTCTCAATTCGACAACCTTTCTGCTGCGCACGGTATTTCGGAAATGCCGTGCAACGTAAGCTCCGCTTAAAATCGAATGCTTAGGAAAGTCAATGCGTATTCTTCACACCGTTGAATCATACTTGCCGGCCAGACACGGTATGTCGGAAGTAGTGCGGCAATTATCCGAACGACTTGTTCTTATGGGACATGAGGTTACAGTGGCCACCAGCGCAGATGCGCAACGTACGGCATCAACAATTAATGCTGTCAAAATTGTGGAATTCGATTGCTCCGGTAATGTGGTTCGAGGCTTAGAAGGAGACGTAGCCGCATATCGCAATTTCTTGCTCACCTCCCGATTTGATATAATGACCAATTTTGCGGCCCAACAGTGGGCTACGGACATTGCTCTGCCGCTATTACCCGAAATTTCGGCTGCGAAGGTTTTTGTGCCGACCGGCTTTTCAGCTTTGTATGACGATCAATATAAGTCATATTACGAATCTATGGCAACATGGATGCGCAATTATGACATGAATGTCTTTTTATCCGAGACTTACCGAGATAGAGAATTTGCGAGACAGTGCGGTATCGAAAAATGTATTCTCATTCCGAATGGAGCTGCCGCTTCGGAATTTTTAGCGCCATCAGAGCAGACCTTTAGAGAACGATTGGGTATCACTGATGACGATTTTCTTGTTCTGCATGTGGGCGCATTCACAGGTGTAAAGGGGCACCTTGATGCAATAGAGATCTTTAGTCGATCTACGGTAAACAATGCGGCGCTTCTTTTGGTGTCTGATGATTTCGATGGACTTAACTGCTATGGCGCTAGTAAAATACCGGGAATGAGTGAGCACATCCGAAATATAGGCCGTTTCTTTTTCAAATACGATCATTTTAGGGTTTCCGGTAATATGCGTTTTCTGGATATTGCAAAGAATAGGCATATGATTTCGAACAAATTGACAAAAAGAAGAATCATATTGAAGGCGTTATCGAGAAAGGACACCGTAGCGGCATATAAATGCGCCGATCTTTTCCTGTTCCCTTCTCATATAGAGTGTTCGCCGATCGTTCTTTTCGAATGTATGGCGTCCCGAACGCCTTTTCTCACCACTGATGTCGGCAATGCGGAAGAAATTATTCAGTGGTCTCAAGGAGGAAAGCTCTTGCCTACGGAAAAAGAAGAGAGTGGGATGGGCCTTAGTTTTGCCAAAATACGTGAATCATCTCAACTTCTATTCACTATAGTCAATGACCCTGATAAAAGGACCCAAATGGCTGAAGCCGGTTTCGAGGCGTGGCAAAAACGCTTCACGTGGGAGGTCATCGCGAACCAATATCAACACCTTTACAAGCGGCTTCTGAGCGAAAAATGATTATCCTCGCTCTAAAAGGTGGACTTGGAAATCAAATGTTTCAGTATGCCTTGGGTAGACGCATGGCGCATATTCGCCGTACTGAACTAAAACTTGATTTGTCCTACTATGATTTTCAGGCTCACGGTATTACTGAAGATACTCCTAGAAAATATCGTCTCTCCACACTCAATATTAAAGAAAGCATTGCTACGGACGAGGAAATTGCGCTTTTTTTCCCAACAGATAAGGTGAGCCTCAAATTGTTAAATGGTTTAAGAAATCGTCTTTTACCTTATTATCTGGGGTCCATTGTAAAGGAAAAAGCGTCTTCTTTTGATCCTGCAATTCTTAAGACACGCAAACATGTATACTTGAACGGCTACTGGCAAACGGAAAAGTATTTTCTTGATTTAGCATCACTAATCCGCTCTGAATTTACCGTGAAGAGTCCCTTAAATGAGATAAACCTATCAATCGCAAACCAAATGAGACCCACAAATTCCGTCAGTATCCACGTGCGGAGAGGTGATTACATAATCAACCAAGCTACTCATGATTTCCACGGAGTTTGCTCTTTAGATTATTACAAGCGGGCGGTCGCCGAAATAAGCGCCGAAATCACTGACCCCCTGTTTTTTGTTTTTTCCGACGATCCTGAGTGGACGCAAGACAATATTCAACTACATCACCCTACGGTATTTGTCACCCACAACGGCGTTGAGGAAGAATACGAAGATCTCCGGCTCATGAGCTTATGCAAGCACCATATAATAGCAAACAGTTCCTTTAGCTGGTGGGGCGCATGGCTCGGGACGAATAGAGACAAAATCGTCATTGCCCCTAAGAAATGGTTTAATACAGCCGATATGGATACGAAGGATCTGTTGCCCGAAAGATGGCGAAAAATGTAATATATGTAAGGATTGGACAGAATGAACCCAAAACTTACCGTCTTCATGCCCGTCTACAACGCTGAACTCTATTTGCGTGAGGCGATTGAAAGTATTCTCAATCAGTCCTACTGCGATTTTCACTTTCTTATAGTGTCGGACGGCTCTACAGACGGCAGTGTAGATATTATACGGTCTTACTCCGATCCTAGAATTAAATTATTACAGCCGCAACATATGGGCTATTCGCTCATTATGAATTTTGGACTCGAACGAGCCGACAGTAAATTTCTGGCCTTGATGGATTCCGACGACATCAGCTTGCCTAATCGTCTGGAAAAACAGATTGCTTTTTTGGAAGATCATCCCGAGATCGGCGCCTGCGGCACATGGGTCCAGACAATCGGGGATAAGTCAGGTCAAATATGGAAGTATGCGACGGACGCGGATGAAGTACATTGCCGGTCCTTGTTCAATATGTCTGTTGCGCACCCGACGCTGATGCTCAGGTTGGATACTCTGAATAAATCAGGCACTCGCTACAATCCTGAATATTATTATGCATGTGATTGGGAGTTTCTCCAGCAATGTGTTAAATCTTTCTCGATAGCAAACATCCCGGAGACCTTGGTTCATTACAGGATCCGCGAAGGCAGTTGCAGCCGTGAAAATGCCGAACGAATGAAGTCACACCGGTACGCGATAGCCGCTAAGGCGCTCAAAGGAATAGGTATCAACGTCTCTGATGAGCAGCTAAACCTTCATTTTGCGATTGTAGATCGCACCTTTCAAAGACATATCGATAAGCTTCACCGCATTGATGAGTGGTTGGCTCTTTTGGAACAGAAGAACAGTATAAGCGCCAAGTATCCGACGAATACATTTAAGAAAGTCATTGCAGGTCTTTGGTACGAAATAAATTCCCTGGCCGCTGAAATCGGACCGTCAGTGTGGCGGGAATTCAATCGTTCCGATTTACGGAAACTAGCCAATACCGGTTTGCGATTGAATGTGAAACTTTTGCTGAAAAGTATCATCAGATGGGATCGTCGCGGGCGGAGCATCGGCACAGCGCAATGAAGCTCTCAATCGTGCTTTGCACGTACAATAGATCGCATTTACTCCAAGAAAGTCTGGGAAGCCTTTGCCGGCAGGATGCGGAGACTTCCTCCTTCGAGATACTGGTGGTTGATAATAATTCAACGGATGACACTCGGACAGTTGTGAAGGCTTACCTTACCTCCTACCCGAACGTGCGATACATCTTAGAAGAAAAACAAGGCCTCTCGCATGCACGGAACCGAGGATATCAAGAAGCTGCCGGCGAATACGTAGGATACTTCGACGATGACGCCAAGGCGCCGTCGGACTGGGTCAGCAAGGCTCTGGTGATTATCGACGCGAAACATCCCAATGTTTTCGGTGGCCCGTATTATGCTTTTTACAACACACCCAAACCACGTTGGTTTAAAAATGACTATGGATCGAATGTTTTAGCTCCATATCCAAAAGAATTGGTCGAAAATGAATTTCTTACGGGCACAAATATCTTCTTTGAACGCGACCTGTTATCATCTTTGGGAGGTTTCAACCCAAAATTAGGAATGTGCGGGGCCGGCTTGGGCTACGGGGAAGAGACACAGATTATCATCGAGGCACGGCGAAGCGTCAAAAATCTCACAGTCTATTACGATCCCCAACTTTATGTATATCATTTGGTGCAGCCTGCTAAAATGCGGTTGATTCCGGCAGCCAAAAGGCACTTTATTGACGGCCGCTATTCTTATAGACTCTTTGGTGATACAAAGCCGCCGTTGTTCATGTCCTTTGCAAAACTCTGCGCCTATACGCTCTGGATTTGCTACGATCTAACACTTGGAGTTCTCTTGCGAAACCGAATGAGGTATCCTTTCTTTCAGAATTATACTTACGAGCATACGCTGAAACTGATGCGCGGAATCGGCAACGCCTACCAGCGGTTTCTTAGCGCCATACGTGCAAAATGAATAATGTCAAAACCCCTGTCGCCTTCCTTATCTTCAATCGACCGGATACCACCGAGCGGGTGTTTGCGGCGATAAGAAACGCACGCCCGAAGCGGCTGCTCGTCGTAGCCGATGGCCCACGGTCCACACATCCGGATGATGGACGAAAATGCCGAGCCGCACGGTCAATCATCGAGGGAGTGGACTGGGATTGCGAAGTTCTTAAGAATTACTCGGACGTAAACCTGGGCTGCAAACGCCGCGTCTCATCAGGCTTGGACTGGGTGTTCTCAGCGGTTGATCGAGCCATTATCCTCGAAGACGACATTCTCCCCGATCCGACATTCTTCCCCTATTGCGACGAACTGCTTGAACGATACGCTGAGGACGAGCGCGTAGGCGCAATCTGCGGCTGCAACTTTCAGGATGGGATAAAGCGTTCCACAGCGAGCTACTACTTTTCCCGTTATGGCCATATCTGGGGTTGGGCATCTTGGGCAAGGGCTTGGAAATATTATGATGTGAATATGAATCTGTGGCCGATAATACGAGACGGTAACCAGCTTCAAAATATTATCGAAAACAAGAGAACCCTCGCCTACTGTTCGGAACGATTTGAAGCGACCTACAAAGGGGAAATCGACACGTGGGATTATCAATGGACATTTGCCTGCTGGATCCAAAATATGTCGGCGATTCTACCGGAGGTAAATCTCATCCAAAATATAGGTTTCGGAGAAGATGCAACTCACACAACCAATTCTACCGACAATGAGGTTATGCTGCGCCCGAAATCCCTCACTTTTCCACTCAAGCATCCTGAACTTCTTATAAGAAATACAATTGCGGATGCCTACACGGAAGATAAGCTCGGATGGAAAAAGATGCGTTTATGGAGACGCCTTCTTTTCTCCTGCGCTACCTTTTTCTCTCTACTGATACGAGGGGAGTTCAAGATGATACATTCGAAGCTGAGACGACGATTACATGGCCGTCTCAAGCCCAATCAACCATTACCTATTGAATAATGCGCCGCCATGCAGCGCTGTAAAGTGGATATACCGACTCGATAGGCGCCGTCCTTTGGTCTTCCCCCTCGTCCAAAATCACCACACGGAGATCCTTTATCAGATGCGCTCGGCCTTCCCCTCGAACGAATGTAAGCCTGCCGGCTTCATCGCGGGAGTCGCGGTGGCGAGATGGTAAGGCTTCCCGTGCGATGATTTTTCCGTCGAGGGCCGTAAAACAATCATTTCGGACAAAAAAGGCGTTAATGCCGCTGGTGGAGGTGCCCACAAACTCATATCCTTTTTGTGTCATTAGCAGCTGAAAAGCCTTTATGGAAGCCCCATAATATTGACCGGAGCAATGCGCGCTCAAGCGTTGAAAATCCGGCTGATAGGGAATGGTAACAGCTCGTAGATCACCGAAAATGGCATTGTATTCGCAAACGATAATCCGTGGTGAAATTGCCGTTATCGCATCCAGCGCCCAATAGTCATTTCCGTCTATATCGACACTCAACAGGCCGATGTCGCCCCTTATCCCGGCGTTTGTCAGCAACTCGTTGATGTTTTCACGCGTAATAAAAGCCGGTACGGCCGTCAGATCGTGACGCCAGTAAATATCTTCGCCGGCTACACTTTTCATGTGCTCTGGGTTACCGTCCATTATTAACCCGCGCCAGTTACGATTTTGGAGCAAGAACCTGGTATTGCTTTCGGTGTAATTCTCCACGCCGAATTCGACGAAGGTGGTATTTTTGATAGGAATGTTTTCAATCAACCAGTCAATAATTCCGTCCTCACCACCTTGTGAGTAGACCCTGAATTCCACTTCTCCCAAAGACTCGATAGTTTTTTTATTACGGATGTCCCAGGACGCTCTACGCCCCGACAAAAGAAGATCCCTTTCCGAAGCTTGACGTATGAAAGAGGCATCATGGTTTATTCGGTTGAGCGTAGCGTATATCTTTTTAAGGGTCCTTATAGGGTTTTGCAGGAATTCCACTATGAATGTCTCCTGAGACTAATATATTCGGTCGGTTCAGGCGCCGTAGTCCAGCGCTGAAGCTCGAAAGAGACCGCCGGCCGGCGTTAAGCTGAGAACGAAAGTTTCCATTTACGATGGAAGACAAACCCGACACATGATAGAATCATTGCGGGAGTTGTCAACAAGGATAACGCAGTCCTGGATTATCACACTCATCATCGGAGCCCTAACAGGTGAACCCAACGGAAAGCAATGCGCGAATCGGCATAAATATGTGCCCGTTTTCCAGTTCCGAAGGTGGAGGAATCATACATTATGGGCTTAGCCTCTTTAGAGAACTTGCCGACCTTGTTCCTGAACGGGTAAGGATTTTCTACTGTGATCGTGGCGTACCTCTCCTCAGTCCCACGCTGAATGCTCCCCATCTCAAAAAAATCAAACTGGACGGCGCTCGTGGAATGCTCGAGCACAAGAAAGCCATGGACGTTCTGCTCAATCCTTTTCCTTGGCCCGACATCACCATTCCGGATCTCCCCTTAGTCAATTTTTTGCCCGACATTCAGGAACAATATTACCCGAAATTTTTTTCACAGGCGGCCCTAACGAACCGTGGGATCTACTACGGGCATTCGGCGCGGGCTTCCACCATCCTGATTGTGCCGTCGCACTACACGAAAAAGACCATCGTCGAGAAATTCCACGTTGCACCGGAAAAGATCGCCGTCATCTACCACGGCGCCCATCCCATGTTCAGCGACGCGTCCGAACCGGGCGTCAAACCGGCTACCCTCCGCGAGGACCTGCACGGCTATCTCTTCTATCCCTCAAACCCGTGGTTTCACAAGAACCACACGGCGCTCCTGGACGCGCTGGCGCTCCTCAACGCCGAACATGGGCGCACGGTCCCGTGCGTCTTCACCGGGCACCTCATGGAGCACACTCCCGGTTATGTGGACCTGCCGGCCGAAATAGCCCGCCGCGACCTGGGCGATCAGGTGTTCCATCTTGGACGCGTGAGCCTCAAGGAGCTGAAGTACCTCTACTTGAACGCAGCGGCCTTGGTCCTACCCAGCTTGTTCGAGGGCTTCGGGATTCCCCTGGTGGAGGCCATGGCCACAGGCTGCCCCATCGTGGCATCCGACCGCACGAGCATCCCCGAAGTCGCAGGGGAAGCGGGCCTCTACTTCAACCCCGATGATCCCCGAGATATCGCCCATAAGATCAGTCGCCTCTTCAACGACCCCGAGCAAACGCGCATCCGCGTGGAAATCGGCCGGGAGCGCGCCAAAACCTTCTCGGACCGCAAAATGGCCGAAGAAACCCTCGTAGTCCTGGAACGCGCCTACTACGAAGCCGGCGCCCCTTCTCTCAAGGCCCGCGCCTCGGAGCTACCCGGCGCCAAGCCCGTGCTAAGCTGCGTCGTGATGCCCTCAGGCGAAAGCTCCCGAGCCGTAGGCGAACTCGCCCATCTCGTGACCGCATCCGCCGGCCGCTTGCAGGTCATCCTTGTTGAGCCGCCCGGAGAAGAGCGGCGCTCCGTCGAACCTGCCACCTACGGCATCGACCGCATACCCGCCGGCGTGGACTTCACCCGCTCCCTCGAAGCCGCCCTTTCACGAAGCCGCGGGGAGTTCATCATGCTCTCGGACGGTCGGGCCATCCCTTGGGAATCCTTTGTGGATTACATGGCCGTGTATCGAGACTCGCTGCGCCTTGCGGGGGATGTGCTCTACGGCGACCCAGTCTACGTGGACTCGGCGGGAACCCTATGGAGCCCGATGCTTCCCGGCATGACGGACTTGGAGAAACGCGTCTTGTGCTGCGGGAATTTCGCCTTTGTTGTGCGCAAAAAGGCCCTGGAAGAGCTAACGGCGACCGCCGGCACGGATTGCCCCAGCCTCCACAGCCTAGCCGAGCGCCTTTGGGACACAAGGGAGAGGCGCGAGCTTTTCCGCCCAGTGAGCGTCACCCGGAAAGTGGATAACGGCCCAGCCGCTATGTCGGCGCAGAAATTCACCGTCTTACTTAGGCGATACCTGGCGCATCGACCCGCGGTCAGCCGAGCGCTGGAATCCCCCGCATTCTATCGACTGGCGCGCATAGGAGCGGCAATCTACGTGCTATTACCGGTTGCTGGACGCCGGCGGCTATTTGCCGCTGCAAAGACGTTGTTACTCAAGACGCGCGGCGGAGCCACGTGACCCCATTACGCCTCTACATACGCAAAACTCGCAGGCACGTTCTTGAGCGGGCTCCCCAACCGCTCAGCCGCTAACCACATAGTAGAATGCGACAAGCGGGAGTCGGAGATACGAGTGAAGAAGCGATGGTCACAACTTATTGATCAGAGGTGATCTAAGAAATTTTGAGGGGATACTCCGGCTTGTTTCAGAATGCCGCGTAGCGTTCCAACGGCAAGTTCCCGATGCAAAGGGACTACGCATCCAATCTCGGCTTCCGGCATTTTCTTCAGGACGACATGACTTCCACGCTGCCTGACTTGCACAAAACCCAAGCGCTCCAACGTTCGAATAACGGCCCTTCCCGAGACGGCCTTCAGTTCAACCATATGTCGCTTCAAACGTAGTCATGATTACTCGAGAAGTTTTCGGATGCGGAAATTCCTCAAGATACAACTCAGTGGCCTCTTTGAGATTGGCCACAGCTTCCTCCAGCGTGTAGCCTTGGCTTACCGTGCCCACCTCGGGGCATTGGGCCACGAACAGGTCTTCTTCCTTGTGAACAACCGCTGTATAAGTTCGTTCAGACATGGCATTATCACTCCCTCACGTATGGTATACCCTTTGGCCGGGGGTTTCAATGCACATCCAGTGGTGCACGAACATCGTGCATAGCAATGCCATCGTGGCTCACGGGCACAAGGAGTATTCTCGCAGGCGCTCTATCTGATGACCCGGGTGAGGCCCTCCCGGCGGAGATAGACCTGATGAGATTCGACAAGCGGCAGATGAAGGCATTCTGGGGATTACAATCAGTCGTTGTTCGGTGGTTCTGCCGGGAGACAAATCCGGCGGGTTCCGCGCTGCCGGCGACCGCTAAAAACGCCGCTACGCCGCTCTATAAGGGATTTTACTTTTTTGGGTTGACAAGATAATGTAATAGTATAGCATAGAAAGTAGGGCTTAGACAATCTTTATTTCAGAAAACGCCGTCGCATTCTTGGAAGGGTTCAGCAGCCTCAAGGCTTTTGTATGCCCCGTAAACCCTTAGCAAAAAACCATGTATCTACAGATACATGCCCATTAAGACGGGACTAAAAACGTACCAAATGAATAGACCTCACGTATACTAGACGTAGACGCCGGCGAGCAAAGATCGAGCAGTGAGCCGACCTGCCGTAACAAAGCGCATCATCGGCCACAGAGCCGCCTCAATCCCGGTGAACTATTACGAGAGCATATGACCTGCACTAATCCGAAAATTTCCATCATCATGGCGGTTTACAACGCGGCGCCTACCCTCGAGAAGTGCCTCCTGAGCGTCCGCGAGCAAACGTATCCCCATACGGAACTCATCGTCATCGACGGCGGATCTACCGATGGAAGCGTGGACATGCTCCGCGGCGCCGAGGACATCTTGGACTACTGGGTATCCGAACCGGATGGAGGCATTTACCACGCCTGGAACAAGGGTCTGAGGCGCGTCACCGGCGATTGGGTCCACTTCATGGGCGCGGACGATTACTTTCCGTCCCCGGATACCTTGGCGCAAGCGGCCCAAGGGCTACGGGATTGCCCACCGGAGATCCGCATCGTATACGGCACGGACATCCTGGTCACGGCAGCCGGTGAACCCATGGAAACCAGGGGCGAACCCTGGGAACGCATTCGCCGAAGATTTCGCGTCGAGAGCTGTCTGCCGCACAGTGCGGCGTTTCATCACATGGGCTTGTTCACCGAGCGCGGCGGCTTTGACGAATCCTTCCGCATAGCAGGGGATTACGAGCTTTTATTGCGCGAGCTGAAAACCGGGAAGGCGCTGTTTCTCTCGGGCATACCCGTAAAAGCGGTGACCTGCGGTGGCGTCAGCATGAACTGGGATGCGAGCCTACGATCCCTCAAGGAACACGCGCGTGCGCGTCGGAAGAATGGAATCAGTCCCTACAATCCGGCCTGGGCGGTCCTTGTACTCAAGGCAATGGCCAAGAACCTGGCGCAGCGTAGCGCCGGAAACGCCCGCACGCGCACCCTGGTGGATCTCTACCGTCGCTTGACGGGCCGACTTCCCATCTGGACCAAGATGTAGTCCGCAGGCGGCGCCGACAACAATAAGTAGATGAGACATACCGCTGATGGTTTTAGATCGCAACCGTTCGACTTCTCCTGGAGATTATGATGCTCAATTGGAAACACAAGGTGAGGAAGACACTCTCGAATTTTGGGTACGAAATACGGCGCTCACCAAAGACACCCTCGGCGCCGGACGTGATGTTCGATAACTTTGCGAATATTGCCTCGGCGTATGAGCAATGTCTCAATAACGGACGTGAACTTATAGAGACGAACGAGAAGCGGCTGCAACTGTTGGCACGGCTGATCGGCACTCCCCCCACGGAGGCCTACGCCATCATCCAAGCGTTGGCCGCGTGCAAAGACTTACCCGGCGACGTCTGCGAGTTCGGAGTGGCGCAAGGCGCGACATCGGCTCTCATCGCCAATGAGATAGTATCGCAGAGCGACAAACGGCTTCACCTCTTTGATTCCTTTGAAGGACTCCCGAAACCCTCAGAGCAGGATCGGCTAAAGGACGACATTTTTGCCTTGGGCAGCATGGAAGCCTACACCGGGCAAATGTCCTGCCCGGAAGATATGGTCCGCAGCCGCCTGGAGGCGATTTCTTTTCCGCAAGATCGCTTCGTGATCCACAAGGGGTTCATCGAGCGCATTCTCCATGAAGACAAGAATCTTCCCACTCAAGTGTGTTTCGCGTATGTGGACTTTGATTTTTACGAGCCGATCAAGGTCACGTTAGAGTTCCTGCATGACATAACCCCAAAGGGCGCCGTAATCATTGTGGATGATTATGATTTTTTCTCTACCGGCGCCAAAACCGCGGTTGAAGAGTTCGTCGAAGCGAAAAACACCGCCACCGAGGTCTATGAGTGCTTTATACCTGAAAAGACCCTGGGCTACTTTGCCGTATTGACGAGAAAAGCTTAGTCCGATGTGCTCACGACTGGTTGCGGGTTCTCAAAGAGTTCTCATTTTGGCTGCGTGATAGTACTGGCTCAGTTTACTCAACGGTTTGAGCAACAAGGTCCAGGGCTTTGGTCTCAGGCCGTTTAGCTTCCACGCTCTTCTGTCGTATCGGTTAGCCTTGATTCGGTTCCTGAGCGACATTCCGCTGCTTCCGCCGGCGCGCATCTTCACAAGGACTTCCGGTACGTACGCTGCGGTAATGCCGGCCTTGAACAAAAACCGCAGCATGAGTTCATAATCAGCGGCCGTTCCCTGATCTAAACGGAACATGCCGTACTTCTCATACATCGAGCGCCGCACAAAAAACGTTGGGTGCGGGGGCATCCAGCCGTTGTAAAACAGTTTGCGCTCATAAGCTCCGGCTTTCCAGTACCGGGTTACCTTGGTTGTATTCCGTCGATCCACATAGACGAGATCTCCATAGCAGGCGTCCACATCCAGCTCGAAAGCGGCCGCTACCTTGGAGACCACTTCACCATGCGCGTATATATCATCAGCGGCGAGGATACCGATGACGTCTCCCGTCGCGAGGGCTATCCCCTTGTTCGCCGCGTCGTAGCTGTTTCTGTCGGGCTCGGATATTAAGTGCGCCAAACGTGACGCGTATTCCGCAATGATGTCGGTGGTTCCGTCAGTTGAGCCTCCATCGACTATGATGTACTCGACGGAATAGTCCTGGCTGAGGACGCTTTCGATGCAATCCCGGAGAGTGTCTTTCGCATTGAACACCGGCGTTATGATGGAGATTGTCGTAGCTTTTTTCAAAGAATGCGCCTTTGGGGAACTGTAAAGTAACTATTCAGCTTCCGGTCTGTAACAGCTTTGTTTTTAGGGCCGGCGGCTCCTGAGGGCGATCTATTACCCGTGACATCCGGAAGGAGGCGCTTCGGGAGACTTTTGCTCTCCGGTGTGTTCAATCGGCCAATCGCTCTTTACCTAATCTTCCAAAGTCATCTTCGCCTCCAAGGCGGCAGATGTTTGGATTCGCTACAACGGAGGACACAACTATGTCTTGCACACATCCGCCGCAGACCGCATCAATCTTCTCGATCATAAAACTCTTTGATCGTCAAGATCACGTGGTCAAGCTGCGATTCAGTCAGTTCGGCGTAGATGGGCAGCGCCAACACACTCTCGGCGGCGCGTTCCGATTCAGGGAAGTCCCCCGCCCTGTAGCGGCCGTCCCGCACACATTCCTGCAAATGGATGGGAATGGGGTAATAAATCTCCGTTCCTACATTGTGTTCCCTAAGGAAGGCCTGAAGCTCGTCTCGCCTCTCGGCGCGAATCACATACTGGTTCAGCACATGGTCAGGGGAAAGTCTAGGCGGAGTAATCTTCGTGCCTGTAAGTTGCAGCTCCGTAAGGCGCGGGCTGTAGTATTCGGCGTTTGCCCTCCGTTTGGCCGACCATGTGTCCAGGTGGTCGAGCTTCACGGACAAAACCGCAGCCTGGAGCGCATCGAGGCGAAAATTTCCGCCGACATATTTGTGGTAATACTTGGGTTGAGCGCCCTGGTTCCGCAAAACCCTAATTTTTTCATCCAACGATTCGTCGTTAGTGGTTATCATGCCGCCGTCGCCGAATCCACCAAGGTTTTTCGACGGGAAAAACGAGAAGCACCCCATTGTCCCGATGGCGCCTGCGTATTTGCCGCTGTGTTTGGCGCCGATGGCCTGGGCCGCATCCTCAATGATGGGAAGATCATGTTTGGCGGCGATCTCCAGAATCTTCGTCATATCCGCGCATTGACCGTAGAGATGAACCGGGAGAATGGACTTTGTTTTAGGGGTAATTACCGTCTCGATGCGATCGGGGTCAATGTTGTAAGTGTGGGGATCTATGTCCACAAACACGGGAACCGCGCCCAGCCGAAGGATTACACCCACCGTCGCGAAGAAGGTAAAGGGAGTAGTGATGACTTCGTCTCCGGCCCCGACGTCAAGGGCCGTGAGCGCCACAAGCAGAGCGTCCGTACCCGAGGAGACCCCGATAGCCCGATTGCACCCGAGGTATGCGGCGATCCTCTTCTCGAAGGTGTCCACTTCCGGACCCAAGATGAACATTTGGCTGTTCACCACCCGCTCTATGGCCTCATCAGTATCCTTCTTTATGGACGCATACTGAATTTTGAGATCCAGCAGCGGGACCGTGACATCCTTTTGTTTTGTGACGCTCATGCGTAAACCCTGCTTTGTAAGTATATCGGTAACCTAGCTTTCCCACAGCTCATGGGGACTATCGCCGAAGCATTGTACTTGGATTCGGCCCGGATGTCATGACAATTCCCCGAGGTCAGAGAAGTACGAGTATTGCAAGGATGTCCTCGAATCATATTACGGTTAGCGATAGATTTCCTTGCGGTCTCCTATGGTGGTGACCATCACGGTTAGTTTGGCGTCGTCTATTACATAAAGAACTCGATAATCTTCTTGGCGAATGCGGTAGATATTCAAGTTCGTAAGTTCAACGCAACCGGAAGGGCGGGGGTTCTCGGCTAAGTTTTTGATCTGCTGTGCAATCTTTTCTCTCAAATTCATAGGCGGCGCCTTAAATTTTTTGCGTGCCGAGGGACGGAATAGTAAAGTGTAGCTCACAGATCATCGCCCAAGAATTCTTCCAACGTCAGACCGGACTCTTTTCCATCATGGTAACGCTGTGACCATTCGAGCGAATCAATAATATCGTTCCAGTCCTCCATGTCTATTTTTCTCCATTCCATGAGAAAAACATCCCAAGATTTGGCGTATTTGGGTAATCGATTAAGACGCTCGAAATTTCGTATAGTTTGGCTTGCTTCTGCTCAGCGCCGGCGGTCTGTTCCGTAGTTTGCTCCGTTATTGGGGTCATGGTACGGCCTCCCTGAATGAACTATATCATATCGCGGATTAGCCGGGTCAGTAGTGTTACCATATGTCGTCGGCGTTCATAATTTTCATGTGTGTTCTTATAGGAAAACCTGATTTACAACTGTAATGTAACCAACTTTCATGACGAGAATCGGTATAGCAGATGATCAAAGTAGCGGGGACTTTTCTAAAGGCGAAACAACGCGATTCTATTTGATGAAGGATACCCCATTATGTTATTATTTTGACATATCTGGAAAATTTTTTCGTCCGGCGGCCGTTTCGCAATCTCGATGAGCGTGTGAGATTGCGCAGAAACCGGCTGTTGTAATCCATCGGCGTGGTGAGACGGGTATGTTGAGGGAGATCCCCGCCGCTGCTCAAGCTACTGTGTGGGTGGCTTTCCTGCTCGTATGGATTTTCCCTGATTCTCGTCATTTCAAGCGATGAAATACCTATTGGTGAACGGTTATACTTCGTTTTTGGGAGGCTCCAATGAAAACGCGATATAGGCTCGGCGCTTTTGCCGTCATGTTTATGCTGGCGCAAACGTTGTGTATTTTTCCACAATGCGACCTCGGGTTCGCTCAAGAATCACCTGGGACGTCCTCGAATACGGACTCGAACTCGGACGGTTCTCAATCGTCGGCGGTCAGCTCGGTGATTTACCCCTTTCGCTCCGCAACAGTGGGTACTGAGGTTCGTGGTGTCCTCGACACCATCAATTACAAAGAAGGCGATACCGTAACTGACGGCGCCGTGGTGGCCGAGGTTTCTAAGGACCGATACACTTCCATCGTAGGAGAGTTCCGGAGCAACTACGAGGCCATTGTGCGAACCCTGGATAGGGCGCGGGAGCTGGCGACTACCCAGGAAGAACTCTATCGCGGTCGCGCAGGGACATTTGATGATGTTATGAAAGCTCGGGCCGAGATCCGCATCCTCGAAGCGCGGCGAGATGAGGCCGCATTCAAGCTCAAACAGGCGGAACTCAATCTCAAGGCTTGTGAAGTGCGCTCGCCCTTTACCGGTGTTGTTTCCGTGCTGTATCACGAGCCATACGAAGCCGTGGATAATCTCGAGAAAGTCTTCGGCGTGGTGGACACCACGAAAGTCTACGCTCGTGCTTATTGGCCCGAGGCGAGGCTCTCGGAAATAGCCTTGGGTAAAAAAGTCAACTTCACCTACAACGGCAAAGTTTATTCGGGAGTGGTTGAGAAAGTCTCGAATCTCATAGACCCCTCGTCGCGAACCAAGCGCATTCACGTGCTCATTGACAATACCGACGGAGCGCTCCAAGTGGGAATGTCCGGGGCATTGAATCCGGTGGACCGGACGCGCGTTTCTCAAACCGATCAATCGTATGCCCCAAGCGTTGATTGATACTGGTTCATAATAACAAAAGTGAGATTGAAGAGAACCCTTTTACCAGAGAGGCCCGCTTCAAAGCCCATAGGGTAACTTGCAGTCAAAAGTCGCTTACATGGCTCTCACTTCTGAAGCGCAGAATATCTATTCCCGAGGGTTTTTCAAGTCTCAGGTAGCCTGCTCTCCAGGCCATCTCTAAGAGCGTCATTCTTTTTCATCATTCTCAGTGGTGGTTTTCGCCACGGGAGTCGGAGAGCGGGTGGGCTCGGGCCGGCCCGCGACGTATTACACAAAGGATAGCCATATCTTTTGAAGCTCTTTTAGAGTGACGGATGGGATCGCCGTATCTCGACGGAATCGAGAGACGCCTACAAGCCGCGTCGGTCGCTCTAAAACAAGGAAAACTATGGGATTGTTCGGCATTCTCCTCGGACTGGGGCTCCTTATGTGGTTGTCGTTTCGGGGCTGGAGTATTCTCGTGCTTGCCCCGGCCGCGGCGCTTATTGCGGCGCTTGCGGCGGGAGAGCCTTTGCCGGCCCACTGGACGCAAACCTTCATGCAATCGGCGAGTTTGTTTCTCGCTCAGTTTTTTCCGCTCTTTCTGCTTGGAGCCGTATTCGGCAAGCTGATGGATGACAGCGGTTCGGTTACGACCATTGCCCGCTTCTTGACCGACCGGCTGGGACCGAGTCGCGCCATACTTGCGGTCGTTCTCGCGGGCGCCCTTGTCACTTACGAGGGCGTGAGCCTGTTCGTGGCGTTCTTTGTCATCGCTCCCATGGCTCAAGCGCTGTTTCGAGCGGCCGATATACCAAGCCGCTTAATGCCGGCCTGTAAGCGGGGCCTTTGCGAAACGGATTTTTCGTGCTCTTGTACACGCGGCTTTTTCGTAGATAGGCGGTTTCATACGCATTATACTAAAACATAATTTTGGTAACCGTTCACGAGGAACCTCAACCGATCGCGGGTACGTGTGGATCGATCCGGAGGCGAGATGAGTTTTCCCTCCGGCTCTTACCGGGCGCAGAGCCGGTTTAAGTTGGTGAACTATTACGTAATCGTAGCCAAGGCAATAACGGAATGGAAGATAATCTCACGCCGATGATGCGGCAGTACAAGGAAAACAAGGCAAAACACCCGGATGCCATCTTGCTTTTCCGCATGGGCGACTTTTACGAAATGTTCTTTGATGACGCAATCAAGGCTGCGGACGTCTTGGATATTGCGCTCACCACCCGTGACAAAAATAAAGAACATAGCGTGCCCATGTGCGGGTTTCCTCACCATTCCGTTTCCGCGTATATCACCAAGCTTCTTGCCGCAGGGTTACGAGTCGCTGTTTGCGATCAAATGGAAAACCCCAAGCACGCCAAAGGGATCGTCAAGAGAGATGTCACCCGTGTGCTGACACCGGGTCTCGCGGATGAAAACTCGGCCCTCAAGGCTCAAGAAAATCATTTCCTCTGCGCAATAGCCCATAAAGGCAAAGAGTTCGGGGTTGCCGGATTCGATCTCTCTACCGGTGAACTTGCCGTCACTATGGCGCCCGACGGCAAGACCGCGCTCCAGGAGCTGCAACGCATCGAGCCTAAGGAACTCTTGCTCTCACCAAACCTCGACGCTGATGATTTGAAAGCCGCTCGCCTGGGAGAGCTTTTCTATTGCCATACCCTGGAAGATTGGATGAGCGAATTCAAGACCTGCGAAGACGCTCTCTTGGAGCAATTTCAAGTCCAAAATCTCACGGGGTTCGGTTTAAAGCACCCGACGCTCGTCATAGCGCTGGGCATGATTATCAACTACGTGCGCCAAACCCGAACGGAAAAGCCCACCCACATCCGTGAACCCCGCGTCTATTATTCCGACACCTACATGGTCTTGGACGCCGCTACGCTGCGCAACCTAGAAATCTTCAGAAACCTGCGGGACGGCGACACCTCGGGCACACTCATCGAACTGCTGGACAAGACCGCAACCCCGATGGGCGCGAGAATGCTCCGAAGCTGGATCGCCTACCCACTTATGGACGTAGCCAAGATCAAGGAGCGAGCCGACGCGGTGCGCCTCTTGGTGGAGAACGGCGTCACTCGCGGCGAAATATTTGATAATCTCAAGAAAATCGCCGATATCGAACGTATTGCGGGTAAGATTTCCCTGGGGAGCGCTCAACCCAGAGACCTCACGCAGCTCCGCGCTTCTCTCGAACGCCTGCCAAAAATACGTGAGCTGACCCAGGAACTCGACGCGACACTCATGAAAGCCATTACCGAAATGGATGATCTATCGTACGTCGCGCACGCCATCGAGAAAGTCCTTGTGGATTCGCCGCCCCTCAATGTGAGGGAAGGGGGCGTCATCCGAGAAGGCTACAATGCGGAACTGGATGAGTTACGCTCCATTCGCCGCAATGGAAAGGCATGGCTGACGGAGTTCGAGAGCCGTGAGCGCAGCGCCACGCGAATCCCGAATCTCAAGGTTAGTTACAACAGGGTATTCGGGTACTACATCGAAGTGAGTAAAAGCCACATCGAGAAGGTCCCGGACACCTACACGCGCAAGCAGACCCTCGTAAACGCCGAGCGCTTTATCACCGAGGAACTGAAGAGCTACGAAGAGAAAATCCTCAACGCCCAAGAGCGTATTATTGACCTGGAAGACGAAATCTTCCACGCCCTCCGCACAAAACTCCTGGAAGTGATCGGGCGCATCCAAGCGGCCGCAGGACATGTAGCGGTCTTGGACACCATTCGATCCCTTGCGGAAGTAGCGGCCCTTCGCGGGTATACCCAACCGGAGGTTCACGACGGCGATGAAATCGACATCGCGGAAGGCAGGCACCCGGTAGTGGAGACCTTCGATTTCCGCGAAACCTACGTGCCCAACGACGTGACCCTGAATCGCGATGCCCACCAGATTCTCATCATTACCGGCCCAAACATGGCGGGAAAATCTACCTACATGCGCCAAACCGCGCTCATTGCTATTCTGAGTCAAATGGGCGGATTTGTCCCGGCCACACGCGCTATGATTGGTCTCGTGGACAGGATCTTCACACGTATCGGCGCCGCCGACTATCTCGCATTCGGGCAATCCACCTTTATGGTTGAAATGAACGAGACCGCCGAGATACTGCATAACTGCACCCCACGGTCACTTGTGCTGCTGGACGAGGTTGGCCGCGGCACCAGCACCTTCGACGGCTTGTCCATTGCATGGGCCGTAACCGAGCATCTTCACGACAAACCGGGCGGCGGCCCGCGGACGCTTTTCGCCACGCATTATCATGAGCTGGTGGATCTCGCTCTCATAAAGGAAAGGGTGCGCAATTACACCATAGATGTGCGGGAATGGGAGGATCGCATCGTGTTCCTGCGCAAGATCATTCCCGGAGGGAGCAACCGTTCATACGGTATTCACGTGGCTCGACTGGCCGGCATCCCCGCTTCAGTGACGGATCGAGCGCGCGAGATCCTGGCAAACCTGGAAAAGGACGAAATTGACATCAAGGGCCGACCCAAGCTCTCCGCCAAACGCTCGGAACGTAAGAAATCCACCTCGGACGTCCGACAATTCGAACTCTTCGGCGCGCCCGATGACGACGAACTCCGTAAGGAGCTGGAACAACTCGAGATCGAAAACCTTACTCCACTCGATGCGCTTAACCTGCTTGCAGAGTGGAAAAAACGGTTCCAATCCAGACTAGAATAGACCCTGAGAGGAGCTTCTTAAATTACGTTTTTCCCAGGCGAGTTGCCAAAAGGGCGCCCATGAGAAAGGGCATCTCTCCACGAGAAATGCTTTACTTCGGCTAAGATTCACTCCCCGGAGACAGAGAGTAAAAAAATTGTTCTGAAAACGTCGTAGCCGACTTATTTCTTTTCCACAGCGAACAAGATCAAGGAAGTGGTCTTCACCGGTGATGATGCCCCTGTAATGACCGGATTGCTTCTTACCGCCTCGGCTGCGTTCCTTGACGGCAAGGATCTGACCATGTGGTCATTTCCGCTTGACAACTAAATGTCCGCCGTGTTACGGAACAACAAACATCTTTACGACCATCCGGTCATTCTTTGTAATAGTTCACCCCGGTGTGAATCAGTGAGAGTCAGTGACTCTCAGTAGTCGTTACCGTTCTTTCAAACGACGGGAATCGGCCCTGATACTATTTTGCTCTCAATGAATAAGCTTGGTGGAATATTTTTTGAGAGCAAGTTTTCCTAACTTCGTTCTAGGAAGTTCTCTTTTCGCCGAAACAAAGGATTTCTCCTTGAGAAAGGTCCGTTTCGCCTATTGTAAAGTTCGCATGAAAGTCCCGATCGGCATTTGTATTAACGGGCTTCCGTTTTTCGTTGCGGCGCATTGCGCCATGGACGTTCTTGGAGAAGGGTTCGGGGAGAAGTCTTCTTGCGAGCAGATTCTACCCAACTCTTGCTCTTTGGAGGATACATGAGACGAGCGGCGCTGCTTGTGCTGGGTGTTTTAGTCATGGGGGTTGCCTCTCCCGCTTTGGGGTGGGAGTTTTCGCTCAAGGGAGACCTTGAGGTTAGGTATCGGTATTTTCTCAGGACGGGCGGCGGTGACTTGTTCGGCAAAGCCAATCCCGACGCGATTGGTTACAATGACGGCGCCATAGGTTTTGCCGGTTATTACGGCGGCCTGAACCAAGTGGCGGCTCAGGGGTATTCGGCCAAGAGCGCGGACGCGGCGGTGAACGATAATCGCATAGTGCTGCGGCCGGACTTTTGGGTTAATTCGGCCGTGCACATACGTGGAGAGTACTGGGTCACCGGCGGAAACATCTTCGGATCGTATGACGGGGCCGGCGCCGCGCCCATCGGGACAATGGGCGGCGATAGCTGGATTCGCAACAGGGGCTACACAGGATGGTACAACAACCCGGCGTATACCATACCGACGGGCATGGCCACCGGGGTGTGGGATAAATTCTGGGCCACGGTGGAAACTCCTTGGGGCATTCTCGCCTTAGGCAGACGGCCGCTCGCCTTTGGGCTCGGCTGGAGCACCATGCACCAGAAGGACGCCGATACCGAGATGCTGGGATTGTTCGTTCCCTATGGGCCGTTCACGTTTCTTGTTGTCACGCAACTCTTCGAGAATAATTGGATCATCCCCAATCATTCGTACCAGCTTGCGTCCACGGAAGTGGGTGGTTTCAATCCACCTGGAGTTGCCGCGGCAACGGACAAAACCGGTATACGTGACATAAACGGCTCCATAGGCGTGACATACAAGTCCGGTGGAGTGGATATGGGGACCGTCTCCAGATACGTGTATCACAACGAAGTCCATGCGTACGCTCCGACGGGGCCGACTTACAAGCCGACGGCCCCCGTCCCGGCAGGGCCGAATCGTCGCGACGACGCAAGTCTCTCACCCATACCTATATGGTTTAGCGGAACGGGGCTCAGCGGCTTTCCAACGTATTCGGATATAGGGTGGCTCTTGCAGGTGTCGTACTTCAAGTACACGAACGGCAGGTTCTTTCTGAACACGGAATACTCTTTCGAGAACATCAATGTTAGGCGCAAGGGCGGCAGACCGCTTTCGGGCTTTCAAAACGCCTGGATGGTGGAACTCGGCGCTATATGCGGCCCGACCAAGCTGAGCCTTGCGAATTTCTATCACAGCGGACATGACCGCCGCGGTGGAGTCTTCAACACTACCGCAGCCACCGGTTTTGCTACCGGAGCGTATGTCATGGACCGCTTTGACGAGTTCACGATTTTTGGCGGCTGCTACGAGCCATCCAAGCCGTATAATTACCTGATAGGGATTTACGGCGGTGGAAACAACGGCTACGAAGTGCGAGGCTTGGCCTTCTACAACGACTTCCTGGCGTACGCGGCTCGACTGGATTACGCTGTTGCCGCGAACCTGAACACCTTCGTGACCTTTATGCAGGCGAACCGAGCAAGCAATACCGCAACCGCCGTCGGACAATACCGAGGAGGAACCCCAAACGCGGGCGCTCGCGCGAACCCCGGTTACAATGCCGCCGGTGTGCAAATAGCGCCCATTCCCAATGTCCCGGACAACAATTTGGGGTATGAGATCGACGCCGGGGTGAACTGGAAGATTCTGGAAAACGTGACCTTTAATGCGCTTGGGGCCTTTTGGCAGCCTGGAGATTGGTTCAAATGGGCTTACGTGGATTATACGGGGCCGACTTCCGCTACCATCAACGGCGTCGCCTATCCGGTGAACCCCCATAGAGGCATTGATCCCATCTTCGGCTTCCAAGGAAGCTTTCTTGTGGATTTTTAACGGGTTCTCCGAGAATCCTCTAACTATTTGAAAAAACGGGGAGGACGGCAAGGGAGATGAGTCTCCTCTTCGATCTTTACGCGGCTTGAGCCGACGTGAACCGTTGACGATAGCTGCCGCCAAGATCACGTGTTCACTTTCGGGGAAGCCTTCCCTCTGCGGAAGCTTCCCCGAATTCCACCTCTGCTCCATTCCTAAAAGTCTCGCTGCATTCAAGAACTTACCTCAACTGATTTCGCCTACAACTGTGCTTTAATCGCGGGTTATTTTGAGACCTTAAGCCAACCTTGACTTTTCCATGAAAATCGAGTATGTTAGCTACGCTTTCCATAAATCCGATAGGATTATAAATGTTTTAAATTTTGTTGATGGTTGGGTGTGTCGCTACCATGAAATCTTTCAAATTAGTGGGAAATGCCCCTACTGTCGTACCTATTCTCCCTCTGAGGGATATGGTTGTTTTTCCTAATGTTATGATACCTCTGTTCCTGAAAGGGACACGTGTCGTCAAACTGGCCGAATCCGTGGTGGGCGGCGACAATCTCGTGGGACTGTTCTATCAGCGGGTCCGCACGCGATTGAGTTCGCTCGGCGATGATATGTCCACCATTGGGACCCTGGCCCGCATACAACAAGTGGTGAAACTTGAAAACGGCGGCAT
Organism: Desulfomonilales bacterium; assembly: GCA_038205805.1. GTDB lineage: Bacteria > Desulfobacterota > Desulfomonilia > Desulfomonilales > Desulfomonilaceae > JBBSBY01. The sequence continues at coordinate 48,581 of JBBRBO010000009.1, forward strand.
CAAAGCCATTGCGGATGGAGTATGTCGCGTCAAGCTCCTGAAACAGGTGCAGTGCGAACCCTATCTCATGGGTGAGGTGAGCCCCATAGAAGAGGTATGCGAACCCCAGGACATTGTTGACACCCTTTTGCGCAGTGTGGCTACGCTCTTCAAGATTACCCTGAGTCTTGGCCGCCCCATGAGCGATCATTCGATCTCCATGATTGAACGTGCGGATGATCCCGGTAAGTTGGCCGATCTCATCGCCGTGTATTTGCCGCTCAAGGCCGAGGCGAAGCAGACCCTTCTGGAGATGGAAGATCCCCTTGCCAGACTCAAGAAGATCTGCGTCTACCTCCACACTGATGTGCAGAATTCTCTTCAGCCCAAGGTACAATCCTCGGTGGAAGCGATGCCGGGGGTGGTGAGCCGACGTCAAAAGGAGATAAACTTACGCCAGCAGATGCGCTCCTTTCAGCGCGATTTGGCGGCGGATGATCCCCAAGCCTCGGAAGTTAAGGAATTCCAGAATAAGATCCGTAGCTCGGGGATGTCCAATGACGCCGTCGAGGCGGCCACACGAGAACTTCAGCGTCTGGAACGCATGCCTCCGCACTCTCCGGAATACATTGTCTCCCGAACCTATATTGAAACACTTACCGCCTTGCCCTGGAATATCTCTACCGAGGATGACGAAGACATAAACAAGGCGCAGCGTGTGCTTGATGAGGATCACTACAGCCTTGACGCCGTGAAGGACCGCATTCTTGAATTTCTGGCGGTGCACAAGCTCAAGAAAGCCAATAAAGGCCCCATCCTGTGCCTAGTGGGACCGCCGGGTGTAGGCAAGACTTCCCTGGGGAAGTCCATTGCGCGGGCTTTAGGCCGCAAGTTCATCAGGATGTCCCTCGGCGGCATGCGCGATGAGGCGGAAATTCGGGGCCATCGCCGCACCTATATCGGCGCCATGCCGGGACGCATCATTCAAGAGCTGCGGCGGGCCGGGTCCAATAATCCCGTTTTCATGCTCGATGAGATCGACAAAATAGGTCAGGATTTTCGGGGTGACCCTGCGTGCGCATTGCTGGAAGCCCTTGATCCCGAACAAAACGACACCTTCGGGGATCATTATGTGGATGTCCCCTTTGACTTGAGCAACGTTATGTTCATTGCCACCGCCAACCAGCTCGATCCCATTCCGGCGCCGCTCCGTGATCGCATGGAGATCATACGAATCGCGGGCTATACGGATGAGGAAAAGGCGCAGATAGCCGAGAGGTTCCTTATCGAAAAGAATAGGGAACAAACGGGGCTTCCACCGGATTGCGCCAAACCGAACCCCGAGGCCGTTCACCGGCTCATTCGGGGATACACCCGAGAGGCCGGCGTCCGCAACTTGGAGAGACGCATCAATTCCGTTTTCCGGAAACTGGCCCGCGAGGTTACTCAGGATCTCCCCATGCGACCGGAGATCACGTCTGAGGTCCTGGAAGAACTCCTGGGACCGCCCAGGTTCAGCTATGACCTGGCTGAGGAAATCGACCAGGTGGGGATCGCCACGGGTCTGGCTTGGACGGAGACCGGCGGCGACATCATCTTCATCGAAGTGACGGGTTTCAGCGGTCAAAAGAATCTTACCTTGACGGGCTCCCTGGGTGAGGTTATGCAGGAGTCCGCTCAAGCGGCCCTGAGTTATCTCCGCCACACCGCCGACTCTTTGGGTTTGGATGCAAAGACCATCACCCAAACGGATTTGCATATCCATGTGCCGGCTGCGGCTATCCCCAAGGACGGCCCTTCTGCGGGCGTCACCATCGCCGTAGCCTTGGCGTCTTTTTTCACCGGGGTCCCTATCCGTCGCGATGTGGCCATGACGGGTGAACTCACCTTGCGCGGGCGAGTTCTACCCGTGGGTGGAATAAAGGAAAAGCTCTTGGCCGCGCGGCGGGCGGGCATACGCGAGGTTGTTCTCCCGAAAAAGAATATGCCTCAGTTGAACGACCTGCCGGACTATGTGAAAGAAGATATGACGCTCCACTTCGTTACGGACGTGAGTGAGGCGATAAAGATTGCGCTTGCCACGGAACTTGACTCATGCGTCATGCGCTACACGGATCAGGACCTGACCGTGTTCGGCGATCAAAGTCCGGAATACGTGGCAAAGCCCGCTCCTCGGGACGGTGGGCTTTAGATCGAAGCGAAAAACGCCATGTGTCACATTTAGGCCCTTGGGACCGGTGGCCCCATGAACAGACCGGCAATTCACAAGAGCGCTCATTCTCGTTGAAACAGATACCCTCTCGCAACCCTGATACGAATGCGCAATAAAAGTAGTAATATTGGAGAGAACCTTCTTGAAAGAAGTTTCTCCCCAAACCCCTCTCCAAGAACTTTCAAAATAGCCGCAAGTGCCTTTTCTCAAGGAGAAAAAGCCACTTGCGGTGCATTTAAACATTCTTTCATAGCAGTTAGGGAAACCTGCTCTTACAAAAATGTCCTTCACCTATATTCCTCTTTCGACAGCACATTGGTATGAGAGGGTATCATCGTTTTGAAAAGCGTTCACCATGCCTCCGGCGCCCATGTGGAATCCGGCCGGCGAACCGGTTTGAAAAACATCAGCGGAGCCTCTTTTGTTTCATAAGCTGCATTGTTCTTGTGGCCAAATATCTCTCACATGGTAGACTTGTTGGAAATACCTTCGCGTAGGGAGACCATGAAATCTCGATTCATTCTGGCGGTATTCGGCCTTTGTTGTCTGTGGTTTGCGAGCTTCACCGCTTCGAGAGCCCAAGATTCCTCCACGGATAGTCAGTTGAACGGTATGATTCTTGGGGCGTTGATCGCCCACCCCGAGTATCGACCTTACCTCGTCAACGCGCGAGTACAATACGGTATAGTGATTCTGACCGGATTCGCAGAGACGGAGGCAACCAGAGAGAAGCTGATCTCCCTCATTAAATCCGTCGAGGGAGTGCGATCCGTAGTCGATTTGCTTCAGCCCGGATCACGACCGCATTCGGATGAGCAGATTCGCGATACCTTGGTCCGCGGGCTGAAAGAAGATCCGGTGGCTAGACGTTTCCCTATGCAAATCTCCGTCACTGAAGGCGTCGTTACCTTAAACGGTGAAGTGGCGGAACCCGGTGATCGCTTCATCGTCTTGGACACGGCGAAAGATCTTGTCCCCGGCAAGCCCATTATAAACCTGTTGAGGTATCCCGATATACCCGCTCGCTCCGATCAAGAAATCCTCACACAGGTACGGCGGTCCATGGATGAAGACACGCGACTGAACGCCGCCCGCGTCACCATAGAGGTGGTGGATGGGGAAGCGACGCTGAGCGGAGTGGTGAACGAGCCTCGTGAATTGATGCGCACCTATTATCACGCATGGGTTGGGGGCGTTCAGTCCGTGAAAGCCCATGCCATGTCTCTTGCTCACCGATTTCCTGTGCCGGCGCCGCGGAAGTCCTTGAGAACTCCCGATGACGAAATAAGGACCGTAGTGAAAGAAGCCTTCCTCTACGACCCACGCATTACCCTAATCGACCCCTATGTGGGCGTGAGCCTCGGCGAGGTGACGCTCCAGGGCGCGGTGAAGGAATACGAGGCCAAGCGAGCAGCCGGCGATACCGCACGCAACACCGTAGGGGTGGTGAATGTGGTGAACGCGATTATGGTCGTGGAGGATCCGGATTTATCGGATTCCGGAATTACTGAAGCCGTGAAACGCGCCTTCACCGATTCTGAGCAACTGCGGGACACCCCCATCACCATTCTCACGGAGGGTGGAACCGTGCGGCTTACAGGTTCCGTATCCACGGAAACGCAAAAGATTGTCGCAGGGGCCTTAACCGCCAAGGTGAAGGGAGTGCGCGACATAACAAACGATCTTATCGTTAACTCCGGGGAGCTTCCCATTTCCAATGAAGACATTACCGCGCGAATAACTCCATTATTTCAAAATAATCCCTATGTGTCGCCGGATATGGCCGAGGTCACGGTGATCAACGGCAGGGTCAATCTCGCCGGGACCGTAGCCACCGAACAACAGAGATACTTCATGACCGATGTCGCTTTGGGGGCCGGGGCGCTCATAGTGGATAACCGTATTGTCGTGGAGGATCGCAAGACCCCTTGAACGGCTTATACGGACTCACGATCAACAGACGAATACCAATACATAATCAAATAAGTAATATTGGGAAGAACCTTCTTGAAACTAACCCTACAACGTGACGTATGGTTCGTAGAAAACGGCAAGATTGCTCCCAGTCTGTGTTACGGCTAAATAATCTGATTTAATGCTCGGCAGAAGAGGAGAACTCATAACCTATTGATATTTCTAACAAGCAATACATGCGGTTGTGCAAGTCTCGTTGTCGGGTTACTTCTTTGATTAAACATTGGTATCGGGCGACGTACGGCCGCGAAATCGCTCGATAAGATACAGCATCGCGGGCAACGTAACGAGCGTCAGCGGCACGGCCGAGAGCATCCCCAACACCATGGCCCAGCCCAGGAACTGCATCGAGTAATGTCGCGAGGTGATCATAGCCACAAACCCCGCCATGATGGTAAGGGAAGTTAATACAGCTCTGGGCGTCACTCGGGCCATGGTTGTTTCCACGTTGCTTTGGTGTTCGTGCAAGCTGCCCATCACCACATGAATGCCGTTATGTATGCTGAACCCAAACACCAGCGGCGCCACGCACACAATGGAAAACGGCAACCCCTTCCCGGAAACGGCTATGGCGCCCAATGTGATCGCAAAGGACCCGATCATCGGGATCAGACACAACCCAACGCCGAGTGGGTTCGGGAAAATAGCGAAAAAGATGAGAGACAGCGCGAAAAACGCATAGAGTCCCAGGCGAAACAGCTCGGATACTAAACTCGAGAGAACGGCTTCCATGGTCTGCCTTGTCCCGGAGAGTTTCACTTCCGTGGGCATGGCTTTCAGGGCCTTTGTGAGCCGCTGATCCACCCTCTTGAGTTGAGCGGGGTCCGTAATCCGATCAGCGTAGCGTATCTGCGTAAGAAACCGCCACTTCCCGGCTATCTTTGTGCGGTACCAAGAGCGCTCGAGATCCACTTCAGGGTCCGGTCGGTCGAAATTGCCGGCCGCAAGGTCAGCGACAATCCTTCCCGTGCCGTCAAAGGATTTCTTTACAACCGCCGACGCCGACCCCGAGAGATCGCTGCCGCTCAACCACTCGTCGAAGGCGTTTCGCATTAGTCCCCAGCGATCGGCGATCCGCTTGAGAACCGTTGCGTTCTTTTGGCGAATCGTGTCCGGCGCCAGCATGTACGAAATGGAATCAAAGGAGGCTATGTCTCTATCTCGCTGCATGAGGTCCTGAATGATCCCATCCAATTGGCGTTGATAACGCAGACCCGACTGGAGATCCTCCACGTCAAAGGACAGGAGCGTCGGCTGGGCGAAATTGGAATGAAAGCTCTTGGATATCTTATTCGAGACCGCCATTGATTCCATTCCGCCGGCGAGAAACACCTTGAAGAGATCTTTTTCGTACGTGACCTTTGTGGCGAAAAATGCGCTCACCAAAATGACGAGGATGGAAACCACCGTTATGGCGCCGGGTTTGTGAAGAAAAAGGTGCGCTATACCGCTGAACGACATCATGAGTCGCGGGTAAAGTTCGCGTTTGAATCGACTGAGCAGTTTCGCCAGGGCCGGCACGAGAAACAAGGTCGAGATACACGTGAGCGCCAAACCCATCGCGCCGAAAAAGCCGAACTGCACCAGGGCTGGTTGACTTGAGAAACACAGACACAAAAATGCGATGATCCCCGTGAGAGCGCCCAGCAACACCGGCGGCCCTGTGCGCTCGTACGCGAGGAGCATGGCGTCTTTGAACGTAAAGCCCGCGTCCAGCTCTTCGCGGAAGCGCCCCCACAGATGGACGCCGTACTCCGCGCCCAATCCCATGAGAACGCCCGTGGCGCCCATCACGACAGGGTTTACGTCCGAGTATGCGAGATAGAGAAAGCCGTAGCTCGGTCCAATCCCGGCTATAAGTGGGATCATCAAAATCACGGAGGAAATAAAGCTACGATAGATAATGAGGAAAATACCCGAAACGAGCCCAAAGGAAATCAAAAGCAACGAGGCGGTCTCTTCATCGAAGATAATATCCGACTCATACTGGAAAGCGGCCTTCCCCGTGAGGCTCCATTTTATGTCTTTGGGGTCTCGGACAATCTTCAGTTCGTCATTGAGGTCCTTAATCCGCTTAGGTAAAAGCGCTCTGACCTTCTCCACCAGATGCCGCACCTTGAGGATTTCGGACGTGGAGAATTCCGGGGTGACGGCGATGAGGAAAAGGTTGGCGTTCGGTCCCGCGATGAGGAGAAACATGTCCCCAACGGACACCGAGCCTACGCGCTTCTCCATGGTCTTTGCCATAAATTGGCCCATCTCGAGGGGGTCTTCCAGGAGTTGTCGCTGCACGTAGGGATTCTCGGCAAGAAACAACCTGTTGCGGGTTCGTCGAAGCGCGCCTTCAATGCCTTCAGCCGAGAGCATCTTGCTGATGGTTTCCCGCTCTTCCTGATCCATCGCCGCCAAGAAGTGCTTAACGAAGCGCTCCACCTGCTTGGGGTCCTCGGGATCGAGCAGTCGATAGCGCACTCGCCGCACGCCCTCTATTCGCTTGACCGCCTCGGCGATCCCCTGTATGAAGGGCAACCGTCTTTCTCCAGGCGGTTCGGGGAACTCCAGCACGATAATGAGCGAATCCTGTTCGCCGAAGCGTTCCGTGTTTTCTTTCGTGAGATTGATGACGGGATTGGCTTCCCCTACACCGGCCATGAGATTCGTACTCACCACGATGTGGGGCATGGAAGCAAAGCCCGCGATGGAGAGGAGCAAGAAGAAGAGTATGACCCATAAAGGGCGCCTAAGCGAGAGAGCGACGATGCCCCTGAGAATAGCCGTGAGCGGTTTCATGGATTTAGACGAGGGGTCCTTTTGGAGAACGAGCCGAACATGGATAGGCCGCCGTGCGACCCGCTTGATGATTCACGCCGCTCATGAAGGTTAGGATGCGGAGCGAACCTGCATACGGTGGAACAAAGGCGGTCGGTGAACCGCCGTTGTGTCCAATGGATGAAAGCTGCGAGTCACCGTGCCGGCGCCGCCGACCCCGGATTACTTAGGCTCGATGGGTTTGTTGTCGGGCGTTGTAGACGCCGGTTGCACGTGGGTGGTCGCGGACGCTTGCGGCTTAGGGGGTTCGGCGCCCGGTGTTGGCGGAGTCGTGGTCACCTGGGGGGTGGCCGTCTGAGACTCGTCTTCGCCGTCCATTGCGGTTTTGAAGGTTTTTATGCCTTTGCCTAAACCGCCCATTATTTCCGGGATGCGCTTGGCTCCGAAAACAAACACGACGATCAGCAAAATGAGAATGAGTTCAGTAGGGTTAAACATTCAGTCCTCCCGGAGAGGCGCCGGCGGCGCGAACGTAATTTCGTGTGTAAGTGAGTCCAGTGGGCGCCGGTTGAGCGATCTACGCATCAAGAGCGCCTTCTCTGTAAGATAATCATTCACCGCGTTGCAGGGGCTCTACGTCCGGGGAACAGTTACCATGTAAGACGTATAGTTTACCATTGGGAGCGCTTTCGGGCAAGAGCGCCGCAATGACTTTCCACTCATTGTCGATCAAATTTTCAGGATTTTGGGATGTTTCGAGAGATATACAATACGGGCGAAGGCTCCGACGCCTACGAGGACTCCCAGGACAAATAAGGGCCAGTTGAACGGCTTTGGAAAGCCGCCGGCCATGATGTCGGCGTAATCCCAACAAAAGGCCGTAATGACAATGAGTCCGCCAAGGACGAGCACGGCCCAATCTTGAGGCTTCGGTTGCAAAGGTCGGCCCGCTCCTTCGTGATAGAGGACGCTGATTCCGGCGCCGATCATGATGAGCGAAACAATTACGGGCGCAATAACGGGGGCTGTCCAGGGCACGGGTAAAAGAAAAAGTAAATCCCAATCGAAGAAGCCTACGGGCCAATCAATAAACAATTTCAACCAAATGTAATAAAAAAGATCCCATACCCCGAACGCAATGACAAAGTGAGCCCACGATTCTCGGATATTCCGGCCTACTCCCATGCCCCACGCCGCGAGCATAACGAGCGTAGACACTTCTCGCCCCAGCTCGATGAACAACCGCCGATAATGCTCAGGCCCCATTTGCCTGATTAACTCGACGGTAAGGGTCGGGAAGTGAAAGCCCCCTGAGGAAAGCGGGTAATATACTGCGCGAAGATACTCGACGACGGCCGCTTCCACAAAGGCAAAGGCAATGGCAAAGAGAATAGTTGCCGGGAGTTGTTTCACGGCCTACCAGAACTCGTCGATACCTGCCGATTGCTCGTAAAATCTCGTTCTGGTGTACGCCGCACATTGGAGGCAGGAGAAATCGGCCCATCGACTCTTCAGCGCTATGTTGAGACAACCACCGTAATTGTCGCAATCAACACGTCTGTAGGGACGCTCCGATTCTCTATTCCCCTTAATCAACACAGGACTTGGTTCAATAGCTTTCGCACAACCCATCCGATTCCAGATCTCCCCTCGTGTTTAGGATAGCAGCCGCACTGAGAAACGACTGGGAAATTCTGTGCGTTCATACCTCGGTGGACCTAATCAGTCCAAAAACATGGCCGGAGCCGAACAAAACTACAATAAACACCTAAGAGCGCTGAACAAAAAAGCTAATCGCCCTGATCCCTCAGGATACGGTTGTTTAAACTGCTAACAGGGCAATGTCAAGCCAAAATCCCTCGAAAGGATTAAAATTGCAGTATGATTATTGAACACGCTCATAGCGGAATTGTCAAGACCTGGGAAAAGAGACAGGTTCTTCAAGGCGGTTTTTCCTGTATGGAAGGCGTACAATCCGCATGCGCCCGGAAGAGAGAAGCCGCGTTGCGGAAAGTAAGGAAAGGAAGACGGCCGGCGGAGCGGGTTCGGGTTGTGTGAGGATGCGGTGTTCCGTAGGAGAAATGAGCCATAGGCGCTCATGCGGGGAGGCCGCCGTCTCAAGCCCCGTGAACCACTATGAAAAGCGCTCATCAACACAGAGAGCGCTTCATGCGATTGGACTGGACACCTCATGAGGAAACAGCTATAACATCCCGTCATGCAAACACTGTTTCGCTAGTACGCCGTTACGCTGCAAAAAGGAATACATCATGGTTGAGCATTTAGCCCATTACTTCACGGAAGCAATTAATCAAGGCGGATATTGGGGCGCAGGCTTCCTCATGGTGCTGGAGAGCATGGTAGCTCCGGTGCCCAGCGAATTGGTCATGCCCTTTGTCGGATTCTTAGTTCAGGAGGGGCGGTTTTCGCTTCATTGGGCGATCTTGGCTACATCTTTGGGGTCACTCATCGGCTCTTTGCTTTCCTATTACGCCGGTTACTACGGGGGAAGGCCGTTTGTCCTCAAGGTCGGCAGGTATTTTCTTTTAAATCGCGAGCATCTCGAATTTACCGAAAATTGGTTTGCGCGGCACGGTTCATGGACGGTGTTCGTGAGCAGGTTCATCCCCGTGGTGCGTCATCTCATTTCTATTCCTGCGGGGATGGGCAAGATGCGACTGCTTCCTTTTTGCCTTTACACCATTGTCGGCGCCACAATGTGGAATACGTTTCTCCTAGCGTGCGGATATTATCTTAAATCGCGATGGACGGAAGTGGAGAAATACACCAAAGAGCTGGACATTGCCGTGCTGATTATCCTTATTCTTGCAGCCGTGTGGTTTGTGCTTACCCATTTCAAGCGATCACGCCGCGCCGACCAATCCGCGTAAAATGAATAGTAACCGTTCACCAGGAACAGGACAACTATCTGTAATTACATATGGGGAGGTCCGGAGGAAAGATGAGTCTCCCCTCCGGCTTTCACCGGACGAAGAGCCGCCTCAAGCCCGGTGAACGATTACAATGAATATTGGGGAGGACTTTCTTGAAAGAAGCTTCTCCCCAATTCTTATTCTTTTATTTCACGTCGGCGTTAGATAATGTTTTCGGCGCCTTCGGCTTCGGTGAATTCATCGTCTTCAAAGCCTGGTTGTCGTCTGAAGAGTCCTTTGATTCGGAGATGTTGGAGGCGTCGTTTCACAGCCACACGGTTTCGGTCGGGGAGGGCCTTTTCAGGTTCCGGGGTGTTGTTGCATTCACAGGTGAGCGCAATGAGGTCTTCTCTGAGCGTCCAAGCTTGTGGATCCTGAGAGCGCTTTAAGGATAGGAGAATCTTGAGTTCGTCATACGTGAATTGCTTGATGAGGGCATGGCTTTGCGCAATGGCGGCGACTCGGTTCGTCATGACGCAGACCGTTTCATCCATCGTGGGTTCACACGTTTCGGTCAGGTCACCGGACTCAGGAATAATCGCTGCCGTGAGGTCCTGTTCTTGAGGATCGGCCGGGGGCGTTTCAGCCGTCGCTTGCCGCTTCTGCCCACGTTTTGCCCTGGTTGGTTGTTTTTCAGGCACAGTAATCCCTTCCGTGTTGGTCAAGTCCTGTCGGCGTTGGGGCGTCACTGCGTCGGTTACAGGCGCATTCAGCCGCAATCTCAAGTACGTCCTTTGATCCCAATACGAGATCAATGGCCGCGTTTCCCTTAGCGTACCTTCGGAACGATCACTGCTTCGCCGTGGCAAAGGGCGATCCGAACTTCTCTGAGGGGCTTCTCATTACGGGCCATACCGAAATAAAGACTTGGAATTGTGAATTTGAAGTCCGCAGGGGCGGACCCCGCCGATTACCATAAGGTTTTGTTGCGAGTTCTTCGTTGAGGCAATGTGTCGGCGACCGTAGTCTCACTCAGTGAGTGGGCGGTCGCCTGATATGCGTTTCTCTGGAGATTCGCAGCGCTGTTCGTGGAACCGGCGCCGCTTTGGACGTGCTTCGGCGTAGCATGAACCGCTTTCCTTTGAGGCGTCGAGGGTTGGCCGGTAGTCCGTGTCACACGAGGGACATTGGGCGCCGCCGCCGGTGTTCGCGTCTGCGCGCCGGAAGCCGCTCCCTGTATGGGAGCCCCTTGATACGCCTGCTGCGGCGCAGACGGTTGCTGTTGCGCTGGAGCTTGAGCGGGGGCTTGTCCCGAATATCCGGAATATGAGTTCACATCATACGTATAGCCGTCGCCTTCAGATCGCCATTGTCCATTTTGCGGAACAAATGGTTGTTGCGGCTGCTGATACGCTCCATTATTGAAATAACTTGGGCCTTCGTTCCAGAAGACGTCGGTCCCGCATCAGCCGGCTGATGCGTTTGGAGGACCAATGACCGCGCATAGTGTTATACAAATGATAAGCGCTCTTACGTAAAAAGCCATTCTTTCCATACCTCATGCAATCCGGAACGCCGCCGGCCTGGTTTGGCGTTCAATCGCCCATTCCACTGGTGAAGGCGCTCGAAGCGTCTTTTTGCCGAAGGTTTCAATGACTGCGGAACCTTCGGGTCGGCGTCGCGGAAATTCCTTCACTCTTTAGGATTCTAACCCCACGTTTTCATTTTGTCATTAACTTTTATTTACCGGAGCCATTAACGATTCCGGGCGGCCACTCTATCCAGGGTAACGTTTACGGTTCATACACGGCGCAGACGCGGCCACAAAACGCTCTCAAGCCTTCTCTTGTTTAATCCTGAAGTAGCGGCGTTTCCCCACCTGGAGCGTCTGTTCCGACGCGGTGAGTCCTATCTCGTGAGCGGGGTCCGTGACCTTGGCGCCCTCGATCTTGACTCCCCCATGTGTAATCAAGCGTCTAGCCTCTGAAGAGGAAACGCCCGCCGTTGCGGCCACAAGCTCCTGAATGGAAAGGGCCGGTTTGTGGAAAACACGCAAAGGGATGGATTCCGGGGCTTCTTTTCGTTGAACCACTCGCTCGAAGTGGTCTTCGCCGATCTTGGCCGCGGCCTCGTTGTGGTACTCCGTCACGATGGCGCGAGCGAGCCCTTTCTTTATCCCCATGGGATGGAGAGGATCATTGTTATCCTGATGCTCGGCCATGTTCACGAGGGCGTCCCGATATTGAGTGATGAGCGCCGGGTCCACATCCGTGAGCAAGGTAAAGTATTTGATAACCAGATTGTCTTGGATGGACATGGTTTTGCCGAACATATCTTCGGGTGTGTCGTCAACCGCAATGTAATTGCGCTCGGTCTTGCTCATTTTCTTTGCGCCGTCCAGGCCTTCGATAAGCGGCGTCATTATAACAATTTGGGGAGGTTGCCCATGCTGGCTCTGAAGATCGCGTCCGGCCAAGAGATTGAATTTCTGATCTGTGCCGCCCAGCTCCACATCGCATTCCAAGGCTACGGAATCATATCCCTGCATGAGGGGGTACAAGAATTCGGTGATGGAGATTGGGTTTCCGTCTTTGAACCGTTTGTCGAAGTCGTTGCGCTCGAGCATCCTGGCCACGGTGGACCTGTACGCGAGATCCAGGCAATCCGCAAAATTCATGGAATCGAACCACTCGCCGTTACTACGGAGTTCCGTCTTTTCAGGATCAAGGATCTTGAAGACCTGCTCACGAAAGCTCTTGGCGTGTTCCCACACTTGTTCTTTGGTGAGTCGCATACGCGCCTCGTTGCGCTCGGTGGGGTCGCCGATACGGGCGGTGAAATCCCCAACCAGAAAAATCGCCGTATGACCAAGGTCCTGGAAGTGCTTGAGTTTGCGAATAGTCACCATGTGACCCAGATGGATGTCCGAGGCGGTGGGATCCACTCCCAGCTTTACGCGAAGAGGGCGGCCCTTGGCTGCGGCTTCGGCGATGCGCCGTCGCATCTCTTCTTCATGGATGATTTCTTCCACCCCGCGCATGATCTTCTGCATCTGCACGTCTATATCCGACGGATTCATACTGCACCTTTCGTAATTCTTAACGGTTCGCTAAGCTACGGCGGACTTACGCCGGCCGCCGCAAATCCTGAAGTGTAGCTCGAAACGGCCGGATTTTCAAATCATTGCAGGCATTCTCGGTAAGCATTCAGTTACTAGCGGCAAATCGCGGTTGCTGTTTAAGTATATTAGATAGTTACAGTATCGCTCCCGCACGTAACTGAAGGGTTACCATTCTCGGCGCCGACGGTCTGTGAGCTTAGGGCCGGTCCTCGAGAAAATCCGTCAGAATGCGGCTAAGCGCCTGCTGGTCACGCATACGACACGTCCAGATGACGAGGACCTTCCAGCCCATTTGCTCGAGCGCGGCAATGTTGGTCTTGTGTCGCTCGATGTTGGCCGAGAGCTTCCTATCCCAGAACTCTCGGTTGCTGGTTGGGCGAGCGGCCCGAGGGCACCCCTCGTGACCATGCCAAAAGCACCCGTGTACGAAGATAACCTTGCGCAACTTGGGGAGAGTAATATCCGGATTCCCCGGCAGATCCTTCCGGTCAAGCCTGAAACGACGACCCATCTTATGGAGCAAAGAGCGCACGACAAGTTCCGGTCGGGTATTTTTGCTCTTTACTCGAGCCATAAGGGCGCTGCGCTTTTCAGGCGTGAAGACGTCAGTCAAAAAGAACACCTGAGAAGCGGTCGAGGGTATGCCGATTGGTTAGCATAGGAGTAAAATTCGGCAATAGATTTCCTGTAATGTGTCTTCGCCGAAAAGGGGCGTTTCTCTTGGGGACGTGTCCCTTTTCGGCCACAAAAGGATTTTTGAAATGGAATTCGGGGAAGATCTTCTCTTAAGAAGCTTCTCCGCACCATTACTTATCGGGTTCAGAGATTAGGTGCAGGAGGAATTCCCGATTGCCCTTGGGTCCGGTGAGGGGGCTTTCTGTCTCGCCGAGCACGCGGAAGCCGGAACTCTGCGCGAAATTCTTAATGCGATCAATGGCGCCGCGAATCTTCTTCGGGTCGCGCACAACGCCTTTTTTCCCTACATCGCCTCGTCCAACTTCAAACTGGGGTTTTACCAGCGTGACCAGCCAACCCTTGGGTTGCACGATGGCTCTGAGCTTGGGCAAGGCAAGCTCAAGGGAAATGAACGAGAGATCCGCCACAGCCGCGTGAATGGGTCCTGGGAGCTGTTCCGGGTCTATCTTGCGGATATTTTTGCGTTCAATGAGGTGAACCCTGGGGTCGTTCCGAAGACTCCAGTGGAACTGCCCGTAGCCCACATCTATAGCGATGACCTTACCCGCGCCCCGCAAGAGCAGGCAATGGGTAAACCCGCCTGTGGAGGCGCCTGCGTCCAATATCGTGAGTCCTGCGGGGTCAATGCGGAAGGCGTCCAGCGCAGCGGCAAGCTTTACACCCCCTCTGCTGACGTAGGGATTCGACGGCGCCACCTTAACCGCCGCATCCAACGGAAATTCGCGTCCGGGTTTGTCAATGACCTTATCCTCGACGGAAACCTTACCCGCCATAATCAAGGCGCGGGCCTTTTCTCGTGAATCCGCGAGTCCTGAATTGGTCAACAATACGTCCAGCCGAGCCTTCGTCAATTTTTCCATTAGAGATTCGCTTGAGGAGAGCCGGGAACAATCGTAAAATCAAGTACATCCACTATACTGAATCCGTAATAAAGATAAATGGAACCCGATCCCACGAAGTCCTCGGGTTTGTGTAACGTGAAGGGATAACTGTAGTTACCGCTCCTGCCGCTCAGGTGAACGGTTTCCTCGTACTGTCGGGCCTCGGGAAGTTTTATCACAAACTTCAAAGGGGTGTCGGATTTTGATCCGGAATAGGAAAATCGAATCATCAAGGTCAGTTTGTCGCCGTGGGCGCCGGTGTACACCGTGCGACTACTCCCCAAAAAGCTCCATTGGGAGTCCTTCCATACGGCCGGCCCAAACTGAAGATCGTATATGGAAACACGGCCCGGCATCTCCCATGAGAACTCGGAAGTGTCCTTCTTGGGGATAACCGGCGTGGGCTGCTCCTCTTGCCCCTCAGAGGGCGTTCCACATAGAATCAGGAATGTCATCATCGCCCAAATCAGCCTTGGCCGCAGTGTTTTCATGCCCACCAAGTCGGCTCGATAGGTTTGGACGTGATAACCGGCCCACCCGGACTCGTCACGACTTGCTTGCTCTCTCTGGGGCGTACAGCCTGGGGAGGCTCGCCGGAAAATGTGAATACATCCTGTGCGGGCGCTGTTGATCCACCAGTAGCTTCACGCCGTTGATCGTGCTGCGCTGCGGCTTGCATTTCCTGATACTGCCTCGATAGTCCGGCGAAAAAACTCTCCCCCGCGGGCGCCGGTTTTTTGGTTTCAGCCGCCTCCAGGCTCGCTGAACTGCCGGACGTTTCCGGCTCCCGTTGGCCTTTAGCGCCGGCCGCGCGGTTCCTTTTTACCAAGGTGTAAATCCAAAACGCAATAATGAGAAAAGGGATCAGTGAGCTTAAGGACTCCATGGTAGCCTCCGAAAGGTCCGCTCTTAGGTATCCATAATGCCATATTTTAATCCCGTGAGCAATTGAGGTCCACCCATTAGGAATCGTTCACTGGTAGATGCCTCTCAACTCCTGTGAGCCACTACACCATCTTTTATGTATGAGGAAGGTTCATTGGATACGTTACTGGTGGGAAGCAGCGTGCTTATGGTGTAGCTGAGAAATGTCGCTAGTCGGCGCGCATTTTAAGCTTCTTTGTGAGGGACGTGGGGAGAAGCCTTCTTTCGAGCAGATCCTGACCGATATTCTTTTCGCCTGCGGTGAAGCGCAAGAACGCCCGTACATGCTTGAGGGTCTGCAAGGCTACGGTTTCCTCACGCAGCTCCAGGGTCCACCAGTTGCAGTGGGTTCGGCCTAAAAGGTTGTCCAGGCGTGAGGCGCAATCCCACGGGCTCTCAGGAGGGATGTGACCGACGCCTCCGATCTCTTGGTGGTAAATATGGGCGTGGACGACTCGCCGTCGTACGCGATCCAGGAAACCGGCCAGGTCACACGCCTGAGCGGGATCGTGTGCGTAGCCGCTTGTATGCCCAATGTCGATGGTTGACCACAGACCCGCCGCATGGAGAAGCCTTAAGTAAAGGGCAGGGGAGGCGGTCCAGCCTGTGGCTAAATTCTCCACGGATAGTATCAGGCGCGACGTGCGTGCGAATGCGCTCAACAGTGAGAGTCCCCTGACCGTGGCGTCCCAGCTTAAGTCCGAGTGCAGGGTGTCCTGTAGACCCACATGGATCGTGGTAAAGCGCCCACCCATAGAGGCAATGAAACGTAACACCTTGAAGTAGATAAAGAGAGCGCTATTTCGTTGAACCGGGTCTTCGTGACCTAATTCCATTCCCCTAAAGTACAGGTGGAACCGAACCTCTAGGGGGCTAAGATCACGAATTAAATGCGCTTGGCGCTTCTCGAAATGCCTTTCCAGAGCGTCCTCACGGGTAAAGGTCCAATCCACGCCATCAAAGCCGTTGTCAAATGCGAATTCTTTCACCGCTTGTCGGTCGGGTAAAAAATTACAACAAGCGATTTTCGGGAATTTTCGAGAATGTTTCATATTTCACCATTGTAGAGCAGTTCCTTCATACATGAAAACCGCCAATAACACAAATAGGTAATTCCGATAAGAAGGCGTCTCTCTATCGCTCGCTCTCTCAAGCCGCTACTCCGGCGCTCTCTAATCTGTTCTAAATACGACGCATGTATAAAATAGTTTAGTGGAGGCGGGACCCGTCTCTCTGCCGTCACATGCGCCGAAATGCGGGTCTTCCGCTTATTTGCGACCCAAGACTCCGCCATAATCTCTCTCGAACACACCTTGAGGTGAGACAACCATGCGAATATTTTGTAATATGATTGCCATTGAATTACCTACGGAGCGCGCGGTGATGAATGATCGAGAATGTGAAGCGACGCTGGTGGTGTACGGAAATCACGGCGAGGACGTGTTCGGTCGGCTCATGGCCATCGAGACGCTGGGGCGCTTTCGCTTGGGTGAAAGCTCAACCCTGACGCTCACCGACACCTACTTCGATACCGACCCGCCGTCTCTTGGACCTGCTCAGTGGGCCTTACGTTTGCGAGCCTTAGATGAAGAGCGATTGCTTACCCTCAAAGGTCCCGCGGCGCCGGGTCGGAACGGAGCGCCTACACGATACGAGCGGGAGCTTGCCTTCTCCGTGGAAGCGCTCAGTGAGGTATGCGACAAGCTGAGAGAATCGGCGATTGTCCTGAAGGCTCCGGTCACGGAGACGCCCGCATCCCCCGAAGCAATCTTACTCGCAATGGGACTGAGCGTCCTTCAACGGCGGACCACTCGTAGGTGGGTGCGTTTGCTCTATCAAGAGGAGCGGCCCCAGCTATTCGGGGAAATGGCCCTGGACAGAGTGGAGTACGCCTTCCTTTCAGGGACCGTAGTCCACTACGAAGTGGAAGTCGAGTCGCTGGTGGAGTCCGGTGATCGCCTTGTCATGGATGTGGTGAACGAAATTGCGACCACCTGTCCCGGAGCCGCTCGACGATGGGATTACGGCAAACTTGTTACGGGCCGTATTCTTCAGGAGGCCGGGAGAACGGGAAGACTCCGTTGCCGTGAAGGGATACTCAAAGAAGAAGACTACGAGCGCATGGAGCGTTCCATGTGACGCCGTAGGGAATAATGGCGCTACAAGTGAGAAGGTACGGCAAGAAAGTGGTTTTCGTAGGGGAGGTCTTCTTTCAAATACGCTTCCCCAACTCCTATTTTCTTGGTCTAGCGTATGACCTTAAAGAGACGGTCCCATCGCAGATCGGAGAGACTCGTGGCGGAATAGTAGATGAGAAAGGCCTTGCCCTTCACGTCCTCGACGGGGACGAATCCCCAGAAGCGGCTGTCATGACTGAAGTCGCGGTTGTCGCCCATGACGAAGAGCTTACCGGCCGGCACCTTCACCGGACGCATGTTGTCTCTAGGGACAAAATCGCCGGGGTAGATCTCGCGGCTCCGAAAGACTGCTTGGGGACTCTGAGTCTCTTTGCCGTTGATGATGAGCCGCTTGTTCCGCACTTCCACGGTGTCGCCGGCGACCGCCACCACTCGCTTGATGAAGTCTTTGGTGCGGTCTTCGGGAAAAATGAACACGATCACGTCATCCTTAGAGGGGACGGCTAAGCGGGGCCAACGTTCATCCGTGAAGGGAACACGAACCCCATAGAGAAACTTGTTCACCAGGATGTGATCTCCCACGAGCAACGTGGGTTCCATGGAACTGGACGGGATCTTAAACGCCTGGAACAGCAAAGCCCGGATGAGAATGGCCAATATAACGGCTACTACAAAGGCTTCCGCGTATTCTTGAAAAATTCGCTTGTGCGACTTATAGTCTTGGTCGATCGCTTCAGGTTTATCCGTCATGTAACTTACTTTCTCATGGACTTTACGCATATCGAACGAGAGAAGAACGTCTCAGCGTCTTTGCTCGACGGAGTTCGCCCGTCAAACGACAACTCGGCGTCGGGCGCAGACCGAAAACGCACCTGCCCGTTGACGCCGATGCGCCGAAAGCTGCGTCGTTTCTCCATGACGCTCGGCACGGTTATACTTCAGGAAACTGTGGGTGTAAAGAGTCTGGGACTAAATAGGCGAAATGCTGAAAGGTTATCTCACTCTATGCGAAAGAAAAAAACCGGAGGAAAGTTTTCCTATCCCCCGGTTTGCCGGTAAGGCCCCTCCCTCCCCCGAGGTAGAGACCGGGGCTTTCCGTAGCACTTGTAACGTGCGGAGTCAAGAAAGTTCTGAAATGTTTTTAGCCCGGTATGAGTTTAATCCGGCTTTCCCATCAAGTTGGGAAGGTGAACGGCAGCCGATGGTCACAACCCATTCTCTCAGCCAAGTTGGTGATTCCACTGGCGGAAAAGACCTCGGCCGTGATATTCTCTTCAGAATGTACTACATTAGGTGACCTTTGCCCCAAATTTTGTATGGATTACGGGCGCAGAGCCGCCTCAAGCCGGGTAAACCTTCCCCGTAGGTGAAAAGCATGATCTGGTTGGACTTCCTTTTGCTCATGGGTATTGTGTGGGCGGGCGTTGCGCTCCATCGTTGGTATGCTCGACCTGCGACCTCATTAGATAGTGTGCGTGAAACCGCGTACGAGGAGGGCTTCAGCGACGCAGTCCGATACTTCGGTCTAAAGAAGCTCTATGAGGAGGATCGGCATTTGCGCGAACGCATGGAACAGGTCTTTGGTGAGGCCGGGATTCACCACAAGATCAGCACATTCTTGAATAAGCAGTGAGCGTGCACAGGAGTTCCGATGCCCAACGATAGCTCGAAATACGAAGAAGCGGCCTTCATACGAGGGCGCTTCAACGACGCAATCCAACAGGCGTACGCCGTCTATTGCGAATCGGAAGAAATAGCCGCATACGCAACCCTAGAGCTGTTTCGGCTAGAGAACGCCCGCCCTTTGTCGAAAGAAGAATCCCAAGATGATCTCGATAGATTCCAGGAAAAGAGCGAAGCCCTGGACCAAACCAAGAAAAACATGTTCTTTATCTTGGAAAAGATCCACGAGCTGGCGCGGGATCGCGACAAGTATGTCTCGGATATTTACATGAGCACAAAGATCCTCGACATCGAACACAAACTCGAAGACCTGACCCCCTGGATTGAGGAACTCCGCTCTGAAACCAAATCACAAGCGGAATCCGCCAAGATGGACGCAAAGATAACCGCTGAAATAGCCGAAGTTCACAAGGTCGGAACGTGACGCTTCATCCTGAAGGTGACATCCTTTCGGGAATGACGCGGGGTGTAATCCGGAGGGACGATGAGTCTCCCTTCCGGTGTTAACGGGTAGAGCCGCATTCAACGGCACGGTGAACGATTACGAATCGTTTTATGCAATAGGGTGTCCCCGATAGTAAGTGTTTGCTTGCTCATCGGTCGTAGGAGCGACACACGTATGATAATCACCTGGAGGCTCATTCTCATGTGCTTTCTCGCTGCCGTGCTTTCCGGTCCCGATGCGCAGGGCGCCCAAGGGGTTCCCGCCTTGAGGCCCTGTCCGTCAAGCCCTAATTGCGTATCTACCGACCCGGCGGAATCATCCTCCAAGAAAATTGATCCCATGCCGTTTATCTACCCTGTCGAGGAAGCCAAGGGCCGACTCTTAAAGATACTAGCCGACATCCCACACTCCACGGTCGTCATGGAAATGCCCACGTACATCCACGTGGAAGTGCGATCGCGGCTCTTCGGCTTTGTGGATGACCTGGAGTTTTGGCTGGACGATAATGACAATCAAGTGGATTGCCGATCGGCCGCTCGATCCGGGTACTATGATTTCGGCGTGAATCGCCGGCGCATGGGTGACATTCGAGACAAATTCCTCGGCGGATGAGACGCCTCCGGTCCTGCTGAAGATAGGAGGAGACATTTGCTCTCCCCTAGGTGTTCCCTCAGAGCCAAAGGTGGCCGCCGTACGTCTCGGGCCGTCGGTAGTCGCCCCAGTGCGCTCATCCCAAACCGTACCACTCTCCCAGCGCTGGAATCCTTGGGACCCCCCGAAACCCGCAGCGGAGCTTAATGAGCCGGAAAATGGGAACTTTTTGGGCTCGCAGACTCTCACATAAATAGGGCTTAGCGTCCGGGCTCTGAGTGCGGCTTTGTGATTCAAGCCGGTGAATTCGTCCGGATGAAGCAGTATGTCCCCTGACCGTCGGCTTCATGGAACGCTTCTAGTCTATGGGAGAGATCATAAGTGGCCGTTCACCACGATTAGGTAACCGCACG